>NZ_CP015243.1:2820489-3133877 GCF_001648175.1 Halotalea alkalilenta | reverse complement strand
CCCTTGGCTGCTGCCTGGCTTCATCGACCTGCACGTGCATGGCGGCGGGGGGCTCGATGCGATGCAGGGTGGCGAGGCAGCGGCGGTGCTCGCCCGCACCCACGCCCGCTTCGGTACCACCAGCCTGCTAGTCACCACCATGACCGCGGCCGAGGAGGATCTGCTCGAGGCGCTCGCCGCGGTGAACCGAGTGATCGAGCGTCCAGAGCCCGGGCGCGCCGAGATTCTCGGCGTGCATCTGGAGGGGCCGTTCATCAACCCCGCGATGCTCGGCGCCCAGCCGGCGCGGGCGCGCGCCGGCACGATCGAGGCGATCGAGCGCTATCGGGCGCTGGCACCGATCCGCCTGGTGACCCTGGCGCCGGAGATCGAGGGCCACCGGGCGCTGATCGAGCATCTGCGCGACGCTGGCGTCCGGGTCCAGATCGGCCATACCTGTGCAGGCTTTAGGCTCTGCGTCGAGGCGCTCGGCTGGGGCGTCAGCGGCTTCACCCATCTCTACAACGCAATGACACCGCTGCACCATCGCAGCGCTGGCGCGGTCGGCGCGGCGCTGGCGCACGCCGATTTCTGCGAGGTGATCCCCGATCTGGTCCACGTCGAGGAGGGCGCGATGCATGTCGCCATGCGTGCGATCCCGCGTCTCTACGCGGTCACCGACGCCACCGCCGCCGCCGGGATGCCGGATGGCCAGTACAAGCTCGGTGAACACGACGTCTACAAGCACAGCGGCGCGGTACGGCTCGCCAACGGCACCCTGGCCGGCAGCACCCTGACCATGGACCAGGCGCTGGGCAACTTCTTGAGCCTCGGTGATTCGCTTGCCCGCGCCTCGCTGCGGCTTTCCACTTGGCCGGCGGACTATCTCGGGCTCGACGACCGCGGACGCCTCGCGCCGGGGCTGCGTGCCGACCTCGTGGTGCTCGATGAGACCTTCGCGCTGCGCGAGGTCTACGTTGGCGGTGAGCGCGTGCCCTCGAGCGCTGATCATTACTGACGACGACATCCTGACGCCCTGTCTCAGACTTCAAGGAGTGCACCCATGTCCCGCGCGGAGATAGTCCTGCAGGCCCCTTGCGACGCCCTCGTGGTGCCCCTCGAACAAGTGCCGGATCCGGTCTTCGCCGGCGGACAGCTCGGCCCGGGGCTGGCTATCGAGCCGCTCGGTCAGACGCTCCACGCCCCCTGCGCCGGCACCGTGGTGATGTGTGCGACCACCCGGCACGCGCTGACCCTGCGCCTTGGCGACGAACCGGATGCGCCCGAGCTGCTGCTTCATCTCGGGCTCGACACCGTCGAGCTTGGCGGTCGCGGTATCGAGGCGCTGGTCGCGGTGGGCCAGCAGGTCGAGGCGGGCGCGCCGCTGCTGCGCTTCGATGCCGACCTGTTGGCCCGCGAGGCGACCAGCCTGGTCACACCGCTGGTGTTCATCGCGGGCGTCCAGCTGCGTATCGAGGCGCAGGCCCCGGGGCGAGTGACACAGGGAGAGACACTCGCTCGGTTGAGCTTTGCGACCGACGCCGGACGCAGCGGGGAGGCGGGCGGGCCGCGCTGCGAAGGAAGCGCGACAGTCGCGCTCGAAGCCGGGCTGCACGCGCGCCCGGCGGCGAAGCTCAAGGCGATCGGCGAGCACCATGCCAGCCGACTGAGCTTTGCCCTCGATGGCGCCGAGGCCGAGGCGGGTAGGCTCACCGCGATGCTTGGCCTCGGGATCGGGTTCGGCAGCCGGGTGGCGGTGCGCGCCGAGGGCGGCGATGCCGCGGCGGCGCTGAGGGAGGCGATAGCACTGCTCGAGACCGCCGAAGGTGCGCGTTCGCCCAGCGCGGCTGGTATCGACGCCGGCGTCTCGCGCGTCTTGGATGCGATCGATGCCGATGGCGTACTGCGCGGCGTTGCCGCCAGCACCGGCGTGGCGGTTGCACCTTTGGTGCGTCTGCGTGCGCAGCGAATAGAGGTCGCACGTGCTGGCGCGGGGGTCGAGCAGGAGCTGGCACGGTTCGATCGCGCACTGGGTGAGCTGCGCACGCAGCTGGGCGGTGATCGGGCTCGAGCGACGCGAGAGGAGGATGCGCAGATTCTCGCAGCCCACCTCGAATGGCTCGACGACCCGGAGCTGACCGAGCGCACCGTCGCTGGGATCGAGCGCGGCGAGAGCGCGGGTTTCGCCTGGCGCGAGACCCTCGATGCCCAGATCGCCCAGCTCGAGCGCGCCGAAAGCGCGCTGATCCGAAGCCGCGCTGGCGACCTGCGCGATCTGGAGCAGCGCCTGCTGGCGCTGCTCGAAGGCGTCGAGTCCGCGGTGGCGGTGCCTCACGGTGCGATCCTGGTCGCCGACGACTTGACCCCCTCGCAGCTGATCCAGCTCGATAGCGTCGAGCCCAAGGGACTGTGCCTGGCCGCGGGCGGGGCGACCTCGCACGTGGCGATCCTCGCGCGCGCCCGTGGCCTGCCCTGCCTGGTCGGAATGGGCCAGGCGCTGGGTGACGCGCTCGATGACGAAACGCTCGAAAGCGTGCGCTTGGCGGTGCTGGACGCCGAGCGCGGCACCCTCGAACTGCGCCCGGGGCCTGAGCGGCTGGCCGAGGCCCAGCGCAGGCGCGATAGTCTCGCTCGCGAGCACGCCGAGGCGTTCGGCGCCGCTTCGAGCGAGGCCCGCACCCGCGACGGCGCGCTGATCGAGGTGGCGGCCAACATCGGCCACCCGGATGAAGCCGAAGCGGCGTTTGCCCAGGGCGCCGACGGTATCGGGCTTTTTCGCAGCGAGTTTTTGTTTCTCGATCGCCCGGTCGCGCCCGACCGCGGGCGCCAGCGGGCCGACTACCAGGCCGCGCTGGATGCGATGCAGGGCAAGCCTGTGATCATTCGCACCCTCGACATCGGCGCCGACAAGCAGCTCGACTACCTGCGGCTCGGCCAGACGCCCAACCCGGCACTGGGTATGCGCGGGGTAAGGTTGATCGAAGGCCATCAGGCGCTGCTCGTCGATCAGCTGCGCGCGCTGCTCGAGTGCCGCCCGCCGGCGGGGAAGGGTGGGCTCAGGATCATGCTGCCGATGGTCACCGACCTGCTCGATGTCAGGCGGGTGCGTGAATGGATCGACACGCTGGTCGACGAGCTCGGGCTTGCCGAGGATGCGGACTTCGTCGCCCCGGAGCTGGGGGTGATGATCGAGGTGCCGGCGGCGGCGCTGTGCGCGGCGAGCCTCGCCCGCGAGGTCGATTTCTTCTCGATCGGCACCAACGACCTGACCCAGTACACCCTGGCGATGGACCGCGAGGCGCCTGGGCTCGCCGCACGTATGGATGCGCTCCACCCTGCGGTGCTGCGGCTGGTCAGGCTCTGCGTCGAGGGCGCGGCGCTCTACGGTCGCAAGGTCGGGGTGTGCGGTGCGGCGGCGGGGGACGAGATCGCTGTGGCGGCGCTGATCGCGCTCGGGGTCGACGAGCTGTCGATGGAGCCTGCGCGGGTGCCCGCGATCAAGGCCTGGGTGCGGCGGCTCGATCGCGCACGGCTGGCCGCGCGTATCGACGAAGCCTTGGCGCTCGATGACGCCGCCCAGGTGCGCAGCTGGGTGGCGCGCTCGATCACAACCAATCCATGACCACACCGGAGGGGACCATGGCCGTCGCCAGTCGCTTCAAACCGATGGAACGCATCCAACTGCTCGGCCGCTCGCTGATGCTGCCGATCGCGGTACTGCCGATCGCCGGCATCCTGCTGCGCATCGGCCAGCCCGATCTGCTCGATATCGCGGTGATATCCGCCGCCGGTGGGGCGATCTTCGACAACCTGCCGCTGGTCTTCGCGATCGGCGTGGCGGTGGGCATCGCGCACGACAACCATGGCGCCTCGGGGCTCGCCGGGGTGGTCGGCTATCTGATCCTGCAGGCGGTGCTCGAGGCGATCGATCCCGAGATCAACATGGGGGTGCTCGGCGGCATCCTGATCGGGATCACCGCGGGGGCCTGGTACAACCGGTGCGGCGATATCAAGCTGCCGGACTACCTGGCGTTCTTCGGTGGCCGGCGGTTCGTGCCGATCGCCACCGGGGTCAGCGCAGTGGCGCTCGGCTACCTGTTCGGCTACCTCTGGCCGCCGGTGCAGAACGGGCTCGACGCGCTCGGCGGTGGTCTGATCGCCTCCGGTGAGGTAGGGCTTTTCTTCTACGGGGTGCTCAACCGGATCCTGATCGTCACCGGGCTGCACCATGTGATCAACAACTTCGTCTGGTTCCAGTTCGGCGACTACAACGGCGTGCATGGCGACCTGGCCCGATTCTTCGCCGGCGACCCCACCGCGGGCGGCTTCATGGCCGGGTTCTTTCCGGTGATGATGTTCGGCCTGCCGGCGGCGGCGCTGGCGATGTACCACTCGGCACTTCCCGGCCGCCGCGCCCAGGTCGGCGGCCTGCTGCTGTCGCTGGCGCTGACCGCTTTCCTCACCGGGGTCACCGAGCCGCTCGAATTCTCGTTCATGTTCCTGTCGCCCTTGCTCTATGGCATCCATGCGCTGCTTACCGGGGTGTCGCTGGCGCTGATGAACTGGCTCGGGGTCAAGCTCGGTTTCACCTTCTCCGCCGGTGCTTTCGACTACGCGCTCTCCTATGGGCTCTCGACCCGCGGCTGGCTGCTGCTGCCAGTGGGGGCGGTCTACTTCGCGCTCTACTACTTCATCTTCCGCTGGGCGATCGCGCGGTTCGATCTCAAGGTGCCGGGGCGCGACGACGCGCCGGCCGAGGCCAGCACCGGGGCGGCCAGGGTTGAGGGCGGCCGGGGAGGTGCCTTCGTCACCGCCTTGGGTGGCGCTGGCAACATCCAATCGGTAGGCGCCTGCACCACCAGGCTGAGGCTGGTGGTCGAAGACCAGGAGAGCGTTGACGAGACCGGCTTGAGGGGGCTCGGCGCTCGTGGCGTACTCAAGCTGCGAGGCGGCAATCTGCAGGTGGTGCTCGGCCCGATCGCCGACGGCGTTGCCGACGAGATTCGCGCCTCGCTCGCCGCCGGTGGCCCGCGTGCAGCGACACCAATCCGTCGGCCCAGCGTGGCGCAGGCGCCGCGTCCACAGGGGGCGGTGATAGACTCGGCCACGCGCGATCAATGGCTGCAAGCGTTCGGCGGTGCCGCCAACCTTTTGGGAATCGAAGCGCTCGCGCTCACCCGATTGCGGCTGGCGTTGGTCGATGCCGATGCGCTCGACGATGCCGCCCTCGAGCAGCTCGGCGTGAGCGCGGTGCAGCGCCTCGAAGGTGGGGTTTGTCACTTGGTATTCGCCGGGCCGGCGACGCCGTTCGCCATCGCCGCGAGCCTGGGCGCCGATGATCGAGGGTAGCGCCCGATAAGGAGATGAGCATGCAAGTCATCATTACCGCCAACGCAAGTGCCGCGGCCGCGCATGCCGCCGATATCGTCGAGCGTACGCTGGCTGAGCTGGAGGCACCGGTATTCGGGCTCGCGACCGGCTCGACCCCGGTGGCGCTCTATCAGGCGCTGATCGAGCGCCACCGGCACCAGGGCCTGAGCTTCGCCAAGCTCACCACCTTCAACCTCGACGAGTACGTGGGGCTGCCGCCCGAGCATCCGCAGAGCTATCGCCACTTCATGCAGCGTGAACTGTTCGACCATGTCGATATAGAGCCAGCCAATACTTTCCTCCCCGACGGCATGAGCGATCCGCTCGAGGCTGGCAACGCCTACGAGGCGCTGATCGAGGGGCATGGCGGCATCGACCTGCAAGTGCTCGGGATCGGACGCAATGGGCACATCGGCTTCAACGAACCGACCTCGAGCCTCGGCTCGCGTACCCGAGTCAAGACCCTGACCCGCGATACGCTGGAGGCCAACGCACGCTTCTTTGCCCCGCAGGAGTTCCAGCCGAGCCTGGCGCTGACGATGGGGATCGCGACCATCCTCGAGGCCCGCTCGATCCTCTTGATCGCCACCGGCGAGGCCAAGGCCGAGGCGGTGGCGCGCTGCGTCGAGGGGCCGCTCAGCGCGCTGGTCCCGGCCTCCGCGCTGCAGCTACACCCCAAGGTCACGGTGATCGTCGATCAGACCGCCGCCGGGCGGCTCGAGCTTCGCGACTACTACGAGTTCGCCGCTGCGCACCAGCGCGAACTGCATCAGGCGACACCAGGAGAAGCACCATGAGAGTGGTGATCGGCATTGACGGCGGCGGCAGCGGCACACGGCTGCTGGCACGCGACGGTAGTGGCCGTACGGTGGCGCTGGAGGGTGGCCCCAGCGGACTCTCGCTCGGCGTCGAGCGCGCCTGGGCGACGCTCGAAGGGCTGATCGAGCAGGCGCACCGAGCGCTCGGTATCGAGCTCGATCCCAAGCGAGTGTCGCTTTGCCTCGGGCTCGCCGGGGTGAACCAGCCGCACTGGCGTGCCCAGCTCTTGGCGCTCATGCCCGAGGGGGCTCGAGTGCAACTTGAAAGCGACGCCTATACCACCCTGATCGGCGCTCACCGCGGAAGGCCCGGAGCGATCGTCGCGCTCGGCACCGGCAGCGTCGGTGAAGCGCTTTTGAGCGATGGCCGGCGCATAGAGGTGGGTGGCTACGGCTTTCCTTCCGGCGACGATGCCAGCGGCGCCTGGTTCGGGCTGCGCGCGACGCTGCACCTGCAGCGAGTGCTCGATCGGCGCGCGGTGAGTGACGACTTCTCCCACGCGCTCGCCGAACGCCTCGGCGTCGATCGGCGCCAGGCGCTGATCGAATGGCTGACCAAGGCCGACCAGACCGCCTACGCGGGGTTGGCACCGGTGGTGCTCGCCCATCCCGAGCATCCAATGGTGAAAGCGCTGATCATCGAGGCAGAGCAGGAGCTCTGGCGCATGCTCGATGCACTGTGCGGTTCAGAGCCCACGCTGCCGGTAGCGCTCTGCGGCGGCTTCGCCGAAGCGCTCGGAAAGCATCTCACGGCCGAACTGCGGGCGCGCTTCTCGAGCCCGCAGGAGAGCGCGGTGGCAGGTGCGCTGCGTTTGGCCTCGGCACTCACCGCAGCTGGGCATTAGCCGAGTATCATGGCGCCGCAGTTGCTATCCTGGGACGCTGGTTCTTTCCATCGTCCGACTGCGAGTATCCATGAACATCGATGCCCTGATCGTCAGTGACCTCGACAACACCCTGCTCAACACCGACCATCGCCTCGATCCGCTCACCATCGAGACCTTCCAGGAGATGGAGCGCCGCGGGGCGGTGCTTGCGATCGCATCGGGTCGCCATTACCGAGACATCAGAGCGGTACGCGAGCAGCTCGGCGTCGACGCCTACATCATCAGCACCAACGGCGCGCATCTCTACGATCGACGGGACCGGCTGGTATCCGAGCGGCTGTTGCCCGCCACGCTGGTCCACGACCTGACCTTGCTCGACAAACCCGACAGCGTACGGCTCAACGTCTACACCGGCAGTGGCTGGCTGATCGACGCTCCCGATCAGCGGCTGCTGGCTTTCCACCACAGCACCGGCTTCGTCTACGAAGTCGACCCCGCGCTGCGCGGCAAAGCCCGCGACGACGTCGGTAAGGTGCTGTTCATTGGCGATCCCAGCGAGCTGGCACCGATCGAACGCGAAGTGCGCGAACGCTTCGGCGGGCAGGCTCACGTCACCTATTCACTGCCGGATTCGCTCGAAGTGATGGCCCGCGACGTCAACAAAGGGCGCGCGCTCGGGGTGCTGCTCGAGATTCTCGGCATGACCCCCGCGCAGTGCGTCGCCTTCGGCGACAACCTGAACGATGTCGAGATGCTCGAACTCGCCGAAGGAGCCTGCGTGATGGAAAACGCCAACCCGCTGCTGTTCGAAGCCTTGCCCCACGCCAAAGTGATCGGCCACCACGACCAGGCCGGCGTGGCCAGGGAGCTGCGCAGCCGCTTCGCGCTGGATTGAAGGCACGCCCACTTCCGTTCATGGTGAGCCTCCTGTGCCATCGCGATGGCACTGCGCATGGACCTTGAACCCGAGTAGCATGGCTGTGTTGCCGCAAGCAGCGTGGCCGCATGTCTTTTGGTGCCGGGTGCCCGGTGGTGAGAATGGCTCTGGTCGTGGGCTGCTGCGCATTATGGTGAGCCTGGCTTCCCGTTGGAAAGATTTGTCTTCCCAGAACACGACCGGGCTTGCGGTAACCCTTTCTCCATCGACCCGTTCCCAGGAGCTATGAGATGGCCCACTTACCGGTATTGGATCCATTGGCAGCCTTCGTGGATGTCGGCAGCGAGCAGATGTATGTGTCGATTGCCGGGGGGGAGCCGAAGGTCTTCGGCACGTTCACGGCACAGCTGCATGAGCTACGTGACTGGCTGTTGTCGCAGAAGGTGAAGTCGGTGGCCATGGAGGCCACGGGGATCTACTGGCTGCCTCTGTACAGCGTGCTGGAAGCCGCGAAGCTACAGGTGCTGATGGTCAACGGTAAGCACACCCGCAATCTGCCGGGTCGCAAGACGGATATGAAGGATTGCCAGTGGGGAGCGACGTTGCACGCGCACGGACTCTTGCGGGCAGGCTTCGTGCCCCCAGCCGAGATCCGGCGCTTGCAGGATTACCTGCGATTGCGTCAGGACCACATCACGCTGGCCGCAGGGCATGTGCAGCATCTGCAGAAGGCCTTGGAGCGGATGAACATCAAATTGCACGATGTCATCAGCAACCTGGTGGGCCGCAGCGGCATGGCGGTGATCCGGTCGATGCTCGAGGGTGAACGCGATCCTGAGCGACTGCTGGCTTTGTGCGACGTGCAGATCCGCCAGCAGAAGGCCGAACGGATCAAAGCCTCTCTGCAAGGGACCTGGGCCGAGGAGCATCTGTTCGCGTTGCGCCAGGCGCTGGAAAGCTGGGAGCACTACCAGCGTTTGATCAGGGCTTGCGACCAACAGATCGAAGCGGTGCTCCGTTCGATCGACGTCGATCCTCCGACGTCGCCGCCGTCCAAGGCGCACAAGCGAGGCGGTGCCAATGCACCCCAGATCGATGACCTGCATCCGATGCTGGTGGCTCTGTGTGGAGGCAATGATCTCACCGTGCTTCCCGCCCATACGGACTACAGCGTCCTGCAACTCATAGGTGAAGTGGGAACCGACCTGACCCAGTGGCCGACCGAGAAACACTTCACCGCTTGGGCCGGGCTGGCCCCCGGGAGTCATCAGAGCGGTAAGCGCCAACGCTCGGCCAAGCGCAGGCGTAATCGTGCTGGGCGCCTGTTTTGCGTCATGGCCCGCAGCCTCGCTCGCAGCAAACACATTGCGCTGGGCGGTTTTTACCGTCGGATGGCGGGTCGCCGAGGTGGATTGATCGCCAATATCGCCCTGGCGCGCAAACTCGCGGCGCTGTTCTGGCGCGTCATGGTCAAAGGATTGGACTATGTCGAACACGGACTCCAGTACTACGAGGCACAGGCGCTGGAAACCAAACAACGTTCCATGCGTCGACTCGCCAAGCAGCTCGGGTTCTCCGTGACGCCTATCCAGACTGAAGCTCAAAATGCTTCTGCCTGAAAGTTGAGGAAGAACGATATGACGACCGCCCAATCTCCCCCCTGATCATCCCCCTGTCGAGGAGAACTCGGAGGGGGTTCATGGAAAGCCTCCTGTGCCATCGCGATGGCACTGCGCATGGACCTTGAACCCGAGTAGCATGGCTGTGTTGCCGCAAGCAGCGTGGCCGCATGTCTTTTGGTGCCGGGTGCCCGGTGGTGAGAATGGCTCTGGTCGTGGGCTGCTGCGCATTATGGTGAGCCTGGCTTCCCGTTGGAAAGATTTGTCTTCCCAGAACACGACCGGGCTTGCGGTAACCCTTTCTCCATCGACCCGTTCCCAGGAGCTATGAGATGGCCCACTTACCGGTATTGGATCCATTGGCAGCCTTCGTGGATGTCGGCAGCGAGCAGATGTATGTGTCGATTGCCGGGGGGGAGCCGAAGGTCTTCGGCACGTTCACGGCACAGCTGCATGAGCTACGTGACTGGCTGTTGTCGCAGAAGGTGAAGTCGGTGGCCATGGAGGCCACGGGGATCTACTGGCTGCCTCTGTACAGCGTGCTGGAAGCCGCGAAGCTACAGGTGCTGATGGTCAACGGTAAGCACACCCGCAATCTGCCGGGTCGCAAGACGGATATGAAGGATTGCCAGTGGGGAGCGACGTTGCACGCGCACGGACTCTTGCGGGCAGGCTTCGTGCCCCCAGCCGAGATCCGGCGCTTGCAGGATTACCTGCGATTGCGTCAGGACCACATCACGCTGGCCGCAGGGCATGTGCAGCATCTGCAGAAGGCCTTGGAGCGGATGAACATCAAATTGCACGATGTCATCAGCAACCTGGTGGGCCGCAGCGGCATGGCGGTGATCCGGTCGATGCTCGAGGGTGAACGCGATCCTGAGCGACTGCTGGCTTTGTGCGACGTGCAGATCCGCCAGCAGAAGGCCGAACGGATCAAAGCCTCTCTGCAAGGGACCTGGGCCGAGGAGCATCTGTTCGCGTTGCGCCAGGCGCTGGAAAGCTGGGAGCACTACCAGCGTTTGATCAGGGCTTGCGACCAACAGATCGAAGCGGTGCTCCGTTCGATCGACGTCGATCCTCCGACGTCGCCGCCGTCCAAGGCGCACAAGCGAGGCGGTGCCAATGCACCCCAGATCGATGACCTGCATCCGATGCTGGTGGCTCTGTGTGGAGGCAATGATCTCACCGTGCTTCCCGCCCATACGGACTACAGCGTCCTGCAACTCATAGGTGAAGTGGGAACCGACCTGACCCAGTGGCCGACCGAGAAACACTTCACCGCTTGGGCCGGGCTGGCCCCCGGGAGTCATCAGAGCGGTAAGCGCCAACGCTCGGCCAAGCGCAGGCGTAATCGTGCTGGGCGCCTGTTTTGCGTCATGGCCCGCAGCCTCGCCCGCAGCAAACACATTGCGCTGGGCGGTTTTTACCGTCGGATGGCGGGTCGCCGAGGTGGATTGATCGCCAATATCGCCCTGGCGCGCAAACTCGCGGCGCTGTTCTGGCGCGTCATGGTCAAAGGATTGGACTATGTCGAACACGGACTCCAGTACTACGAGGCACAGGCGCTGGAAACCAAACAACGTTCCATGCGTCGACTCGCCAAGCAGCTCGGGTTCTCCGTGACGCCTATCCAGACTGAAGCTCAAAATGCTTCTGCCTGAAAGTTGAGGAAGAACGATATGACGACCGCCCAATCTCCCCCCTGATCATCCCCCTGTCGAGGAGAACTCGGAGGGGGTTCATGGAAAGAACGAGCGTCTCGAACCACGGCCTCACTGCCGCCGCACGATCCCTCGACTGGCGCCCCCGTTGCCGAGCCGGGGCTCGACCTTGGCGCGTATAGCGCCGCTCGGGACGAACGGGTTTGTTGGCCTGTTCGTGTCCTTCGGCTCACTGCGCTCGCTCAGGGTGCTCGGATGCGTCTCGAACCACGGCCTTGGCGCCGCCACATGGTCCCTCGACTGGCGCCGGTCAGTTATGAGCGGGGCTACTTGCGCAGCATCACCTGCTCGACCGCGTGGGCGTCACCCTTGGTCAGGATCAGGCTGGCGCGCTCGCGGGTGGGGAGGATGTTCTCGACCAGGTTGCGTTCGTTGATCTCGCTCCAGATCCGTTCAGCGGTGGCGATGGCTTCGTCGTCGCTGAGCTGTGCATAGGTGTGGAAGTAGGAGCCGGGATTGGAGAACACGCTCTGGCGCAGTTTCATGAAGCGTTTCACATACCAGCTGCGCAATTGATCGATCGAGGCATCGACGTAGATCGAGAAGTCGACGAAGTCGGAGACGAACACATGGTGCGGATCCTCGGGGTAGTCCATGCCGCTTTGCAGCACGTTGAGCCCTTCGAGGATCAGGATATCGGGGTGCTCGATCGCTTTCAGATCGTCGGAGACGATGTCGTAGACCAGGTGCGAGTAGACCGGCACCTCGAGGTGAGGCGTACCGGCCTTCAGCTCGGAAACGAAGCGCACCAGCCGGTGCATGTCATAGGAGGGCGGGAAGCCCTTCTTCTTCATCAGCCCGCGGGCCTCGAGCTCGCGGTTGGGGTGCAGGAAACCGTCGGTAGTGACCAGCTCGACGCGGCGGTGCTCGGGCCAGCGGCTCAGCAGCGCTTGGAGTACGCGGGCGGTGGTGCTCTTTCCTACCGCGACGCTTCCGGCGATGCCGATCACATAGGGTGGGCGGCGTTCACGGGTGCCGAGGAACTGATCCAGAGCAGCGGTGCGGTGAAGATTCGAGCTGATGTAGAAGTTCAGCAGGCGGGCGAGCGGCAGATAGATCTCCGCCACTTCCTCGATCGAAAGTTCCTCGTTGATCCCCTTGAGCGCCTTGATCTCGTCGAAGCTCAGCGTCATCGGCACGGAGTTGCGCAACTGCGCCCACTGCTCGCGGGAGAAGCGCATGTAGGGGCTGTTCGTAGGATGATCTTGCATGGGCCGTGTGGTCGCCTCGGTCACGGTTGACACGCCTCCTCGCGGAGACCGCGCTTTTCATACGCGAGCCTGTGCGCGGGACGGCAATCTTGGCGGGCCCGCTCGGTCGGCAGCGATGGCCGCTCACCGTGGCAGAAAGTTTCGCGCTTGGGAAGTACGTCCAAGGTCTAGGCGACAGCGAAAGCGCCTTGGGCTAGCCGTCATTGCCGTCGCGCGTCGCTCGTCCGTCGCGATCGAGCCGCTTGAGCTGCGTCCACAGCTCTCGACGCAGGTCGGCCAGCCGCGGGGCCTGATTCTCCTCGAACGGCAGCGGGCGCAGCAAGCGAATGGTGCGCAGGCCGAGCCGTGCGGTGAGCAGGCCGCTGCCCATGCCTTGGGCGGCGCGCGCCGAGAGCCGTTCGAGCAGGTTCATCGAGAGCATATCCATGCCGGCGTCGGCGATGAATTCGCTGGTGCCGGCGAAGGCCATGTTGGCGAGTACGGTGCGAAAGAGCTTCAGCCGCGAGGCATAGCCGAGCTCGAGACCGTAGAGCCGCGCCAGGCGGTCGATCATGTAGAGGTTGCGCCAGGCGATCAGCCCCATGTCGAGCAGCGTAGAGGGGCTCACCGCGACCATCAGCGCCGATTCGCTCGCCATCCGGGTGATCAACCCGCGGGCCTTGCGGTCGCGAGGAGCGAGCACATGGTGGGCGAACAGGGTGCGGGTCTCGGCGTCGCTATGATGCTGCTGGTGGGCGAGGGTGAAAGCGCGCCAGTGCGGGTCGTCGTCGGCGAGCCCCATCTGGCGGCGCAGCCGGTCGCAAAGTGCGAAGGGCTCGGGGCTCTCATCGATCAGGGCCTGGCGTAGCTGGCTGTGTCGACGCAGCCGCCTGAGCTTGCCCAGCTCGCGGCCGAGTGCGCCAGCCAGCAGCCAGCCGCCGAGCACGCCGAGCGCGCCCCAGGCGCCGGCGAGCCACTCGCCGAGTCGCCAGGCGTCGACCAGTTGCATCGCACTCTGCGCCACGCCTACCGCAAGTGCGCCACCGACCAGCACCAGCAGCCCCCAGCGGCGCTTGCGCGGCCGCGCAAGCGCCCGGTCGAGGGCGCTCTCGACGCCATCGGGCAAGGTCTCGTCCAGCGGTTGGCTGTCGGTATCGGCATCGAAACGCAGCATCGGCCGAGGATCGTGCTGCGGCATCTCGTCCGTGGCATCGAAACGCTCGGGCGGGCGCAGGCGGGTGTCGGATGAGGCTGATCGGCGGTCGTTCATCGCAGTTTGTCTCCGAGCAGCCAGTCCAGCGCGGCATCCATGCGGATGTGCGGCAGCGCATCACGATGGGGGAGCGGCCGGAAGGCGCTGAACGAGAACCCCTGGCGATGCCAGAACGCCTCCTCCGGCAGCCGGTCGGGCACTTCGCCTGGGAAGATCAGCGCGGGCTGGTCACCAGGCTCGTCGAGCAGGGTGCCGTACAGCACGGGCTGGCGCTGACCGTTTCGTTCGATGGTGCGCGTTTCGGTGGCGCGGATCGAGGCCAGCGATAGCGCCTTGACCGGCACGTCGAGATAGCGCAGGTCCTTGATCGGCTCGTCGAGCAGCTGTTCGAGCAGTGCGAGCAGCTTCGGATGCTGCTCTGGGGTGACGTGGTCGGCTTTGGTCGCGCAGATCAATAGACGGTCGATGCGCGGGCTGAACAGTCGCCTCAGCGTGCCGTTGCCGCCGAAGCGAAAGCTCTTCATCAAATCGCCCAGCGTCATGCGCATGTCGTTGAACACTTCGGCACCGGCATTCAGGGCCGATAGCACATCGACCAGCACCACCTGGCGATCGAAGCGGCGGAAGTGATCACGGTAAAAGGGCATCACCACGTGGCGCTTGTAGTGCTCGAAGCGGCGCTCGAGAATCTTGTACAGGCTGCCCGCGGGCAGCCTGGCGAGGCGGGCACGGTCTTCGGCCTTGATCCCGGGCAGTGGGAAGAACTGCAGAACCGGTGCGCCCTCGAGATCGCCCGGGAGCAGAAAGCGCCCGGGTTGGACATAGCTGAACCCGCCCTCCGCGCGCGCCCGTTTGAGCGACTCGGCATAGCTCGCCGCCAGTTCGGCGAGCTCTCGGTCATCGACGCTCTGGTCGACCGCGAGCCTTTGTACCGCTGAGAGCCAATCCGCCGCATAGGCGCGGCGGGCCGGGCCTTGCAGGCGCGTCATTCGTTCGCACCACTGGGGATAGTCGAGCTCCAGCAGCGGCAGGTCGAGCAGCCATTCGCCGGGGTAGTCGACCAGGTCGAGGGTCAGGGTGCGCTGGGCCTTGAACAGCGCGCGACCAGGCAGCGCGGTACGGTAGCGGATCGAAAGGCACAGTTCGCTGATTCCCCGAGTCGGCCTTGGCCACTCGGGCGGAGAGAGCGAGAGCGCTTCGATCGCCTCGTCATACGGAAAGCTGGGAATCGAAAGATCGGACTGCTCGATGCGCTGGGCGCCGAGCAGGCGCCCTTCGCGGGCCGTCTTCATCAGGTCCAGCCGCGCGTCGAGACCGGCGTGGCGCAGCTGGTTGACCAGCGAGGTCAGAAACGCGGTCTTGCCGGCGCGGGAAAGACCGGTCACCGCGAGCCGCAAGCGGCGGTCGAAGCCGCGCTCGATCATGTCGCCCATGTCCCTAGGCAGCGTCAGCGCCATACTTCTCCCCACTGGTGAACGAAATCGCACGGCGCGTGACGGCGCGTCGGCTACGCCGACGATATACCAAAGCGTCGCCGCTCGCATGGACGGTGGGCGTTGTTTTGCCAGGAAGACGGGCAAAATCACTGAGATGTTCTAGAGTCTAAGAACCGGTCGTGGGGATCGGGGCGCAGCCGAGTAGTTCGAATCGCGCAGATTCGCAGTTCGACCGGCGCGTTAGGGACGTATGCGGCTTCGCACTCAAGGAGGGAACGGCATGGGCATAATTCTTTGGTTGATCATCGGCGGCGTCGCCGGCTGGATCGCTGGCAACATCATGCGCGGCGGTGGTTTCGGCGTGATCGGTAACATCATCGTCGGCATCGTCGGTGCAGTGATCGGCGGTGCGGCCCTGGGGCTGCTCGGGCTTTCCGGCAACGGTGGGCTGATCGGGTCGCTGGTCACCGCGGTGATCGGCGCGGTGATCCTGCTCTGGATCGTCTCGCTGGTGCGAGGAGGCAAGGGCAAGATCTGACCTCGCCTTCCCGACAGAGGTAGGCGCGAAGGCCAGATCGATAGGCCTGATGAGGACCGTCCCCTTTTGGGGGCGGTCCTTTATCGTTTATAGCTATCTTCTTTTTTGTTTCGATCGATTGATCATATGAATCGGGCGTATCGAATGGATCAATTTAGTCTCCCTCCGTTCTTGGGGTAGCGTTTCACTTGGCCCACTTGATGAGAAGAACGAGGAGACGAGGATGTCCGAGCGCACACGCTACACCACCGGGAATGGCGCCCCGGTGCCCAACGACGACGCCAGTTTCACCGCCGGCCCGCGTGGCCCACTGACTTTCGACAACTGGCGGCTGTTCGAAAAGCTCGCCCACTTCAACCGCGAGCAGATTCCCGAGCGAGTAGTGCACGCCCGCGGCAGCGGCGCCTTCGGTACTTTCCGCCTGACCCGGGATTTGTCGGATCTGACCATCGCCGATTTTCTCCAGGGCATCGGCAAGGAGACGCCGGTGGTGGCGCGTTTCTCCACCGTTGCTGGCGGGCAGGACAGCGCCGACAACCTGCGCGACGTGCGCGGCTTCTCGGTCAAGTTCTACACCGAGCAAGGCAACTGGGACATGGTCGGCAACAACACCCCGGTATTCTTCATCCGCGAGCCGAGCAAATTCCCCGACTTCATCCACACCCAGAAGAAGGATCCTCGCTCGAATCTGGTCAACTGGCAGAACCGCTGGGAGTTCTGGGCGCTGCATCCGCAGTCCTTCCACCAGGTCACGATCCTGCTTTCCGACCGAGGCATCCCCTATAGCTACCGCCACATGCACGGATTCAGCTCCCACACGCTGAGTCTTTGGAACGACAGCGGTGAGCGGGTTTGGGTCAAATTCCACTTCAAGACCAACCAGGGCATCAAGAACGTCACCGACGAAGAGGCGCTCTCCCTCGATCCTGCCCATCACCAGCATGATCTGTTCACCCATATAGAGAAGGGCGAGTTCCCCAGCTGGACGGTGAAGATCCAGCTGATGAGCGAAGAAGAAGCCAAGCACTACCGGATCAATCCGTTCGACCTCACCAAGGTGTGGCCGCAGGGCGAGTTCCCGCTGATCGAAATCGGCCAGCTCGAGCTCAACCGCAATCCGGACAACTACTTCGCCGAGATCGAGCAGGTCGCCTTCAGCCCATCGAACTTCGTGCCCGGCATCGGCGCCTCGCCGGACAGGGTGTTGCAGTCGCGGCTCTGGGCTTACGCCGACGCGCATCGCTACCGGCTGACGGTCAACTACCAGCAGATCCCGGTCAACCGCCCGCTCGCGCCGGTGAACAACTACCAGCGCGACGGTTTTATGGCAGGGCTTGGCGAGCGCCGCGAAGGGGAGTCGAAGGAGGGCGGGCAGTACTCCACGACCAACTTCTACCCCAACGCGCGCGGCGAGGCGGGAGCACCGGTCTACGACAAGCGCTTCCAGGAGCCGCCATTGCCGCTCGAGGAGCAGGCGTGGGTCGGCTATCACGAAAACATGGACGAGGATAACTTCTCCCAGGCGGGCGATCTCTACCGGCTGTTCGATGACGGGCAGAAGGATCGCATCGCCACGGTGTTCGCCTCGACCCTGCAAGGTGTCACCGTGGAGATCGTCGAGCGAGTGATCCAGCAGTGCTACGCCGCCGACGAGGATTACGGCCGCCGGGTCGAGACGCTCTATCGCCAGCACGCCGACAAGCGCATCGCCGATTTCGTCTGAACCTTAATCCGAACGATCGACGGGTCACCCACTGGGTGGCCCGTTTTCGTTGTGTTCGTAGGCCAGCATCACGGCCCGGCGCCGAGAACGGGTCCCTCGACTGGCGCCCCCCATTGCCGCGCCGGTGCTCGACCGTGGCGCGTACGGGCACCGCTCGGGACGAACGGGTCTTTTGATCCGTTCGCGGTGAGGAGCGAGGCCCCTTCGACATTCGTTCGTGGTGAGCCTCCTGTGCCATCGCGATGGCACTGCGCATGGACCTTGAACCCGAGTAGCATGGCTGTGTTGCCGCAAGCAGCGTGGCCGCATGTCTTTTGGTGCCGGGTGCCCGGTGGTGAGAATGGCTCTGGTCGTGGGCTGCTGCGCATTATGGTGAGCCTGGCTTCCCGTTGGAAAGATTTGTCTTCCCAGAACACGACCGGGCTTGCGGTAACCCCTTCTCCATCGACCCGTTCCCAGGAGCTATAAGATGGCCCACTTACCGGTATTGGATCCATTGGCAGCCTTCGTGGATGTCGGCAGCGAGCAGATGCATGTGTCGATTGCCGGGGGGGAGCCGAAGGTATTCGGCACGTTCACGGCACAGCTGCATGAGCTACGCGACTGGCTGTTGTCGCAGAAGGTGAAGTCGGTGGCCATGGAGGCCACGGGGATCTACTGGCTGCCCCTGTACAGCGTGCTGGAAGCCGCGAAACTACAGGTGCTGATGGTCAACGGTAAGCACACCCGCAATCTGCCGGGTCGCAAGACGGATATGAAGGATTGCCAGTGGGGAGCGACGTTGCACGCGCACGGACTCTTGCGGGCAGGCTTCGTGCCCCCAGCCGAGATCCGGCGCTTGCAGGATTACCTGCGACTGCGCCAGGACCACATCACGCTGGCCGCAGGGCATGTGCAGCATCTGCAGAAGGCCTTGGAGCGGATGAACATCAAATTGCACGATGTCATCAGCAACCTGGTGGGCCGCAGCGGCATGGCGGTGATCCGGTCGATGCTCGAGGGTGAACGCGATCCTGAGCGACTGCTGGCTTTGTGCGACGTGCAGATCCGCCAGCAGAAGGCCGAACGGATCAAAGCCTCTCTGCAAGGGACCTGGGCCGAGGAGCATCTGTTCGCGTTGCGCCAGGCGCTGGAAAGCTGGGAGCACTACCAGCGTTTGATCAGGGCTTGCGACCAACAGATCGAAGCGGTGCTCCGTTCGATCGACGTCGATCCTCCGACGTCGCCGCCGTCCAAGGCGCACAAGCGAGGCGGTGCCAATGCACCCCAGATCGATGACCTGCATCCGATGCTGGTGGCTCTGTGTGGAGGCAATGATCTCACCGTGCTTCCCGCCCATACGGACTACAGCGTCCTGCAACTCATAGGTGAAGTGGGAACCGACCTGACCCAGTGGCCGACCGAGAAACACTTCACCGCTTGGGCCGGGCTGGCCCCCGGGAGTCATCAGAGCGGTAAGCGCCAACGCTCGGCCAAGCGCAGGCGTAATCGTGCTGGGCGCCTGTTTTGCGTCATGGCCCGCAGCCTCGCTCGCAGCAAACACATTGCGCTGGGCGGTTTTTACCGTCGGATGGCGGGTCGCCGAGGTGGATTGATCGCCAATATCGCCCTGGCGCGCAAACTCGCGGCGCTGTTCTGGCGCGTCATGGTCAAAGGATTGGACTATGTCGAACACGGACTCCAGTACTACGAGGCACAGGCGCTGGAAACCAAGCAACGTTCCATGCGTCGACTCGCCAAGCAGCTCGGGTTCTCCGTGACGCCTATCCAGACTGAAGCTCAAAATGCTTCTGCCTGAAAGTTGAGGAAGAACGATATGACGACCGCCCAATCTCCCCCCTGATCATCCCCCTGTCGAGGAGAACTCGGAGGGGGTTCATGGAAAGGAGCGAGGCCCCTTCGACATCCGTTCGCGGTGAGGAGCGAGGCCCCTTCGACATCCGTTCGCGGTGAGGAGCGAGGCCCCTTCGACATCCGTTCGCGGTGAGGAGCGAGGCCGCTTCGACATCCGTTCGTGGTGAGGAGCGAGGCCCCTTCGACATCCGTTCGTGGTGAGGAGCGAGGAACGAGCGTCTCGAACCACAGCCCCGGCGCCGAGGGTGGATCCCTCGACTGCCGCCCCCATTGCCATGCTGGTACTCGGCCTTCGCGCGTATCGGCACCGCTCGGGACGAACGGGGGATGACGGCCAATCGTCGCGAGAATCATGCAGGTCTTTTGCGGCGTTAGCAGGCGCTGTCTACGCTGAGTGGTGGCGTAGCCGTTCGCCGTCGAGAACCTGACACCTTCTCGATGGACCCTCTGGGAAGGGAGGGGATGGGCGGCGCTGGCGATAGACGAGGTTCCAACAAGGAGAGTCGACCGATGACTAGGCCATCCCAACCGGGGCCGATCACTGCACGCAATAGTGACGGCCCGCACGATACCGATTTCACCACTTCAGAGGATAGCAAGCACGATGCGCTGGAGCGCTGGCGCAGCAATGCCAAGGGGCATGACTTGCGCACCAACCAGGGCGTGCGGATCAGCGACAACCAGAACTCGCTCAAGGCGGGTGATCGCGGGCCGACGCTGCTCGAAGACTTCATCATGCGGGAGAAGATCAACCACTTCGACCACGAGCGGATCCCCGAGCGCATCGTCCATGCCAGGGGGGCGGCGGCGCATGGCTACTTCGAGCCTTATGAAGCGGCGGCCAAGCTCTCCAAGGCGGGGCTTTTCAAGGATCCCGGCAAGCGCACCCCGGTATTCGTGCGTTTCTCGACCGTGCAGGGCGCGCGCGGCTCCAACGACACCGTGCGCGATGTGCGCGGCTTCGCGACCAAGTTCTACACCGACGAGGGCATCTGGGATCTGGTCGGCAACAACATGCCGGTATTCTTCATCCAGGATGCGATCAAGTTTCCCGATTTCGTCCATGCGGTGAAGCCCGAGCCGCACAACGAGATCCCCCAGGGCCAATCGGCTCACGACACCTTCTGGGACTTCGTCTCGCTAGTGCCGGAGAGCGCCCACATGGTGCTCTGGACCATGTCCGACCGCGCCATCCCGCGCCACTATCGCTCGATGGAAGGTTTCGGTATCCACACCTTCCGACTGATCGACAAGCAGGGTGTGTCACGCTTCGTCAAGTTCCACTGGAAACCGCTCGCCGGCACCTATTCACTGGTCTGGGACGAGGCGCAGAAGCTTTGGGGGCGTGACCCGGATTTCCACCGCCGTGCTTTGCACGACGACATCGAGAATGGCGACTTCCTCGAGTGGGAGTTCGGCGTCCAGGTGGTCGAGGAGGAGGACGAGCACAAATTCGATTTCGACCTGCTCGATCCGACCAAGATCATCCCGGAAGAGCTGGTACCGGTCACGCCGATCGGCAAGATGGTGCTCAATCGCAACCCGGACAACTACTTCGCTGAGGTCGAGCAGGTCGCCTTCAACCCGGGCAGCGTGGTACCGGGCATCGACTTCTCCAATGACCCGCTGCTCCAGGGGCGGCTGTTCTCCTACCTCGATACCCAGATGCTGCGGCTCGGCGGGCCTAACTTCGCTGAGATCCCGATCAACCGGCCGGTCTGCCCGGTGCACAACAACCAGCGCGACAGCTTCCATCGCCAGACGATCAACCAGGGCCAGGCCTCCTACGAGCCGAACTCGATCGATGACGGTTGGCCGCGCGAAACCCCGGCCGCGGCCGAGAACGGCGGCTTCGAGAGCGTCTACGAACGGGTCGACGCACACAAGGTGCGCGCGCGCAGCCCCTCGTTCAATGATCACTACTCCCAGGCGACCCTGTTCTGGAATTCACAGAGCGACGCCGAGCAGCAGCATATCGTCGAGGCCTACGCCTTCGAGCTCTCCAAGGTGACCCGTCCGTTCATCCGCGAGCGGGTGGTCAACGAGATCCTGCCGAACATCTCCCTCGATCTGGCCAAGCGAGTGGCGCAGGTACACGGCATGCCGGCGCCGACCGCCGCTACCGCGTCGAAAGAGGAGCTCGGCAAGTCGTCGCTCGATGCCTCCCCGGCGTTGAGTCTGCTGGCGCGCAAACCCGATGGGATCAAGTTCCGCAAGGTGGCGGTACTGGTCAGCGATGGCTTCGATGCCCAGCAGCTCGCCACAGTGGTGCAAAAACTCGAGGCGAAAGGCGCGGCGGCGACCCTGATCGCACCCTCGATGGCACCGGTCACCGGCGACGACGGCAAGCAGCTTGCCCCTGATGCGATGCTCAACGGGCTGCCGTCGGTGACCCAGGATGGAGTGATCGTGATTGGCGGCGCGAAGAGCGTCGAGGCGCTGGCGGCGTCGGGGCAGGGGCGTTACTACCTGCTCGAGGCCTACAAGCACCTCAAGCCGATCGCCGCGATCGATGATGCCGACGGCCTGCTCACCGCCGCGGGCTTACCGACCAGCGAAGATGGCATCAGCACTGGTGATGTCGACGCCGCCTTCGATGCCTTCGAGCGCGCGCTCGCCGAGCACCGGGTCTGGTCCCGCCAAGCCAAGGCCGATGCCATTCCCGCCTGAGCCCTGGCGCGCAGGCCCCTCGACCCCGGCTCGCCGGGGTCGTTTTTTTTTTGGATCGATAAGCCCGTTCGTCCCGAGCGGCGCCATACGCGCCAAGGTCGAGTATCGACACGGCAATGGGGGCGCCAGTCGAGGGATCGGGCGGCGGCACTCAAGGATTGGCGCCGGTCTCGGTGTCGTTGGCCGGGACTGCGTCGAGGGCGGCGTAGGCGGGCATGCCGAGGCGGCCGATGCCGGGAAGCTTGATCGCGGGGTTGAGGAAGTCGGTGCCGAAGTTGAGCCCGAGCAGGTTGAACTCGATGCCTTCGTGCAGACCGAAGCTCATGCCGAGCATGCCCGCGAGGGAGAGCTGGTAGCCGGTGCCCGAGGGGGTAGGCGCGAGGAAGCCGTCGATCGGGTAGTCCTTGCCGATTGCGGTGGCCGGTAGCACCACCGATAGATCCGGCGTGCGACGTAGCACCCAGGCGATGAAGGTGTTGCTGTTCGGCCCTGGCCATGCGCGATAGTGGTTCGCCGCTGGATAGTCGGCGACGGCGCGGCGAATCTCCTCGATCGCGCGCTCGGCGGCGGGGCCGCGGGTCTCGCCAAGCAGCATGGGGGCCGTGCCTCGGCGCATGCGGTCGGGAATCTGCTGGGAAACGCTCACGTGGGGCGTGCGCCACTGATAGACTTGATAGGTGGTGTAGGCAGAGGCGTTGGCCGGCTTGGCGGCAATCCAGGTATGCACGGCGAAGGCGCCGCGCCAGTCGTAGAGGCGGATCGCATAGACTTGCACCACGGCCTCAGGCGTGTCGGCGGGAGACGGCGCAAGCCCGGCGCTGGTGCGCTCGACGCCGATCGATGTATCGGCCACCGCGTCGATGCGCTGCAGGGCGAGCATCGACAAGGGACCGGAAAGCAGCAGGGCAAGGGTCAGCAGTAGCAGCGCGAGCGCGGTGGCCGCACGCCTGGTCAGGGCGGGAAGGCGAGAGGCTTCTTGGGTTCTATCCATGGGGCTACCACGCGTATCGGGCCCATTGGGCGCTGTCCGAAAGCCATCCACGCTCGATCGTATCGAGCTGAAATGGTCCTGAGCCGTTGTTCGTCTTCGTCTCGCGCTGGCCCAAGGGATGCTCTGGGCAAGGCGATATGGAGTAATGGAGCGCCGGACGCAGCCGGCCGTTGGAGAGCGGGCAGCGAGAGCGGACGGCAAGCGCCTACGCGACGTCACGTAATGACACCTTAAGGCAACTGAAGCGACGCAGAGTTCCGCGACAATGGACCCCGGCGGGGGCATGCGCAGCCTCTTGATGCAAGTACCATACCTAGATTACCCAGGTCCGATGCCAGGGAAGAGCATGTACCGCAAGGAGAGCCACCGTTCATGGTGATTGAAAAAGACGCCATCGGCATGCAAGAGCGAAAGAAGAGCGCCGTCACGACCTCGACCGGTAAGGAGCGATTCATTCCGCTCGAGTGGCTGCGTTTCTGGCTGGGTTTCTACATCGTCATATTCCATACCCTGCACCACTATGGGGATGTGCTGCCCTGGGCGCCCTACATCACCAATATCGGCTTCTTCTCGACCAGTACCTTCTTCCTGCTCTCGGGCTTTCTGCTTGCCCATGTCTATCTCGAAGCCCGCTCGGGAGGGGGCTTCGAAATGCGCGAGTCGAGCCGCAGCTTCCTGACCAAGAGGATCTCCAATCTTTATCCGATCCATATTGGTGCGATCCTGCTGACCGTGATGGTCCTCGTGGTGCTGCCGCTGCTCGCGCTCACCCCCGAGGACGTCGACAATACCTCGTTTCGCTTCGTGATCTACGACACCAATAACGATACGCCGGCGGAATCGCTGTTCCACTGGCTCGACAATCGCGAACTGCTGCTGGCGGCGGTCATGAACCTGACCATGACCCATGCCTGGAACCCTTACTACCTGACCTTCAACGCACCGTCCTGGTCGATCTCGGCGCTGTTCTTCTTCTATCTGACCTTCCCGCTGCTGGGGCCCTGGCTGCGCGGGCTGCGTCGTCCGCTCCCGGCGCTCTCCCTGCTCAACCTGATCTACCTGGTGCCGCCGGTGGTGGTGATACTGACCACCAGCTACGGCGTGCCGGAGACCGGCATCCTGCACCGCAATCCGCTGATTCGGCTGCCGGAGTTCCTCGCCGGTATCGTGCTGTGCGCGCTCTATCATCGCCGTCGCGAGGCGGGGCTCGGGCTCTCGTCGGCGATGGTGGGGGCGCTGATGGTGCTGATCGTGGTCGAGATCGTGGTCGCCTCCTGGCTGCTCACCGGGGGCAAGGGCAGCGCGGCCTATTACCTGCTGCACAACGGCCTGATGCTGCCGGCCCAGCTCGCCCTGCTGTTTCTCTGCGTGCAGCTACCCTCGACCGGATCGGCGCGCTGGCAGCGGATCGCTTCCCGGCTCGGCGGTGCCTCGCTGCCGATGTTCGCGCTACACGTACCGCTCTACCTGATCTTCTCCCGGGTCGAAATGGTACTGGCCGGAGAGCCCTCGCTGTGTGCGGTGGGCGAGTGGCGCGCCTGTTTCGATGCCGCTGGCGAGACCTCGCTCGCCTGGTATCCGCTCTACCTGCTGCTCACGGTGCTGTTCTGCGTGGTGTTCCAGGAGCAGTTCGTGGTGCGGGTGCGTCAATGGCTGGTCGCCCACCTGCTGCCCAAGCAGGCCTGAGCCTTGGGCTCAGCGCGTGCTTATCTCGGCCCAGAGCGCCTCTAGCGCGTCGGTTCGGGGGCGTCTGGCGCGAAACAGCCGCAGCTCGAGCGGCACTTCCCAGTCGCGCTGGCCAGCGGCGACCAGCTCGCCGCTGGCCAGCGCCGCACGGGCGGTGCGGGCGGGCAGCCAGCCGAGTCCGTAGCCGCCCTTGACCAGATCGAGGATGTTGACCGCCTGGATGCTCTCGCTGAGCGTGGTGAGGAAGGGGGGCTGCGGCTGCTCGCCGAGGTGCGCGCGCAGCGTGGCGTCGAGCAGTCCTCGAGGGTGGAAGGCGATGTGCGGCAGCGGCCGGCGGCGCTCGCCGGGCAGCCGGAAGCGTGGTGCGCCCTGTGGGTCAGGGGCACTGAGCGGCAGCAGCCGCTCGCTGCCGACCACCACCGAATCGAACGCATCGAGATCCAGCGGTGGCTCGATCCGCCGGGTTGGCCAGTAGCACAGCGCCAGCTCGCATTCGCCGCGCTCCAGCGCGTCGAAGTAGTCGCGGATCAGCCAGCCGGTGGCACGCAGATAAGGGGTCAACCGGTCGTGCACCCGGTGCCGGCGGCTCCACTCGTCGACGAAGTGGACCAGCAGGCTATGGGGCGCGGCGAGCAGTACCCGGCGCTCCGCACCGGCATCGATCGCGCGGATTCTCTCGCGGGTCAGGCGCAGGCGCTCCTGGATCTGCTCGCACAGCACCAGGAACTCCTCCCCGGCCGGGGTCAATGACAGCGGCAGGCTCTGGCGGTTGATCAGCGGCGCGCCGATCTCCTCCTCGAGCAGCTTGATCCGGCGGGAGAAGGTCGGCTGCGAGACGTTTGAAAGCTCCGCGGCGCGGGAGAAATGGCGGGTTCGCGCGAGCACGACGAAGTCCTCAAGCCACCGGGTCTCCATCGCTCAGCGCTCCGTCGCTCGAGTGCTGGAACTCAATCGCGACCCTCCTCGACGGCGTGACAGGCGATCAGCGTATCACCATGGCGCGCCAGTTGCGGAATCTCACGGCGACAGCGCTCGTTGGCGATCGGGCAGCGACCGTGGAACACGCAGCCCGGGGGCAGCTCCACCGGGGTCGGTACCTCGCCGGAAAGCCGTACCCGCTCGATGCCATGGTCGCTGAGCCGCGGAATCGCCGAGAGCAGCGCCCTGGTGTAGGGGTGGCGCGGGGTGGCGAACAGCGCGGCGGTGGGCGCCACCTCGCAGACCGTGCCGAGGTACATCACCACCACCCGGGTGCCGAAATGCTCGACCACGGCGAGGTCATGGGTGATGAACAGGTAGGTGAGGTCGCGCTCACGCTGGGCATCCATCATCAGGTTGAGCACCTGGGCCTGGATCGAGACGTCGAGTGCCGAGATCGGCTCGTCGGCAACGATGAATTCGGGGTCGACCGCCAGCGCGCGCGCGATCGCGATACGCTGGCGCTGGCCGCCGGAGAACTCGTGGCCGAAGCGCTTGCCCCAGTCCGGGGCAATGCCGACTGCCTCCATCACCTCCACTACCTTCTCCTCGACCCGCCGGCGCTCCCAGTCGGGGTGGTGGAAACGGATCGGCTCCTGCAGGGTCTGGCTGATCGTCATCCGCGGGTTGAGCGAGGCGTAGGGGTTCTGGAAGATCATCTGCATCCGCCGCCGATAGGGCAGCAGGGCGCGCGGCGCCAGCCCGTCGATGCGCTCTCCGCGATAGCGGATCTCGCCTTCGCTGGGGCTGATCAGCCCCATCACCGTGCGCGCCACGGTCGACTTGCCGCAGCCCGACTCACCGACCACGCACAGCGCTTCGCCGCGCCGGACCTCGAGGTCGACGCCATTGATGGCGTGCACGTACTTGTGGTTTCTCACCAGGCGCCCGCCGCGAAAGCGCAGCTGGTCGAGCAGCCCTGCGCTGAGCGAAAAGCGCTTGCGCAGTCCCTTGATCTCGAGCAGCGGCGCGGCTTCATCGGTAGCGATGGCGTGGTTGGCGCTCATGGAGTGGCCTCCTCGAGATCGAGCTGTTGCATCTGACGCACCATGTGGCAGGCGACCCGGCAGTTGCCGGAGTCGACGAACGGCGGCACCTGGGCCTGGCAGCCCGGTCGGGGCGAGCCGTCGGGCAGCTGGGCGAAATCGCAGCGGGGATGGAAGGCACAGCCGCTCGGGATATGGGCGAGCGATGGCATCGAGCCGCGAATCTGGTTGAGCCGCTGCCCCGGTGGGGTCATCTGCGGCAGCGCGTTGATCAGCCCCTGGGTGTAGGGATGCTGTGGATCGTTGATGATCTCGCGGGTCGGGCCCGACTCGATCACGCGACCGGCGTACATCACCAGCATCCGCTGGGTCACCTGGCTGACCACACCGAGATCGTGGGTGATCAAGATCAGGCCGACGTTGTGGCGTTCGCAGAGCTCGAGCAACAGCGCCATGATCTCAGCCTGGATGGTCACGTCGAGCGCGGTCGTTGGCTCATCGGCGACGATCAGGTCGGGGTCGAGCAGCAGGGCGATGGCGATCACGATCCGCTGGCGCATCCCGCCGGAGAGCTCATGGGGATACTGGTCCAATCGCTGCTCGGGGGAGGGGATCTGCACCTGGCGCAGCCGCGCGAGCGAAAGCTTGCGTGCCTCGGAGGTGGAGATCCTGCGGTGGGCGCGCAGGCATTCGATCATCTGCGCGCCGATGGTCAGCACCGGATTGAGCGTCATCATCGGGTCCTGGAAGATCATCGAGATCCGATTGCCCCTGGCGCGACGCCACTGGCGCTCGCTGTAGCGGGTGAGCTCTTCATTGTCGAAGCGGATACTGCCGGCGTGGATGTAGCCGGGACGCGAGATCAGGTTGAGCAGTGCGAAGGCGGCCACCGACTTGCCGGCGCCGGATTCGCCGACGATGCCGAGGCGCTCACCGCGCTCCAGGGAGAAGGAGACGTCGCGCAGTGCCTGCACCTCGCCCTGGCGCAGCGCGAAGCGCACGTCCAGCCCTTCGACTTCGAGTAAAGGCATGGGTGGGCTCCTCAATTCTTGTACAGACGCGGGTTCATCACGTCGCGCAGCCAGTCGCCGAGCAGGTTGATCACCAGCACCAGCACCACCAGCACCGCACCAGGCAGCAGGGTGATCCACCACGAGCCCGACTGGATGTAGTCGAAGCCGGAGCGGATCAGCGAGCCGAGCGAGGGCTGGGTCTCGGGCATGCCGAGGCCGAGGAAGGAGAGCGCGGCCTCGGAGATGATCGCGTTGGCGATCTGCACCGTGGAGATGACGAAGATCGGCGACATCGCGTTGGGCAGGATGTGGCGGAACATGATCCGCCGGCTCGGCAGCCCGATCACCCTGGCTGCATCGACGTATTCCTTGCCCTTCTCCGCGAGCACCGTGGCACGCACCGTGCGTGCGTACTGCGGCCACTCGGCAAGGCCGATGATCACCACCAGCAGCGCCACCGCGTAGCTCGAGTAGGTCGCGCGACCGAAGCTCGCCTGGACGATCGCGCCGACGATGATTGCCACCATCAGGGTGGAGAACGATAGCTGGACGTCGGCCAGGCGCATCAGCAGGGCATCGACCCGCCCGCCGAGGTAGCCGGCCAAAAGCCCGAACACCACCCCGATCAGTGCCTGCAGCGCCACCGCGCCGAAGCCGATGATCAGCGATACCCGTGCGCCATAGAGGATGGTCGAGAGCATGTCCCGGCCCTGGGCGTCGGTGCCGAGGGGGAAGCGCGGGTCGCTGCCATCGACCCAGAACGGAGGCAGCTCCGAGCTCATGATGTCGATCTGGGTCAGGTCGTAGGGATCGCTGGGCGCGATCCACGGCGCGATCAGCGCGGCGAGCACCATCAGCGCGAAGATCAGCAGGCAGAGCTGAACCCCGATGTCACGCTTGAAGCTGTAGTAAAGGTAGCTTTCGCGCAGCAGCTTGAGGCGTGAAACGCGCTCGCCGGCCGCGACCTGCTCGAGCGCCTTGTCCGGGGTTGCGGAGGGCGGCGGATTGGATTCGCTCATGCGGCGCTCCCGGTCAGCTTGACGGTCGGGTTGACCAGGCCGTAGACCAAGTCGACGAGGGTGTTGGTGACCACGAAGATCACCCCGACGATCATCAGGTAGGCGGTGATCAGCGGGATGTCGCTGCGGTTGATCGCCTCGAGGAACATCAGTCCCATGCCCGGCCACTGGAACACCGTCTCGGTGAGGATGGTGTAGGCGACCATGGTGCCGATCTGCACCCCGCCGACGGTGATCACCGGCAGCATGGTGTTCTTCAGCGCATGGAGGAAGTAGATCCGCCGCAGGTGCAGCCCTTTGGCGCGGGCGAAGCGGACGTACTCGGACTGCAGCACTTCGAGCATCTCGGCGCGAATCAGGCGGATGAACAGCGGCAGCATGATCGAGGCGAGCGAGATCGCCGGCAGGATCAGGTGGCGCAGGCCGTCGAGGCTTGCGAAGTTGGTCCACCACGAGCCGACGATATGGGTCAGCTGGTTGCCGCGCCCGAACGCCGGCAGCCCACCCTGGGTGGAGAGCAGGCCGTTGAGCCACGCGCCCCAGCCGGTGTCGCCGGGAAACAGGGTGAACTGCATGCCGATCGAATAGAGCTGGATCAGCACGATCGCGGTGAGGAATACCGGCACCGAGATGCCGAGGATCGAGACGCTCATGAACGCCCGCGAGATCAGCGACCTGGGCTTGATCGCGGCGAACACACCGATCGGCACCGAGAGCACCAGGATCAGCAGGCTCGCGGCGAAGACCAGTTCCAAGGTCGCCGGCAGATGGCGCAGGATCACATCGAGCGCCGGCTCGCGGTAGAAATAGGAGTTGCCGAGGTCGCCCTGCAGCGCGCCCGCGGCGAAGCGCAGGTACTGGGTAATGAACGGATCGTTGAGCCCGAGCTGTTCGCGCAGCGCCGCACGCTCGGACTCAGGGACCGACTGGCCGACCATGCTGGCGATAGGGTCGCCAAGATTGTTCTGGATCGCGAACGCCACCAGGCTGATCACCAGCATCACCAGGATGGCGTGACCGAGCCGCTTGATCAGAAAGGCCGCCATGGGCTGGTTACCTTCGAAAGCGAATGAATGGAAGCCGCCCCCTGAGGGGCCGCTCCATGATGGAAATCGAGGGGAATGCGCGCACGGCTTACCCGTGCGCGCTTCGAGTCACTGGCTAGAGAGTCACTCGCGGACCACCAGGTCGCCGAGATAGGGGAAGTCGAGCACGTTGACCACCGGCTCGAGCTCGACGTTTTCACGTGCGCCGTAGGCCAGGTTCTGCCAGTGGATCGGGATGAAGCCCGCATCGTCGCGAAGCTTCGCTTCCGCTTCCTGGAGCATCGAAGAACGCTGGTCGGTGTCGAGCTCGACGTCGGCCGCCCTGATCATCGCATCGATCTCTTCGTTGCAGTAGCTGCCGAAGTTGTACTGGCCGGCGCCGGTGGCGTCGTCACGGCACATGGTCAGGTACTGGAAGAAGTTGGCGGTGTCCTCGGTGTCGGCGTGCCAGCCGATCAGCGCCATGTCGGCCTGGCGGGTGTCGTACTCCGGCCAGTACTGGGTGATCGGCATGGTCCGCAGGTCGACCCGGATACCGATCTGCGACAGCATCGTCGCGACCGCCTGGGCGATCTGGGCATCGAAGGTGTAGCGGTTGTTCGGCGAGATCATGCTGATCGAGAAGCCGTCACCGTAGCCCGCCTCCTGCATCAGCGCACGGGCGCGCTCGACATCGTAGCGCGGCTCGAGCGCCGGGTTGTGACCCGCATAGCCTTCCGGCGAGAGCTGCCCCGCGGGGGTGGCGAAGCCGCGCATCAAGCGCTGGTCGATACCGACCTGGTTGATCGCATAGTCGACCGCCTGGCGTACCCGCGCGTCCTTGAACGCCTCCTGGGTTTCCTCATTGAGCTGGAAACCGATGATCCGGGTGCCGGGGATCTCGACCAGACTCACGCCGGATGCATTGCGCACCCGCTCGATGTCGTTCGGCGGTACCGCATCGATGAAATCGACACTGCCGGAGAGCAGCGCCGCGACCCGGGTGGCATTCTCGCTGATCGGGGTGAGGACGATCTCGTCGACGTTGCCGGGGGAGTCGGTATCCCAATAGTCCTGGAAGCGTTCGAAATCGACCCTGACGCCCTGCTGGCGCGCGGTGATCTGGAACGGACCGGTCCCGGAAGCATTCTGGGTAGCGAAGCTCGACTGGCCGAACGGCACGATCGCGCTCTTGTCGTTGCCTTGGTCGTCCTCGCCTGAATAGTAGGCGCTGTCCATCGGGAAAATATAGGTGGCGATGTTGAGTAGCAGCGGGTAGGGCGAAGCGGTCTTGAACTCGACGGTGTGCTCATCGATCGCGGTAGCGCTGACGATCGGTTCGAAGATCGCACGGAAGTCAGGGCTGCGCTTGAGGCGTTCGACGGTCCAGACCACGTCTTCGGCGGTGAAGTCGTTACCGGAATGGAACTTGACGCCGGAGCGCAAGGTCATCCGCAGGGTGGTGTCGTCGACCTGATCCCAGCTGGTGGCCAGCCGCGGCTCGATCTCCAACTCCTTGTTCCAGCGCACCAGCGGATCGAATACCAGGTGCGAGAGGCGCAGCACCCCGCCTGACAGCTGCTGCTGGATATCCAGGGTCTCGGGATCGGCGTCGTAGGCGATACGCAAGGTCGCGGCATTGGCCTGGAACGCAACGGTTGAAAGCGCAGCGCCAAACAGACTGGCGAGCAGAGTGGTACGCAGAGCAGTTTGCCTGAGGTTCATCAGCTATTCCGACGTGTTGTGATTGATATTGTGATCGCCGCGTCGAGCGCGGTCTGGTTACGCACGGTCGGGTCCACCTTAGTGATTGAGTTTTCATCGCGGCAATAGAAATTGTCTTGGTGGCGATACGTGGAATCGATCAGCCACCAGAGCATGGGCATTGTGGTGGCGTGGTGTTAAGTTTGGATTAAATTTTCAGGCTTGCCTCGTCTGCACGATCCCTCGACTGGCGCCCCCATTGCCGAGTTGGTACTTGATCTTGGCGCGTATGGCGCCGCTCGGGACGAACGGGCTTATCGATCCGTTCGTGGTGAGCCGGCGAGGAACGAGCCGAGTCGAACCACGGCCCCGGCGCCGAGGACGGATCCCTCGACTGGCGCCCCCATTGCCGAGCCGGTACTCGATCTTGGCGCGTATGGCGCCGCTCGGGACGAACGGGCTTATCGATCCGTTCGTGGTGAGCCGGCGAGGAACGAGCCGAGTCGAACCACGGCCCCGGCGCCGAGGACGGATCCCTCGACTGGCGCCCCCATTGCCGAGTTGGTACTTGATCTTGGCGCGTATGGCGCCGCTCGGGACGAACGGGCTTATCGATCCGTTCGTGGTGAGCCGGCGAGGAACGAGCCGAGTCGAACCACGGCCCCGGCGCCGAGGACAGATCCCTCGACTGGCGCCCCCATTGCCGAGCCGGTACTCGATCTTGGCGCGTATGGCGCCGCTCGGGACGAACGGGCTTATCGATCCGTTCGTGGTGGGGAGCGAGGACTCTTCGATATCCGTTCGTGGTGAGCCGGCGAGGAACGAGCCGAGTCGAACCACGGCCTCACCGCCACCGCTCGACCCCCGGCTCGCTGTTCTGGCCCGGGAGAGCGAGAATCGGGATTCGGCTGCGCTTGAGCGCGAGCACGACGGTTTGGTTACAGATACAATAGGCGCCCTTTTCTGGCCATGCCCCCATAGCGGCGGGAGCATGGCCGTCTCGACGTCGGGCCGTGGATGGGAGTGGGTGAGATTGGACGAGGCGCTCAAGGCCTGGTGGCGGCGAAACCTGGTGATGTCCGGCTGGCGCGGTAGTGCGCCGGAGCGCTCGCTGTCGCGCGAGCGCGCTCGTACACGCCTGGCGCGGTTGGATATTCCCGATCGCAGCGAGTTCGCTTGGCGGATGCTGGAGCTTGGCCAGCAGTTGCGGGATGCACCGCGCCATCTCGCCGAGGGGCTGCGTCAGGACGGCCTCGAATGGGTTGCGCTCGGTGCCTGCGCTGGATGGCTGGACGAAATGCGCGTCGACGCCTGGCTTCGCGTGCTGCGCGAAGAGGTGATTCCCACCGATCGTCTCTGGGGCGATGCGGAGGTCGGCGTTTGGCGCGTGCGCGCAGCTTTCGCTCCGGTGCTCGCTGGTCCGCTCGAGCTCGCCACCGACTGGCCCGATGCCCATCGCTTCCTCACCGAGGTATGGGATATCCGCGATCGCGAGGCTTTGATCAGTACCTTGCTGTGGCTTTCTGCCCAGGGGCAGCGCTATGGCTGGGACATCGACGCCCGGCGTTTGAGCGAACTGGATCAAGATGGCCAGCGCGCTTGGTGGGCGAAGATCGGCGGCGAGGCCGCGGGCCGCAGCGGTGAAGACCGCGAGGCGATCGAGGCGGAGCGGCGCTATGCAAGCCTGGTGGTCGAGTTCGTGCAGCGCAGTGAACCGCTCGAGTGGGCCGCGTGGGACTGGCTGCGGCTGGTCGATCTGGCCTTCGCCGGCAGGCTTTTGGGCTGGCTCGGCGAAGAAGAAGCGACGCTCTTCGCCGCTCATGCGGTGGATCTGATCCAGCGCCGCTACGCTGACTGGGCCGGGCTCGCCGAGGCCTACCAGCGCGGGCGCAGCCTGTTCGAGGGGCGTGACCTGATGAAGCGCTGGCACGACGATTGGCGTTTGTTGCTCGATGCCGCCGAGAGCCCCTGGCAGTGGCCGCTCGATGAGCTGCTCGGTGAGACGCTGCGCGACCGCTCCCGTGAGCTGCTCCGCCGGCTGCGTGGTACCAACGACAGCTGGCTGCTGGCGCTGGCCTCACTGCGCGAGCCAGACCTGCTCCATCGCCAGCTCGACAGCGATGCGCTCGATCACGAGCGTCGCGAAGAGGCTCGGCAGTATCTTCTCGACACGCTCGATTGGAGCGAGGAGGAGGGCGCTGAAGGACTTTCGCGCTTCTGGCTGCCGGCCCAGTCCCATCATCTCAACCAGCTTGCCGCCGACGCCCAGCGCGGTGTACTGCCGAGCGCGAAGACCCCGTTCGGCGACGCGGACCCGGTGGCGCTCAAGGTGCGCGACGGGCTGGGAAACTGCGCCCCCTTCGCCGCGACCATCCATATGGCCGAGAAGTTCGCATTCCATCTGTTGATGGCGCGAGATGCCGGAAGCTGTGACGGTGAAGCGCTCGACCAGCTGGTGGGCGCGCTGCGCAACACCCTGTGCCGCTTCTACGCTTCGCCCGCACGGCTACTCGAAGCCTGGGCGGTATGGGAGGCAGCGCTGCCCGAGCAGGAGGAGGAGTCCCTGGTATTCGAGGTGCGCTGGCACCTCGATGACCCGGGCAGCCTGTTCTTCTGGCTCGATTGGCACGCCGCCGACTGGCGCGAGCCCGGCCCGCGACCGTCGTTGAGCCAGTTCTGCTCGCTGGCGCTGACCGGACCGCTGAGCGCGCCGATCTGGTCGCCGCCGACCACCCTGCACGGACGCCTGGCCGAAGAGGTGCTCGATTGGCTGGACAGCCACTATGCGCTGCACGGGCGCGAGGGGCTGATCGCCTTTCTCGATTTTCTTCTGGAGGCCGGCGATCGCCAGGAGTACCAGATCAACTACGCCCCCTACACGCTCAACACCCGCCGGCTGGTCGACGAGATCGAGATTCTCGAAAGCGGAGTGCGCAGCGAGGATGAACAGGTCCACCTCGAACGGCTCAGGCGAGTACGCGATAACGAGGCGCGCTGTAACGAGCGGGACATGACCGCCTGGGACGTCGCCCAGCTGGTCGATCTCTGCGTGGCGGGCCGCCAGCTCGGCTGGCTAGACGATGCGCTGCTCGATCACTACCTGCACAAGGCCTCCGCGCTCGCCCAGGAGCACTACGCGGGCTGGCGTGACTATGCCGAGGGGCTTTACGCCGGCTATGCGTTCTTCATGACCGGTGTGCCCGAGCGCGAGGATTATCTGCGCGAGTTCCGCCAGGCTCTGGTCGGCTGGCTGAGCGGCGCGCCGCCGCTCGCCGGCCCTTGGGCGAGTCTCGACTTTCCTGGTCGCGGAGGCGGGCGCTGGCCGCCGATGCATATAGATACGCTGCCGGGCGATGTCCATACGCTGCACTGAGCGATGATGGCATTCGAGCATGATCGCTTCTCCATATCCCGCATGGTTGAGCCGGTTGGACGGAAATATGGATGAATTGAGAAAATCCGACAGCGTGCACGTTTTTTCGTTTTCGGGAGCAATTGGGCTGGCTTAGTATCTGGGCTGGTTCTGCTCGGGAGCGCCCGCCGCCGGACTACACCGCAAGTCGAAGACGCGCGTCTCGCGGGTCGATAACAACGCTCGGGAATACACTTTTCATGCGCCGACTATCGGGTTGTTGCTGTTTGATGCTCCTGCTGGCAGGTTGCGCAGGCCAGCAAGTGGGATCGGAAAACCAAGCACTCAACGCACCGCTCGCTTCATCTTCGCTTTCGAGCTCGAAAGCACCTAAAGCCAAGATGAAGCGCTCGGCCGGTATCGACGGCAATGCCCGTGACCTAGTGCTCGACTTCGAGCCGGTGAAGCTGATTGCCCCTGGTCGCGTCCGTGAGGTACTGATGGACGAGTACGATCAGTGGGCAGGCACACCGTATCGGCTGGGGGGGGAAGGGCGCCGCGGCATCGACTGCTCGGCCCTGATGCAGCAGGTGTTCCGCTCGAGCTTCGATTTCGAGCTACCTCGCACCACCAACGAGCAGATTCTCGAAGGGCAGCGTATCGAAAAAGACGCGCTGCGCCCGGGTGACCTGGTGTTCTTCCAGCCGTCTCGCCGCCTGCGCCACGTCGGTGTCTATGTTGGCGAAGGCTACTTCCTCCACGCATCGACCTCCCAAGGCGTCAAGCTCTCGCGGCTCGACAACGTCTTCTGGTCGCGTCACTACCTTCAGGCCCGGCGTCCGCTGGATAACGCCCAGCTGGCGATGCGCGCAGGCTCGGCGTCCTCGAACGCGAACCAAGGCTTCCTCGCCTCGGCGGAGTACTGAGCTCCGAACGGTTGGCGGTAGCTGCGAGATATGGAAAAACGGGGTGGCTCCTTGGAGCCACCCCGCTTCGATTCGGGTGCTGGGTCGGACAATCGATCAGTGAGAGCCCGGTTTGGTGTCGAGGCCGCGTTCATCACTGCCCAGGGCAGAGGAGGGGGCGGCGTAGTCGACGTTCACGTAGTTGCCACCGGGACGGCTATCGATGCTCGGGGTCTGGGCATGGTTGCCACCCGGTTGGGTGTCGATGCTCGGGTAGGTCGAAGCACTGGCCTGGAGGCTGGTGGCGCCGAGAGCGATGGCCGAAGCGGCAACGATGAGTTTGAGTGCTTTCATGATTTCTTGCTCCATTTGCGTATGGGCGCAGTGGCGTTGAGCCTTCTTGGCTGCTGCCTTGTGCGATGGAGTGATTATAGTGAGAGCGCTAATTATTAGTAGGTTTCTTATGGAAGCTCTATGTTTCCGAAATGGAAACCATGCATCGATTTGGAGAGGGGATAGGTGCGCTGCTGTGGGGTAAACGCGGCCAGGATTCAGCCGCGTTGGTGGGGGCATCAAGGCTTAACATCGAGAAAGCGAACGGGGCGCATCGGCCGATGCGCCCCGTTTGTTTGCATTGAATGATCGCTTCAATGGCCATGCATGGATGGGCTCAGTGGTGGTGGCCACCTTCGCCGTGGACATGGCCATGTTCCACTTCTTCACCGCTCGCCTCGCGCACGTTCTCGATCGAGACTTCGAAGTTGAGCACTTCCCCCGCCAGCGGGTGGTTGCCATCGACGGTGACGGTATCACCCTCGACCTTGGTGACCGTGACCAGCAGCGGGCCACCCTGCGTCTGGGCCTGGAACTGCATCCCAGCCGCGATGTCGTCCACGCCTTGGAAGGAAGCGCGTGGCACCTCCTGGACCAGCTGCGGCTGGATCTCGCCATAGCCTTCGGCGGGCTCGACCTTGACGGTCAGCTTGTCACCCGTCTGGCGCCCGAGCAGCTGGCGCTCGAGGCCGGGGATGATGTTGCCTGCGCCCTGTAGGTAGGTGAGCGGCTCGCGGCCTTCAGAGCTGTCGAGCACCTCGCCCGCCTCATTGGTGAGCGTGTAGTGAAATGCGACGACTGAGTTCTGGGCGATCTGCATGGGTTTGACCTTTGTGGCTGTATATGTGCATGAATCATCGAGCCGACGGGTCGCCAACCCCGATGAACGCGCTGACGCAACCTGGCGCGTCGTCGAACGGGATGTTCGAATCGATTACAGTGGCCGCGGCAAAGTGGCTTTTCAAGCATGAAGCACGGTTTTTTTCATTTTCGGGCTTCCACTTCGATCAGGGACGATACGTCGGCAAGCTACACATCTGCTGCCTTACTTAGGGCAAGTGCGATGTGAGAAAATAACCGATGCTTGGCCATCGGCCGGCTAATTCCAATCACTGTCCCGTGGCCATGTAACCCTAGGAGAAACAATGGAGTACAAGCTCATTACCGTGACGCCGTTCGTGCAGAACTGTACTCTGCTGATCTGTCCACAGACGCGTCGGGCGGTGCTGGTCGACCCCGGTGGTGAGCCTGATCGGATCGAGGCGGAGATCGAGCGCTCGGATGCCGTCGTCGAGAAGATCCTGATCACTCACGGCCACTTCGATCATATTGGTGCGGTGGCTGAAATGAGCCATCGCTTGAACGTGCCCGTCTTCGGGCCGCACATCCTTGATCAGTTCCTAATCGAGGCGGTGGGAGAGATCGCCAAGGCCTATAATCTTCCCGAACCCGAGTCGTTCGTGCCCGAGCGCTGGCTGGAGGAGGGTGACCGTATCGAGGTCGGCCGTCACGTGCTGGAGGTGCTGCACTGTCCAGGACACTCCCCGGGCCACGTGATCTTCGTCGATCGAGAGGCGCGGTTGATCCAGATGGGCGATGTGCTGTTCAAGGGCTCGGTCGGTCGCACCGATCTGCCCGGCGGCGACATGCGCCAGCTGCTGGGCTCGATTCGCCACAAGCTTTGGCCCTTGGGCGACGACATGCGGTTCATCCCCGGTCACGGGGAGATTTCGACCCTCGGTGAAGAGCGCCTGCACAACCCTTTCGTCAAGTAAGGGAGCTGGGTGCCATGAGGGCGGCAAGGATGGCACGACAACGCTTAAGATGAAGGAGACGTACTGATGTTAGCCACGCTGATCTGGATCGTGATCTTCGCCCTGGTCACGTTCTTCGCCCTCAAGACATGGGACGGTGCATTCGGGAGTGCGGTGAAGCGTTATGCCCCCGAAGTGGTGGCGCCCGATGAGGACTCCGAATTCATCGACCGCTATGTCTGGTCGATAGCCGCGGGCATCCTGGTGGCCACCCTGGTGCTCAATCCGCTGTCGATGATCATCACCCTGGTGCTGGTCGCGGTCATCGCATTCGTGATTGGCCTACTGCTGCGCTGGGCGCTCAGCAAGGTCCACTGAAGTACGCGCTCCTGAAAGGCATCTCGCCTGGTCGTTCAGGCTTCGTCCGTGGCAGACCGGGGCACCGGCACTTCGCGGACGGAGCCTGACTCGACCGCCCGCGCCTGAGGGCCCGGGCCATGGCCGCCTCGGGTCGAGCTGTTCGCATCTGGGGTCGTGGAGCCAGCGAGAAAGCGCCGCCCGAAAGTAAGTCGTCATCGCGGCCGATAGTTACGACGATGACTTTGTTTGCTATGGGGTGGAGGCATGGATTTTTCAGCTCTTGAGCACCATGGTGGTGCAGACACGGTGACCGGATCGTGCCATCGGCTCTCGCTTGGCGGTGGTGCCAGTCTATTGATCGACTGCGGCTCGTTCCAAGGTAAGGACGCAGGCATCCGCAGTATCGATTTTCCCCTCGATGGCGTGATCGCGCTGATCGTCACCCACGTGCACATAGACCACGTTGGGAGGATCCCGTGGCTTCTGGCCGCCGGCTACCAGGGGCCGATCATCTGCAGCGAAGCTTCAGCGCAGCTGCTGCCGATCGTGCTCGAGGACACCATGCGCCTGGATCTCTCTTCTGACCGCGCACTGATCGACGCCTATCTCGACCAGATTCGCCAGCGGCTGGTACCGCTCGCCTTCGAGCAATGGTACGACGACGCCACGCTCGGCCTTCAAACCGAGGGCACACGCTGGGCGCTGCGGCTTCAGCGCGCGGGGCATGTGCTTGGCTCGGCCTGGTTGGAAATCGACGTCACCCCGCCCGAGGCACCGACCCGGCGCGCGGTCTTCTCGGGTGACCTGGGCACTGCCGGCTCCCCCTTCCTCACCGCGCCTCACCCACCCGAACGGGCGGATCTGCTGGTGCTGGAATCGACCTATGGCGATCGCCGCCAGCGCCATTCATCCGAGCGCCGAAAAAGACTTGCCGAGGCGCTCGAGCACGCGCTGTCGAATGGAGGAACGGTACTGGTACCCGCCTTCAGCCTTGGCCGCACCCAGGAGCTGATCTTCGATCTGGAAGCGATCCTCCACCAGCGCGGCGCGACGGCGATCCCACCGAGCGACGCAGAGGCCGAAGCGCTCGCCTCCGTCATAGGTGGCATCGACTGGCCGGCATTACCGATCATCCTCGACTCCCCGCTGGCCGCACGCTTCACCCAGGTCTACCGGCGGATGCACGAGCGCTGGAACGACGAAGCCAGAGCGCTGCTCGCTTCCGGGCGCAACCCACTGGCCTTCGACAATCTGCTCGCCGTGGAAGACCACGACGCCCACCTGCGGCTGGTTCATCATCTCGCCCGCACCCGCCGTCCAGCGGTCGTGATTGCCGGCAGTGGCATGTGCAGCGGCGGCCGGATCGTCAACTACCTGCGCCAGATGCTCAGCGACCCACGCCACGACGTCCTGTTCGTCGGCTTCCAGGCCGAGGGTACGCCAGGCAAAGATATCCAGCGCTTCGGACCGCGCGGTGGCTATGTGCTGCTCGACGGCGAGCGGATCGACATCCGCGCCAGGGTCGAAACCATCGAAGGCTACTCCGCCCACGCCGATCGTGACGGACTGATCGAATTCGCCACCGGCATGCAGTCCACACCCAGCCACGTCCGCCTGGTGCACGGCGAGCACCAAGCCCGCCGCGCCCTGGCCCAAGGGCTCGAGCAGGCCTACGCTGAGCGTGGCGACGAGGTTTTAGTGAAATGGCAGTGAAAGCCCGCTGATGCCTGGCCTTGGCGCTACCCCGACTCGTTCGTCCTGAGCGGCGCCATACCCGTCAAGGTTGAATACCGGCTCGACAATCGGGGCGCCAGTCGAGGGATCGAGCGGCGTCGCCAAGGCCGTGGTTCGAGACGCATCCGAGCATCCTGAGCGAGTACCGCGAGTCGAAGGGTCCTCGCTCCTCACCACGAACGGAGGGGAACCCTTCTTCGGCGCCATCCCCCCTCCCGTTCGTCCCGAGCGGCGCCATACCCGTCAAGGTTGAATACCGGCTCGACAATCGGGGCGCCAGTCGAGGGATCGATCCTCGGCGCCAGGGCTGTGGTTCGAGACGCATCCTAGCATCCTGAACGAGTACCGCGAGTCGAAGGGTCCTCGCTCCTCACCACGAACGGAGGGGAACCCATCCTCGGCGCCATACCCCCTCCCGTTCGTCCCGAGCGGCGCCATACCCGTCAAGGTCGAATACCGGCTCGACAATCGGGGGCGCCAGTCGAGGGATCGAGCGGCGTCGCCAAGGCCGTGGTTCGAGACGCTCAGCTTCGTCGCTTGTGCCGAGCGAGCGCCCTGAGGCTGGCCCATTTACCCTCGGCAAGCGCCAGCTTCTTGGCTCGGCTCCAGCGTTTCAACTGCCGTTCCCGCTCGAGCGCATCCCGGCGCTGGTCGATTTCCTCGAGATGGATCAGCTCTACGGGTAAACGAGAGGCGGTGTAGCAGGAGGGAATCTCACCGCGTCGATGCTGTGCGATACGTGTTTCGATGTCATCGGTATGGCCGATGTAGTAACTGCCGTCACGGCACTTGAGGATGTAGATCCAGAACATCGCGCCTGCCCTCTGTCTTGGTATCTTTAGATTTCGGCAGGCGGCCGGTGTGGTTTACTCGGCGAGCTGGAGCGGATGTCCAAAAACGCCAGCGCCCTCGGTATCGAGGGCGCTGGCGTGCGTCACGCTGCGTGAATCATTTGCCGTGGGAGGCGAGGTACTCCTCATGGGCGGCATCGAAGCGCTCGATCATCTCCTTGCTCGGCCCTTTGCCGATTTTGCTGAAGATCAGGATCGCAGCCGTGCTCGTGATGAAGCCGGGCACCATCTCATAGAGCCCCAGCCAGCCATAGTGGCCCCAAACCGCGACCACCGCCGCACCGGTGAGCATCCCCGCCAGCGCGCCGTTGCGGGTTACTCCCCGCCACATCAGCGAGAGGATGATCAGCGGCCCGAAGGCGGCGCCGAATCCGGCCCAGGCGTAGCTGACCAGGCCCAGCACCAAGCTGTTGGGGTCCGAAGCGATGAGGATGGCGATTACCGAGATCAAAAGGACCATCATCCGGCCCACCCACATCAGCTCCTTCTCCGATGCGCCTGGGCGCAGGAAGGGGCGATAGAGATCCTCGGTGATCGAGCTCGAGCAGACCAGCAGCTGCGCGCTCAAGGTGCTCATCACCGCAGCGAGGATCGCCGAGAGGATGATGCCCGCGACCCACGGGTTGAACAGCAGCTGGGTGAGCTCGATGAACACGCGCTCGCTGTTGGCGTTGACGCCGCCTGCCTGCTGCGGATTGTCGGCGAAGTAGGAGATGCCGAAGAAACCCACCGCGACCGCGCCGGCCAGGCAAAGGATCATCCACACCATGCAGGTGCGCCGAGCGCTGGGGATCACTTTGGCGGAGCTGGCCGCCATGAAGCGCACCAGGATATGGGGCTGGCCAAAATAGCCGAGGCCCCAGGCCAGCGCCGAGATCACACCGATCGCGCTGACGCCGGTGAAGAAGTTGAGCTTCTCGGGAGTGTTCACCCGGATTTCATCGATCGCAGTGCCGATATCGCCGATCGAAAGGATCACGAACACAGGCACCAGGATCAGCGCGAAGATCATCAGGCTGGCCTGGATGGTATCGGTCCAGCTCACCGCCAGATAGCCACCGACGAATACGTAGATGATCGTCGCCGCAGCGCCGAGCAGCATCGCGGTGGGGTAGGAGAAGCCGAACGAGCTTTCGAACAGCCTCGCACCGGCGACGACGCCGGAGGCGCAGTAAATGGTGAAGAAGGCCAGGATGACCAGCGAAGAAACCACACGCAGGATGCGCGAGTGGTCGTCGAAGCGATGGGAGAAGAACACCGGTAGCGTGAGCGCGTTGTTCTGGTGTTCGGTATGTACCCGCAGGCGCCCAGCGATCAGCAGCCAATTGAGGTACGCACCCAGGGTCAGGCCGACCGCGATCCAGCTCTCTGACAGGCCCGAGATGAAGATCGCACCCGGCAGACCCATCAGCAGCCAGCCGCTCATGTCGGAGGCACCGGCGGAGAGCGCGGTCACGAAGCTGCCGATGCTGCGACCGCCGAGGATGTAGTCGGAGAAGTTGGCCGTTGCGCGATAGGCGATGAAGCCGATCGCCAGCATGCCGAGGATGTAGATGACGAAGGTCGTCACCATGGGGGTGCTTGCAGTCATGTGCGTCCCTTGTTGAGTTGTTGCTGGCGCTCGAGGCCTTCCAGAGCCGTTATTGGTCGGTGGTGCTACCTTTTTGGTTGGTGGTAGCTCTTTTGGATTGGAGGGTTGCGCTTTTTTACCCTGTTCACCCGGAATATGCCAGTCGGCCTTTGGTGGGTAATGCTTCAGGTGGGTTGCACCTTTGGGCTCCTGGCGACACTCGTCCAGTCCTTCGACTCGCTTCGCTTACTCGGGATGCTCGGATAGCCGGAGAGGAACGAGCCCAGCCACCGCGAGTGGTGAGGAGCGAGGAACGAGCGTCTCGAACCACGGCCCCACCACCGCCGCACGATCCCTCGACTGGCGCCCCCGTTGCTGAGCTGATACTCGACCTTGACGGTTATGGCGCCGCTCGGGACGAACGGGTGGGGGTTGGCGCCGAGATCCGGCGTTCCCAGCCGTTCGTTCGTGGTGAGCCGGGCCTTCGGGCCGCTGATCATCCTCTCGCTGATGTGGCGGGGAGTTACCCGCAACGGCGCGCTGGCGGGGATGCTCACCGGTGCGGCTGTGGTCGCGGTTTGGGGCCACTATGGCTGGCTGGGGCTCTATGAGATGGTGCCCGGCTTCATCGCGAGCACGGCTGCGATCGTGATCTTCAGCAAAATCGGCAAAGGGCCGAGCGAGGAGATGATCGAGCGTTTCGATGCCGCCCATGAGGAGTACCTCGCCTCCCACGGCAAATGATTCACGCGCCATGACGTCCGCCCGCGCCCTCGCTACCGAGGGCGCGGGCGTTTTTGGCCATCCGCTCCAGCTTGCCGAGTAAACCACACCGGCCGCCTGCCGAAATCTAAAGATACCAAGACAGAGGGCAGGCGCGATGTTCTGGATCTACAATTCGGGTGCTTGCCATCTATGCCCGAACGGATATAATTTCATGGTACAGGAACGCAAGCTCCTCTATTGGGAAGGCTCGTCGAAAAAGGACTTCAAGGAGTTCCCTATCTACGTACAGAAGGACATGGGCGTGGCGCTCTTCGTCGTCCAGTTGGGCGACACGCCGGATTCGGCCAAGCCTTGGAAGGGGTTAGGTTCCGGCGTGTACGAACTGGTTGAAGACTACCGGGGCGACACCTTCCGCGCGGTCTACACCGTGCGGCTCGGCGACGCGGTGCATGTGCTGCATGCGTTTCAGAAGAAATCCAAGTCCGGCATCGCCACGCCGCAGCCGGACGTGGAATTGATCGAGAAGCGGCTGAAAGCAGTGCTCGCCCGCTACGGGGCGAGCGGGAGAACCTGATGACCCGTATCGACCATCCCCAGGGCACCGACAATGTGCTGCTCGACCTCGGTTTTGACGACGCCGAAGAACTGTCAGCGAAGGCTGCGCTCGCACTCAAGCTCAACGAGCTGATCGACCAACGCCGCCTCAGCCAGACCGAAGCGGCGGCGATCACTGGCATGACGCAGCCGAAGGTGTCGCAAGTCCGCCGCTACAAGCTCCAGAACATTTCGTTGGAGCGGTTGATGCAGGCGCTGGTGTCGTTCGATCAGCATGTCGAAATCGTGGTGCGTCCCGCACAGCCGGCGCAGGCGCACGGCATCACCGTCGTGGCCTAATGAAATCGAGGCCGCTAGTTCGGCCTCGATGAACCACAGATCGTAGTGCAGCGTTTTATGAGCCGATTCGTCTGGCGAGAATGGATGTTATGCACGGAATCGCCGGGCCTGGCTGAAAATTAGGATTTGGTGCGTTGACGTACATGAAACGGCTCCCATCTCCATTCCACCGGAGAGTTTGCGCATCTACGACCTCAAATCCGTGCTCGGAAAAAACATAGGTGTCGTAGTCCCTCTTGCTTTCTTCAAGAATGAAATCGTCGGAAAGCGCTTCTGATGCCGCTCCTCGATTGGCAAGATGAATCCACTCTACTGATAGAACGCGAAGGGCCAACGGAACTATTGAATCCTCGATATTCTCCCTGTATTTCTTAACGCCGTCGCTCGATCCCTCGACTGGCGCCCCCCGTTGTCGAGCTGATACTCGACCTTGGCGCGTATGGCGCCGCTCGGGACGAACGGGTGGGGGCGCCGAGGTTCGGCGTTTACAGCCGTTCGTGGTGAGCCGGGCCTTCGTTGACCGGGGTTAGTTCGCGCAAGGTAATGGAGGCCCGAGTCGAACCACGGCCCCACCGCCGCCGCTCGATCCCTCGACTGGCGCCCCCGTTGCCGAGCTGGTACTCGACCTTGACGCTTACAGGCGCCGCTCGGGACGATCGGGCTCATATGCTCTTCGACTGACGAATGTCATCACGCATGCCGCTTCAGGATCGGGGCATTTCATTCCGGCAAGACGCACTGAGTGCAGTAGGGGACGGGACAATCCCGTCCCCCAGGCATGCTGGCATCTCCATGATCGACCGCGCGCGGGTGCCTGCCATGCTGACCTTCCTGCTCTGCTATCTTGGCCTCTCATTGTTCAGCGCGCTGATCATGCTGGTCTGGGTCAATTTCTTCGCCGTGGAGTTCGCGGACTGTTTCCCCGGTGAGCAGATGCCATAGTCCCTTGTGGTTGCCGCTGTTTGGCCCGCTCGTTACATGCTCGATGCCGTTGACCGCATGCGAATGGATTTTATGATATAGTTCGCATATGTAGTCAGGCTGCAGCGAGAGGCCCAGCATGGAAACCGTGGAACGCCTTGAACGTCCCGATACCGCCAGCCCCGAGGCAGGGCGTGTGGCGCTGAAGTTCTTCTTCAATACGATGGAGAAGTGGGGCTGCACGCCAGCGCAGCAGCGTGTCCTCCTGGGCGGCATCGGCAATACCACCTATCACAAGTACAAGAAGCTGCCGCTGGTTCGCCTGCCCCGTGACACCCTCGAGCGAATCTCCTATCTCATGGGTATCCACAAGGCGCTGCGGATCATCTTCAGCAATAGTCCCGAAAGAGCCTATGGCTGGGTGCACAGCGCTAATGCGGCGCCCCCTTTCAACGGTCGCTCAGCGCTTGACTACATGCTCAATGGCAGAGTCATGGATCTGGCGGATACCCGCCGCTACCTTGATGGCGTTCGGGGATGAGGCTGGCGAAAAAGACGCCTGAGTGGCAGCACGCCTATCGCATTGTCAGCAGCGCCTTTCCCCCGATCGACGTCTTCGAAGACACGTTGGATCCGCAGGAGCTCGAGCATGCCTTTGCGATCGAGGCGATGACCAATGACCGGCTGCTCGAGCAAGCCGGCGAGCTTGGGCGGGTGCCGGTGGAAGATCGCATCTCTGGCCCAGGCTCCAGCCCGATCATGGCGGCCTTCACCCATATCGGACGCCCCTCGCGGTTCAGCGATGGCTCTTATGGCGTCTACTACTGTGCCAGCAGCCTGGACGCGGCGATTGCGGAGACACGCTACCATCTGGGCCGGTTTCTCGCTGCGACCAATGAAGGCTCCGTCGAGGTCACCCAGCGGAGCTACATCAACAGCATCATCGAGCCGCTGCACGATGTGCGCGCGAATCACCCCGACCTGCACGACCCGGATCCCACCCGCTATGCCCATTCTCAAGCTTTCGCCGCGCGACTCAGGGCAGAAGGTGCTTGGGGAATTCTCTATGCCAGCGTGCGCGAGCCCGGAGAGGAGTGTGCCGCGCTCTTCCGGCCCCCCGCGCTGAGCATTCCCATCCAGGGGCCGCATCTGCGCTATGTCTGGGATGGCAAAGTGCAAGATATTACCCACGTGCTGGAAGTGACCGAACGATAGACAGCAGGCAATGAAAAGCCACTCCGAAGAGTGGCTTTTTTGCATCGTACCAAAGCGCTCAGTCGGCGTACTTGGCCAAGAGCTCCTTGAAGCCTTCGCCGAATTTCGGATGACGCTTGGCGAACGACAGCGTCGCCTCGAGATAGCCGAGCTGGAAGCCGCAGTCGTAGGTATCGCCGACCATCCGGTAGGCATCGACGCCGCCCTGGGCACGCAGCTGGTCGATCGCGTCGGTCAGCTGGATCTCGCCGCCGGCCCCTGGGGCGGTCCGCTCGAGCAGGGCGAAGATCTCGCCGGGCAGCAGGTAGCGGCCGATCACCGCGAGCGTCGAGGGCTCCTCGCCGGGTTTCGGCTTCTCGACCATGCCAGTGATCATCGCGCTCTCGCCGGGGGCGGGGGCATCGCCTTCGAGTGCGACGATGCCGTACTTGTAGGCGACTTCCCTGGGCACGTTCTCGACCATGATCTGGGCGTGCCGGGTGCGATCGAAGGCGTCGATCATCCCGCCGAGGTCGTTGGGCACCTGGTGGGCGAAGGTGCAGCCATCGGCGTCGACCAGCACGTCGGGCAGCATCACCACGAAGGGCTCGTCGCCGACCACGGGCTTGGCGCAGAGCACGGCGTGGCCGAGGCCGAGGGGTTCGGGCTGACGGACGCTGATGATGGTGACGTCATCGGGGATGATGTTGCGCAGCTCCTCGAGCAGCTCGGTCTTGCCCTTGGCCTCGAGCTGGGTCTCGAGCTCGAAGTGCTTGTCGAAGTGGTTTTCGATCGCGGCCTTGGCGGAGTGGGTGACCAGCACGATCTCCTTGATACCGGCGGCGACGGCCTCCTCGACGACGTACTGGATCACCGGCTTGTCGACGATGGTGATCATCTCTTTGGGGATCGCCTTGGAGGCGGGCAGGCAGCGGGTGCCGAAACCTGCAACGGGAAGGACTGCTTTGCGAATCATCGGCGTTCTCTCTCTTTGGTCTCGATCTGGAGAATTCACTGCCCACCGGCGCCGCAAGCGCGCCACCGGTGGTCTTTCGAGCTTGCGCCTAGAGGCGCCGTTCAGGGCTTCAGTGCGTCCGGGGTCTGGTTCCAGTAGTTGCCCATCCAACGCTCCGAGGTTAGGTCATAAAGACTGTAGGCCCGGCCCAGCCGTGCGCCGCCGTCGCGGATCAGCGGCTGCCAGGCGAGGCCGACCTGATTGCGGCTCGACTTGACGAAGAAGGCGTCGAGCGGAATCGTCACGTAGATGCCCTTGTCGAAGCTGCCTTCGCCATAGTCGTCTCCTGCGTCGGTCCTGGTCGCCCAGGCGCCCAGGCGCACGCCGGAGGCGAACTGGCGGGACAGATCAAGCGTCGCCCCGACGTCGCCGGCGAGGTAGCGGCCGACGCTGAGCTTGGCCAGCACGTCTTCGAACCCGGTCTCCCAGTAGCCGGTGATATGGCCCGTCCATACATCGTAGTCGCGCGTACCGAAGCCACCGTCGAAATCGCGCTGCTTGACCCAGTTGATATCCATGCCGAAGGCCAGCGGTGTATTGAACGGCCGATACATCAGCTCGCCGCCGGCGCCGGAGTACATGGTCTCGAGCAGCCCGCCGTAGGCCATCGCGTACCAGTCGTCGCCGAGCTGTGCGGTGCGGGTGTACTGCAGGTTGCGCACCGAGAAGTCCGACCCCTGCACGTAGCGGTCGATATAGGTGCGCACCCGCGGCAGGCGGCTTCTGGTGGTGTACTCTGCACGGTCATAGTTATCGAACAGATTGTAGGCGACCAGGCCGGAGAACCAGCCGTTGCGATCGGTACGGTAGCTGGCGGCCAGGTTGGCGGTGACCTGGTAAAGATAGCCATCCGGGCCGCCGACGTTCTGCTGAAGCCCCGGGCCGATATCGTAGTTGAAGCGAGGGTAGCTCGGCTCGTCGAGCACCTCGCCCTTGGCCGGCCGGTTGGTTGCCGCCAGCGAGTAGATCGAGTGGCGATAGCCGATGTTGGCGTCTTCGCTCGCCAAGGCATCGACGAACGCCTGGCGCGGCTGGACATCCTCGCGAATCGCCACGCCTTGGGAGTACCAACGATAGCGAAAAGTAGTGATATCGCGGCCGGCCGCATTGTGCAGGATGCGGTTGGCCCGCCCCTCGGCCTCCGGCATCGAGCGGTAGGTGGTCGGTTCGCCTTCGACCAGCAGGGTGTTGCCCTGTTCGACCACCCTGTAGACCTTGATCCCCGCATTGGCGGCAAGCTGGCGACGAACTTCGCTCCAATCCTCGGTGTGCGTCACCGGTGGCTCAGCCTCGAGCGGGACCGGTTCCGGGTCGAACTTGATCTGTGCCAGCCCGCCGAGGTTTGCACTCAGTGTGACCCCGGCCATTAGCGTATTGCCGCGCTGGTAGCCGACGTTCAGCGCCAGATTTTCATTGACGTGATAGCGCGCGCCGATATTCACCCGCGAATCGCGCGGCTGATTGTTGTTTGGCAAGGAGGAGTTGGGGTTGGGCTCGTTCTGATAGTCGTTGCCCTCGTACTCGAGCTGCAGCACCAATGGGTCCCAGGGGGTCTGGTACTCGATCCCGCCGAACAGTGCCACGTCGCCGCGGAACAGCTGGTCGAGATTGAAATCGCCCGCGCTGGTGCTCTCGCGGCCCGGGCGATTATTAAAGCGGTCGCTGGCCCAGCCGAACGGGCTGGAGAAATCCCCGCTGTTGCCTAAATACCCCCAGCCCATGCCGAGGGTGAAATCAAGGTCGTACCAGCGCTTGCTCGCGACCACATACTCGGCCGAGAACAGCCCGGTACCGCCGATATCCCGCGAACCGACGGCGAGCGCCGGCCAGTAGCGGCTTTCGTCGCTCAGCTTGAGCTTGATGTCGAACCCGCGGTCGAGATAGTTGCGGTCTCTGGCGACAGAGCCGTAGGAGCGATTTTCGAACTCGGTATAGCGGAAGCCCGCTTCCATCCAGCTCAACGGTTGAAAGCTGAAGTTATAGCGGCGATAGGGGCTGGCGCGGCTATAGGTGAAGGCTGCATTACCCAGCGGGGCGAAGCGGGCGGTTGGGGTCTGCATCAGGCCGACGCCGCCGAAGTCGCTCTGTGAGCTGCCGAGATTATCCTGTTTGGGGAGATTCTGCTGGGCTTGGGCGGCACAGCTCATCGCCAGCATCACCCCAGCAATTGTTGGGGGCAGTAGCGGCCGCGGCCTTGCAAGGATGGCACGCACCGCCCAGGCCAGGCGCGTACGTACCGGGCGCGGGAGCGACATCATAGTGGCGCGGACGGAGTGAGAGGTGTTCACGGCTGGCTCACTCCCTGTATTTGGGCGCTGGGGGCGAATTGAGTGCACTGATCACCTGGCAGGCGGCTGGCGAGAAACCAGGGGAGTACGGCATTGACCCAGTCTCCGGATGCGCTGTTGGCTTGAATCTCCATCACCAGGCGCGCGCCAGGTGCAAGCGGGGCATTCTGTGCATTCCACGAGGCGATACCGAGGCGCACGGTGTCGCCGCTGGGGGATACCAGGCTTGCCGTATCGCTGCTGGCATAGGCTTCGCTCCCCAGCGCTTTCAGCGCGCTCATTACCGTCATCCCCGGGTGCCAGGCAACGCGAGTGACGCCTTTGAGACTCCACACCTCCACCCAATCAGGTGCGGTGCAGTAGCCGAACTGGGCGATTTCTTCGAGCGGTACATTGAGCCGAGGCCGGTTGAGCAGCAATGGCAAATCAGCACGCCCTGGGGTGCGCCGAGGCTCGGCAACGCTTTCGAGCAGTGCTTCGCGCCACGCCAGCATCGCCCGGCTCTCGGCAGGGCTGCCCTGTATCAGGCGCTGGGTCGCGATCACCTGCAACTCTTCGGGCAGGCGGTTGGCTGAGGCGGAAATCCTTTCGCTATCGCGGCTGCGCAGGATGAAGGCATAACCCCAGTCGATATCCTGCTGCTGCGCAGCGGCGAGCCAGGCATCCCTCAGCGTCGGGGCCGGGGTAGCGTCGCCTGGTTGGGCGACAGCTTGATGCCAAGGGGCAATCGCTGCGGCGAGCAGCAGCGGCAGGGTGGCAGTGCAAAGCAATGAGCGTAGACGTGTCATTGTTGGAGAGTATCTCGGCGCAGTCGGTGGCATCGTCTTGAAGGCTCGTCGAGTCATCCAGCGAGGATCAGCTGCCCTGATCGGGTACGGGCGGCACTTGGGCCGGCCACCAAGGGCGGGCGATACGCCATTCGAATCGCTCGCCACCCGGACGTGGGGTCTCGGTGGCAGCCCAGATCCGCATGTCTCCGGGGTCGCGCCAGAACACGTTGCGAGTGCGGCCATCGCGCCCCCAATCCACCGTCTCGATGCAGCGCTGCAGCATACGTGTGGTGAGGCTGAGCGCCACGGTCTGAGTGGCGTTGTCACACTGCAGCGTGGCGGCGCCGACGGCTGAGTGGCGCACGCTGTCCTGCTGCTGCCAGTGGGCGGTCAAGCGGTAGCGCTGCGGAGTCGTGGCGGCGTTTTGCCACGGCAGCTCGGCACTCGCCTCTTGGTCCTCGACCTTGACGCCGAGCAGATCCTGCTCGAAGCCTGAGGTCGCGTCGAGCCGGCCTTCTCGGAGCACCACGGTGGCCCGGTCGCGCGCCTGCCAGTAGGTATCGCTGCCGCGGCGGTAAGCCATCACCATCAGCGACTGGTTGCCACCGGTGGAGACCTCAAGCGAAGCATAGGGGATGCGTTCGGCATCCGTTGCGACATCGCCGCCGCCGCTGACGATCGCACTCAAGGAAGCGCCGAGCGGAGAAGTGTCGCCGGTGCTGCAGCCGCTGAGCCAAGTGGCCGCTGCGCAGAACAAGGCCGCCCGAAGGCGGCCCGTCATCGACATTGAGGAAGTCGAATCCTTCGGCATCAAAAGGTACCAGTAGTGCCAGTAGTGCCGGTGGTACCGGTGGTGCCAGAAGTGCCGCTGCCGCCGGAAGAATCAGCGACGATGCCGACCGCGACCGCGGCGAGCGTGGCGCCGCCAATGATCTGTGCGGTGGAGTAGGTCGGCGCGGCAGTGCCGGCTTCGGCCCCGGGGGGCAGATCCTGGGCCACCGCAGCTGCGGAGACGCCCATACCGGCGATCGCCAAGGTGGCGAGGGTTTTCTTCATCATCAACGTTCTCCTTGAGTGTGATGGAGGAACCTAAATGCGCGACGCAAACCGGCCCAACCCTTGGGACGTTTCGGTCACGCACTGGGCCAGTATAGGTAAATCCCTCGTGGCCCGATATTAAATTCGTCCCGCGCAAGAACGCAATCCTTACCATGCAGATTGTCGACGGAACTTGGTGAGCATTTGTTACTCAAGCGCCGGCGAGCTCATCTACTGTCTCATTGATGTGCAATCTCATCTCTCAGTTTGTAACTTTTATTAAGTCGATACGACTTAAGTCATGGCCAAAAAGCAAAATATAAGCCTTAAAGAAGCGGGCCGGGGGCGCTTTATAGAGGAGGGGGTTAGCGTCAAATCGACAGTAGTTAGCGCTTTTTCAATGGTTCAATATTTCCTTAAGGCAGTCGGCAAAGCGTCCCATAGCGGATTGATTCGGTTGCAAGAACGCAACAGAAGATCCCCATGTCAACGCTAGGCGTCCCTGAACCGAGCTTGTACACTCGATCTCGACCAATGGCCCAGTCCGCTGCCAGCATGGCTGGGTCCGATTCAGGGCTGCACCCGTCACTCGTTTCCTTCATCTGCCCGGCCAGAATGGGCGAAAGTGATGGGTTGCTTCTCGCTCGGCTTGGGATATGCCGCCTCAATCCCCGGGCGGTAGCGTGCCTGGCTTTTGGCGGCCTAGCGTCCTGATTTCGCCTACCTTTGTCCCTTCTACGCTTGTATAGTCCCTTTCACGCACAAAAAGGTTCCCTCTGCGCGCGAGCGGGGGAGGGAATATCACGCACGTGGATCATTGAATGGATTTCACTTGATGACTGGAACGCTCACTCGCTGGTGCTTCTGCCTGGCTTTTATTGCGCCTATCGCCGGTTGCGCTTTCGCCCCGGGCGGTAATATCGACTACAGCACCGATAGTGCCCCGATCGATGACCTGGTCGACGTCGAGCCCATCACCCTCGGGCTGGTGAGAGCACAGGCGACGGAGGCTAGGCTTACCCGTGACGCCTTCGATCGCAGCATCAGGACCTCGCGCGAACAGCTGCCGGTATATGAATACAGGATTGGCGCTGGCGATATACTCTCCGTCGTGGTTTACGACCATCCTGAGTTGACCAACCCCGCCGGAGGGGACCAGTCCGCGGCGGAGCGCGGTACTGTCGTTCATGCGGATGGCACCATCTATTACCCCTATATCGGTACCATCCAGGCGGAGGGGCGCACGATTCAGGAGATTCGCTCCGAGATATCCGGCCGGCTTGCCAGCTTTATTTCTACCCCCCAGATCGATGTGCGGGTCGTCGGCTTCAATTCACAGAAGTTCTACGTGACCGGACAAGTGAATCAATCGGGTGTCCAAGCGATTACTAACGTGCCGATGACCGTGCTCGACGCTATCGCATCAGCGGGCGGCTTAGGTGATGACGCTGATTGGCACGAAGTCACCCTGACCCACGATGGACAGGATATTCGCTTGTCGCTCTACGATATGCTGGCCAATGGCGATCTTTCCCAGAACCGAGTGCTGCAGAACGGTGACGTACTCCACGTGCCTGATGTGGGCAATCAGAAGGTTTACGTTATGGGAGAGGTGGGGAGTGCAAGAGCAATTCCCATGGGTGGAACCCGATACTCACTGACCGATGCGCTGGCCCAGAGTGGTGGGATGAATGAAGCAAGTGCCAATGCCACCGGCATTTTCGTGATTCGCCAGGCGCCGGAAGGCAGCGACAAGCTGGCTACCGTGTATCAATTGAACGCCAAAAACTCCGCAGCGCTGATGCTGGGCGCGCAATTCATGCTGCAGCCCACCGATATCATCTATGTCACCACGACGGCGCTGGGTCGTTGGAACCGCACTATTAGTCTGTTGCTGCCTTCGGTTACCTCCATCTACCAAGTCACCCGCACGGGTAACGAGGTGGACGATCTACGCAACCGCTGAGTCGTAGAACGTAGTGTGGTCATGAAGGCGAGATAAATGGCGAGGGACAGTTTCAGTCGAGGCCATGGCTGGCTGATATTGGAGATGCTCCCTCGCTTAGCTAAGGGTCTGAGTAACCCCGTTTGAATTCAAAAAAACCGAGACAACTATGCCAGAAGATTCTAAAGGTCAAGTAGTATCACCGCAGCCGTCTGCGTCGAGCGATGATATCGATCTCGGGCGTCTTGTTGGCCTATTGGTCGATCACAAGTGGACGATTGCCGGAATCACTGGTGTATTCGCCGCCGCCGGTGTCGCCCATGCGTTGTTGGCGACACCAATTTATAGTTCTGATGCGATGGTGCAGATCGAGGACAAAAGCCCGATCAGCAATCCGCTGCAGGATTTGACCGGCTATCTGGGGCAAACGCCGTCTTCTGATGCCGAGATGCAGATCATCCAGTCTCGCTTGGTGCTCGGACAGGCAGTCAATGCCGAAGCGTTGGATGTTGTCGTCACCCCCCATCGCTGGCCAGTGATAGGAGATTTTCTCGCCCGGATGAATGTAGAACGTCCTTTCTTCGCCGAAGGTGGTTCCAGTGTTTGGGCGAGCGAGCGTGTCGCTATCGCTATGTTTCAGGTCGATAGCCAGTATCAAGGGCGAAACTTTACCCTCACCGTTGAAGATGAAGGCCGTTTCCGCCTCAGCCTCGACGGAGAAGACCTGGGTGAGGGAATCGTTGGAGAAAACGCACAATTTCTCGATGGAGCCGTCACCCTGCGGATCAGTGAAAATTCAGCTCCTCCGGGTGCTGAGTTTGATTTGGTGAAGAGATCCGAGCTATCGGCAATCAATAGTGTCAGATCATCCCTTACCGTCGCTCCTGCTGGCAGGAGTGTAAATGTGCTCTCGTTGACTTACACGGATCCTGATAGGGAGCGAGGGCGCAGAACGCTAGAGGCCATTACCCAGGTTTATCTGCAACAGAATATCCAGCGATCTAGCGCAGAAGCGGAACAAAGTCTTCAGTTTCTTCAGGAACAGCTCCCACAGGTTAGGGAAGAGCTGACTGCAGCGGAAGAAAAACTCAATACCTACCGTATCCAGCAGGATAGCGTTGACTTGCCGATGGAAACTCAGTCCGTACTGACTCGGCTGGTAAATATCGATTCCCAGATTAATCAGCTGGAATTTGCCGAGGCGGATATCTCTCGTCGGTTTACGCCGAGCCATCCCACCTACGCTGCGTTGTTGCAAAAGAAGCAACAGCTGCAGCAGGAGCGTGGCAACCTGAATAGGGAAATCAACGCGCTGCCTGAGACCCAGCAGCAGATCCTGCGTCTGCAGCGGGATGTCGAGGTCAACCAGCAAGTCTATGTGCAGATGCTCAATCGGGTGCAGGAAACCAACATCATCCGGGCCAGCACGGTGGGCAACGTTCGCATTATCGATAATGCTGTGAGTCAGCCTGGTCCGATATCACCGCAAAAAGGTTTGATCGTCGCTATTTCCACGATAGTTGGCCTTCTGCTTGCGCTTTGCTATGTGTTAGTACGAAGCTTCTTTAATCGTGGTATAGAGTCCCCCGATCAAATTGAGGCAATCAATTTGCCAGTTTATGCAACAGTGCCCCTTTCCGAAGAACAGCTGAAGCTTACTCGCAGGGTTAAAAGTAGCAGTAAAGGGCCGTCGGCCTTTTCTGGCTTGCTGGCACTGCATAATCCTTCTGACCTCTCCATTGAGGCAATTCGAGGACTACGCACCAGTCTGCATTTCGCTATGCTCGAATCGGACGACAATGTGCTGATGATCACTGGGCCTAGTCCAGGGATCGGCAAAAGTTTCATTGCTGCCAATCTTGCGGAGATATGTGCACAAGGTGAGCAAAAAGTCCTATTAATTGATGCTGATATGCGTAAAGGACATATCCACGACGCATTGCAGTTGAAAGCCCACGGGGGACTGTCAGATTATCTCTCTGGGCAAAGTATGCTAACCGAAGTCATCAAGAAAACTGCTAACGAAAAATTGGATGTCATCACTCGAGGCAGCGCTCCGCCTAACCCGGCAGAGCTGCTAATGGGATCGCGTTTCACTGCATTCCTGAAAGAGGTGAAAGAGCAGTATGATCTTGTCATTATAGATACGCCCCCTGTGCTTGCAGTGACCGATGCGCTTATCGTTGGACGCCAGGTGGGAACTACAATGACTGTAGTGAGATTTGCTTATAATCCGATTCGCGAACTCGAACAGATGCGTCGTAAACTTGAAAATGGAGGGGTGAACCTCAAGGGTGCCATATTGAACGCAGTAGAAAGGAAGGCGGCAACCTCCTATGGATATGGCTATTACAATTACAGCTATAAATAATAAAAACTCTATGTCCATAGAGTCTATATATGCTTTAAATATAGACTATTTCAGATCCCTCCTATTGAAAATCTTTGCATAGCACCGACGCCGGTGCTATGCACTTACTATTCCAGCTTAAAATTGTTAACAAGAGAGGTTTGACATGAAGGTAACTGTCTTTGGAACCGGCTATGTTGGTTTAGTTCAAGGCACTATTTTGGCTGAAGTAGGTCATGATGTGCTTTGTATCGATGTTGATGAAAGTAAAGTATCAAAGCTCAAACAAGGGCATGTGCCAATTTACGAGCCTGGATTAGATTCTCTTGTAAAAGAAAACTATGATGCTGGACGGCTTGACTTTTCAACAGATGCCGCACTCGGGGTCAAACATGGGCAGGTGCAGTTCATTGCTGTAGGCACTCCACCTGACGAAGATGGTTCTGCAGATTTAAAATACGTGCTTGCTGTCGCCGCAACGATTGCTGAGCATATGGACGATAAAAAAGTTATAGTCGACAAGTCTACTGTCCCAGTTGGTACCGCCGACAAGGTTTATGCCAAAATTTCAGAGGTGCTCGAACAGCGGGGAAGGAGCGATATCCCGCATGAGGTCGTTTCGAATCCTGAGTTTCTAAAGGAAGGAAATGCGGTCGCGGACTGTATGAGACCAGATCGCATCATTATCGGGACTCAGAGCAAAGATGCTGAAGAGGTGATGCGCGAGTTGTATGCGCCATTTAACCGTAACCATGACAAGATCATTGTTATGGATGTGCGTAGTGCTGAACTTACTAAGTATGCAGCCAACTGCATGCTGGCGACCAAGATCAGTTTCATGAATGAGATAGCCAACCTTGCTGAGCTAATGGGTGCCGATATCGAGATGGTACGCCAGGGAATCGGCAGTGATCCTCGTATTGGCTATCAGTTTATCTATCCTGGAGTAGGTTATGGTGGTTCCTGTTTTCCCAAGGATGTTCAGGCGTTGATTCGTACCGCCGATAGCATTGATTTCGAAGCTAAATTGTTGAAGGCGGTAGAGGAGCGCAATAATGCTCAGAAAACTACCTTGTTCAAGAAGGTTGAACAGCATTTCAATGGTGCTCTAAAAGGTAAGACTTTTGCTCTTTGGGGATTGTCGTTCAAGCCTAACACCGATGATATGCGTGAAGCACCAAGCCGGGTGTTGATGGAAGCACTTTGGCAGGCAGGCGCAAGCGTACAGGCTTACGATCCAGAAGCAATGGAAGAAACCCAACGCATTTACGGTAATCGTAATGACCTCACGCTCTGTGGAACCAAGGAGTCGGCTTTGAAAGGTGCCGATGCCTTGATCATCGTGACTGAGTGGCAGAGTTTCCGCGCACCTGATTTTGATTTGATTAAAGCACAGCTCCGCGAATCAATTATCTTCGATGGGCGGAATATGTTCGATCCTAATCGGATGACAAGCAAGGGATTCGTGTACTATTCAGTGGGTCGTAAACCTGCAATGTCACTGTAACTAATCTTTGTTCAATACTCGCTGTGCAAATTTCCGACTTCAAGGTGACTTAAATGAAGATTCTAGTGACCGGGAATGCTGGGTTTATCGGCTTTCACGTAGCTAAGAAATTGTTAATGCGTGGAGACAGTGTTATTGGTTTTGATAATGTAAACGATTATTACGATACGGAATTGAAAGAAGCAAGGTTAAAAATTCTCGAGCAAACCGCAAAAGAGACTGGTAGCGAATATCAGTTTATCCGTGCCGATCTTGCCGACCGTGAAGCGGTAGAAAACTGCTTTAAAGAGCATCATTTTGATCGAGTTATCCACCTTGCTGCGCAAGCCGGTGTGCGCTATTCGTTAGTCAATCCGCATTCATATGTAGCAAGCAATTTGATTGGATTTACCCATATTCTTGAAGGTTGTCGCCACGCACAGGTTCCGCATTTGACCTATGCGAGCACAAGTAGCGTATATGGTGCAAATACGACAATGCCATTTAGCGAAAAGCATGGTGTGGATCATCCGCTTCAGTTTTATGCCGCTACTAAGAGAGCAAATGAGCTGATGGCGCATAGTTATAGCCATCTTTATCAGCTTCCCACCACTGGACTGAGATTTTTTACAGTTTATGGTCCATGGGGACGCCCTGATATGGCTTTATTTAAATTCACAAAAAATATAATTGATGGAAATTCAATTCCGGTATTTAACCATGGTAAACATACACGGGATTTCACTTATATCGACGATATCGTTGAGGGCGTGATTCGTGCAAGTGATGATATTGCCGCATCCAATACGAAATGGGATAGTGCTCAGCCATCTCCTGACAGTAGTAATGCGCCATTTCGCATTTTCAATATAGGCAATAACAATCCCGTTGAATTAATAAAATATATTGAAGCAATCGAATTAGCGCTAGATAAAAAGGCTAATAAAGAGCTTCTGCCGCTACAACCGGGTGATGTTCCAGATACTTATGCGGATAGCTCTGCTCTCGAAAAAGCTGTTGCATATAAACCTAGTACTCCTGTTCAAGAAGGAGTTACCCGGTTTGTGAAGTGGTACAGAGATTTTTATCATGTTTAATTGAAAATTTGCTTACAATCATGAACAAAATCTGATGGTTTGGTTTTTTGATATTTGAAGTAACGCCGTTCATTTGTCAAGTCTAAGCTGAATGTAAAATTTACTATCGCATGAATTGCGATAATATAATTAATTATGAGGATATCATGGAAGAAGTAAAGAAGAGTGTTGATCACCAGAAACTGATTGTGAAAAAAAGTGTTCTATCTGGAGAAGTGAAGGTTAGTGGTGCAAAGAACTCAGTTTTGCGTTTATTAGCAGCTAGTTTATTGAGTAGTAAAAAAATTAATCTGAAAAATTATCCATATACCTTGCTTGATGCGCAAGTTCATGTGGATATGCTTGTTCAGCTGGGTAAGACAGTTAATGTAGATCCGGCTAATAATGAAATTACGATTGAGGAATCTAAGACGTTAGAAACTGATTTGGTTTGGAATCGGCGTTCGATCAGGAATACGCTGCTGATTCTTGGAGCTCTTACTGCCAGATTTGGCCGTGGTTCCGTCCCTGCTCCGGGAGGGTGTGAAATTGGCTCCACTGGAACTAGGGGGTTTGAGCTTCATGTAGATCTACTCCAGAAACTGGGAGCAACGGTAACAGTTTCTGACGGAGTAATTCACACAGAAGCGGTTAATGGTCTTATTGGTAATGATATATATCTGCCAATTAGGTCTACGGGCGCCACAGAGAATGCAATACTGTGTGGGACTTTGGCGAAAGGTATTACTAGGATTTGGAATCCTCACATTCGACCTGAAATAATTGACTTAATTAATTTTCTCAATCTAATGGGAGCAAAAATCAAGGTATTTGGTCAGGAGCATATAGAAATAAAAGGGGTTAGCGAGCTTCGTGGCATTAATTATGAAGTAATGCCAGACAACGTGGAAGCTCTTACTTGGTTGATCGGAGCTTCCATCACCGGAGGTGAAATCGAAATTCAGGATTTTCCTTTTGAACACCTTGAAGTCCCTTTGATTTTTCTACGCGAAAGTGGGGTAGAAATGTTTAAAGGAAGGAGTTCATTGGTTGTGCGCAATAGTCGATGCTATCCGCTTGAAATTAGCACAGGGCCTTATCCAGGAATAAACTCTGATATGCAGCCGCTGCTAGCGACTTTTGCGGCATTTGCGAAAGGTGAATCCAAGTTCATTGATTTGCGCTTTCCCGGTCGATATGGATATGCTTTTGAGTTGAAAAAAATGGGGTTGGACTGTGATGTTAGTGATAATCTCCTGACCATTCGTGGAGGAAATAAGCTTGTTGGAACTGATGTCACTGCATTGGATTTACGAGCTGGTGTAGCTGCGGCACTTGCAGGTTTCTGTGCAGAAGGCACTACGGTGATTCATGATGCCTGGCAAGTGGCTAGAGGCTACGACAATTTTGTGGAAAAAATTACCCAGTTAGGTGGTTATGCGGAGTGGCAATGAGCATCGCACTCTTAAATAGAACCTACACTAATTGAGTTATTCCATAATGACGAACTTCCCCCAAGCGTTCTTGGATGAATTAAAAAAAAATTGTCCCATCCAACAAAATGTAAGATTAAATTTTATAAGTAGATGGAAAATAGGGGGGATTGCTGAGCTTATAATAACCCCCGATAACAAAGAACAAATTGTATCCGCAGTTAACATATTAAAAAAACACGATATTGATTATGTAATTATTGGCGGTACTACTAATATATTGTTTACGGATAAAAAAATAACTACAGCTATTCTCAAGATAAGTGGTAAATTTTCTAATTTGAGTGTTCAGGATGACACTGTAGAGATAGATAGCGGTCACTGGATACCTAGCTTAGCCAGACGTCTAGCAAATGAAGGACTTTCTGGAGTAGAGCATATTTGCGGCATACCCGGGACATTGGGTGGACTTATTTGTATGAATGGAGGGAGTCAACGAAAAGGTATCGGCGAGCATATAATTACAGTAGAATCGATTGATCGAGACGGTACTGTTATTGAGAGAAGCAATGCTGAGTGCAATTTTACGTATCGTATGTCTTCTTATCAAGGTAATGAAGAAATAATATTAAAAGCCAAATTGAAATTGATAAAAAAAGATAGAAGTAGTATTAGGCAAGAAATGCTGAAAATATTCGCTGAAAGGAAGTCAAAGTTCCCTCATAGGCTTCCTAACTGCGGATCTGTCTTCGTAAGTAATCCATCCATGTATAAAGAGTATGGTCCCCCTGGAAAAATCATAGAAGGAATTGGCTATAAGGGTTTTAGGAAAAATAATGTACAAGTTTCTCCGCTTCACGCTAATTTCATAGTAAATACTGGAAATGGAAAAGCTATTGATGTATTAGAAATCATCCGAGAAGTGCGTCTAAATGTTTTTAATAAAACAGGATATCATTTGATTGCAGAAGCAAAATATATGTCCCCAAAGGGTGAATTAATTCCAGCCCACGATGAGCGTTGCATGGAGTTGGAAATGGAAAATGAGAGATGAATTGCTCATACTGAATTAAACTTGTAAAGTGATATCGCTAATGAGCAAAAACCGTCTATTTAAAAATATTCTCATACTTTTTGCTGGCGCTGGTAGTGCTAAAATAATTGTATTTGCCGCGACGCCGGTTCTAACTAGGATTTATTCTCCTGGCCAGTTCGGGGTTTTGTCGCTATTTGTAGCGGTCTCAATGCTCGTTATCCCTGTGGCAACAATGCGTTTTCCGAATGCTTTGCCACTTCCAAAAAATGAAAATGTTGCTGTTAATATGGCAGCTCTTTCGATAATAATATTATTTTCAGTTGTATTTTTTTTAGGCATTTTGTTTTTTTTATGTGGCAAAATTATTTTAGATGCGCTTTCATTAAGCAGTCTAAATGATTTTATTTGGCTGTTACTTATTACCGTTATAGCTGCGGGTATGTATGAAATCTTAACAGGTTTTTGTAATCGAAGCCGGCGTTTTAAAGTATATGCCCAAACACAAATTTGGCAGGCCATATTATCTTCGCTGATAAAGATTGGGCTAGGTGTTTTAGGATTTTTAAATGCTGGCCTATTGATCGGGCATTTCTTCTCTCAAGCAGGAGGGGTCTTTACCCTCTATAGAGCATTTCGCAGCGATATAAAAAAGAACATCAAAAGAGTTAGCTTTGTTCGGATAAAATATGTTTTTAGGCGGTATATAGATTTTCCGCTATATAGATTACCCTCGCAATTTTTATTGGTATTTTCTGTACAAGCTCCCGTTTTGTTTAGTGGTATTATATTTAATGAATCGGTTACGGGTCAGCTGGGGCTAGCTCTTTCAACATTATCAATACCAATGTCCTTGCTTGGTACTACTACAGGGCAAGCATTTTATGGAGAGATTGCAAAGTTAGGTAAAGGACAGCCCGTTATGATAAGAAAAATAGCTAAAGATGTTGCTATTAAAATGTTTTTGATTAGCATACCCCCCTTTGTCGCATTATTTTTCTTCGGCCCGTTACTATTTTCGTGGGTATTTGGTGATTCCTGGAATCAGGCTGGGGTATTTGCAAGTATTTTATCTATATATCTGTTGGCTCAGTTTATTTCGGCCCCGTTAGTGAATGTATTCAATGTTTTTGAAAAACAAGCTCTATTTTTACGTATAAATATAGTTCGAGTTTTACTCATTTTGTTCGTGTTTGGAGTCTCATATGTATATTCACTATCCTCAGAACAGATGATATTTCTATATTCTTACATTCTTACTGCCCATTATTTATATGTTTCATATTTGTGTTTTAAGGTGATAAAATGAAACTCAATAAACTGAAGTATTTTATGGAACATGAGGGTTGTCGTAATGTTGGACGTTTTGCAATAATAAAGGCCACTAAAAATTTCTTTATTGGAAGTTCATCTAGAAAAGTGGTTCTTCGCTATAGACTTGCATGTTATTTTTCTAGTCGAGCAAAATTTTTGACAACTTATATTTTGAAAAAATTACAACGAACATATGGTGTTTATATTAGCTCCAAAGCTGATATTGGAGCTGGCTTGATTTTACCCCATCCCAATGGGGTTGTTATAGGTGAAAAAGTTATTATTGGAAAAAACTGTACTATATACCAGCAAGTCACCTTAGGTGGGGGAAAGGTTGGTGATCAATCCAGTGGAAACTATCCTGTGATAGGCGATAACGTTACTATTTATGCTGGTGCTAAGGTGTTAGGTAGTATTAAAATCGGTGATAATGTTATTATTGGAGCTAATGCCGTAATTATAAAAGATGTTCCCTCTAAGGCTGTAGCAGTTGGTGTTCCTGGCAAAAACATTCTTAGAGAAGATAATCAATGAAATATTTATTGAAAACTAAGCTGTTAATAATAAGTTGTTTCCACAATAGAGTGGCTGAGGTAGAGAACTCAGTCGATAGTGTTGTTTCTCAATTAACTCCGGAAATGCATTTTGTCGTAGTTGACGATGGTTCTACTGATGGTACTTCTGAAGCATTGGATCAGTGGGAAAATAGAGACGGTAAAAATGTTACAGTCATTCATCAAAAAAACATGGGATTTGTAAATAGTCTCATCTATCATATAAATAATATAGACTGTGAATATATAGCCATTCATGGTGCTGGAGATATTTCATACGAAGGACGTTTTTCAAAACAAATAGTGTTGTTAGATTTCGATAAAAAGTTAGGGGTAGTTTCCTCTAGAGTAAATAACATTAACAGCTATGACAATGCTAAGACTATTACTGGAAGCGCTTTTTCGGGAAACGCAGAAAAAATTTTGTTGAAACAAAATATAATAAATCATGGAGCCGTATGCTTCAGGAAAGATATTTATTTAAAAGCAGGTGGGTATAGATCATTTTTTGAATTTGCTCAAGATAGAGACTTGTGGTGTAGAATGAGTCACTTTTGCGAATTTAGGGTGATAGATGATATATTATATGAACGTGTATCCAACGCTAAAAATAGTGTAAGTGGCTCTCCTGAAAAACGGATTCGACAAAAGCTACTTTCTAATTTAGCTAGTTTTTGTCATGACATGAGATTGAAAGGGAAATCAGATCCATTAAAGCAGTATGGATATTTTTCAATCTATATGCTGTCTAAGGATAAAAAACTAGAAAGGGAAATTTTCATGCTTGCATTATCTGCTATAAAGCATAAAAAAAGAGAATCTTTTTCAATTTATTTTGATGCTCATGAGAAAATTAGCAGCTTGTCAATTTCAAAGTTATTGCTAGTTTTACTAAATAAAATGCTTCCTACTCGATACTGGCAATCCGGAAATGGAAAAATTAAATAATTGTAATTACGAGTACAATTTTAAAAAACATTTCTTGAAGGAATTCAAAAAAGCGCCGGGGTTAAAATCAAAAATTGCAATTTTTATATTTAGGCTGGCTAATGGCTATGAAAAATCCAGCTTATTGAAGCCAGTGCTATTTATTTTTATTGTGGCAAATAAAGTAATCAATGAATTTATATTTAGCATAGAGATACCGCATAGTACAAAAATTGGTCCTGGTTTTGTCATGAATCATCCTCATGGAATAGTAATCAATAAAGCCAGTGTTATTGGAGAAAATGTAAAAGTGAGGCAGTTTACCACTATTGGAAATAATGGGAAAAATAAAAAATCCCCCATTATCTGTGATAATGTCGAACTAGGTGCAAATGTAAATTTGATTGGAAATATTATCTTAGGCGCTGGTAGCAAAGTGGGCGCTGGAACGACTGTTACGAAAACATTATCAGCAAATTCTATTGCTATTGGGTGTGGATTTAGAGTTTTGTAAGATTGTTGAGATAATAAAGAAATGGGAGAGGGCAGATACAAGGATTCCTTGTTATAGTGGACGAGGCTATAGTTGCTTATTTTATGATATGGTTTCATTACAGTCCAGAACAGGAACTTTCATCAGGATCCCTATAGCACTGAGTGTGTAGTGATTTGATTCACTCGCGTTGAAAAAGCGGTGTGCAAAGGAGTGCATTTTCTTGTATAAAACAAATGGTAATTTTGGTACTAGAAAGAAAGCCTAAGGAAGTATTATGCATCTTTCAGGTTTTGATTAAAATCACTTATTTATCAAAGCGCACTTGATTTTTATCGCTATTATATTATGGGGCATAAAATGAAAATCTGTTTTTTTATTGGGGCTATGAGTAGAGGAGGAGCAGAACGTCAATTGGTATATGTTGCATCAGGATTAGTAAATAAAGGGCATGATGTTATTCTGCTCACATTAAAATCGGGAAATGAATATTTAGATTTACTGGATAGCCGAGTTGATGTTTATTGTTTAGAGGTAAAGAATTTTTTTGATGCAGTAAAAAAAACCAACACCTTTTTCAAAAAAAATAATCCAGATGTTGTAATTAACTTTTTATATCATGCATCGATCATAGGAAGACTGTTAGGTAAGTACAATAAAATAAAAACAATAACATCTCATCGAAATTCATCTTTAGGCTCTTATTCCAGAAACTTCATATTCAGGCATACTGCCTACTTGGATAACAAAACACTCACTAATGTTAAAGCGTCTGAGAAAAAGATGCATCCTGCTTGGGGAGCGCCCAAATTAATATACATACCTAATATGTATATTAGGAATATCGATAAAAGTAATGAACAGATTATTTTGGATAACGACACAAAAACGTTTAATTGGTGTTTCATTGGACGTTTAGAGAAACAAAAAAACTTGCCTAACCTAATTCGTGCATTAAAAATGGTAAATGAAAAATCAGGGAAAAAAAATCGTCTTTTTATATTGGGAGAGGGTAGCGATAAAGCGGAGTTAGATTCTTTGGTCAGCCAATTGAATTTAGAGAAAAGTGTTTTTTTTGAAGGTTTCACAAGAGATACTTTAAAATATTTAAAAATCTCAAATGCATTTATACTTCCATCCTTATGGGAAGGGATGCCAAATGCATTAATTGAGGCTATGGATGCCGCCATTCCTGTTATTGCAACACCAGTAGGTGTTAACTCTGAAATAATCCAAGATGGACTCAATGGATTTTTAACAGACAATACATCTGCAAATGCCATTGCTGAAAAAATGTATCATGTAATTAATTTGCCAGAAGATAAGTTAATAGAAGTTGGAGTTGAAGCGAGAAAGAGTGTTGAACAAAAATTCTCACCTGACATTATTTTGTCTCAGTGGGAAAAAGTACTAATCGAAAACTAGTCAGTCAATCATTTGGATAGGCATTAAAAAATGTCAGTTGTTTGATAGTGTTTGTTTCAATCGTGGCTAGTTTATAATTTTTAGAATTATATGGATAGGAAAAGGCTAAATTGTTCTCTGAATTATTCATTGAAATATATTTTATTATTGCTTCAAATCAGCTCCTGAAAAAGGTAAAATGTGTTTACGCTAAGTAAGTCTGTAACGAATATTGATTTAAATATCGCTATACTATAGATGAAACCTTAGTGATATCAGTACCAATTAGCTGAAGTTAAATTCACTAATGAATTTAATTTCTAAACGCAATAATTCATTTGATCAGGTGGGTTAAGTTAATATGATCCCATATCATCCGGCTAATTATATTGCGCTTGGACTGATTCCGTTCATTTTAATAGCGATTGCTTTAATTGCTCCGAAGGACAAAGTTCCTTTCTACGCGATAGTTTCTTCCGCGTGGCTGAAGTATTTTCTAATAATAATAAATGTAATGGTATATAATTTTTTCCCATTTGATGCTGATTGGTCAACGTTGAATGATGCTGCAAAGAATTGGGCTGAAAACAGTAATAGCATATGGGAGAATTTACAAGAAGCTAGAGGACGAACTTTTTTCTCATGGATATTATCAGTCCATTATCGATTAGTGGGTGAAGCATTATTATTCGTTTTTTTAATAAATGCATTTCTTAATACATGCGTTGCCATATTTGCATATAAATCAGCTTTGCTCATTTTTAATAAAAAAATAGCTAATTATGTTGTTTGCATTGTTGCATTTTTTCCGACTTATATTGTTTATTCTATCGGTCCATCGCGTGAACCATATGTTGCTTTTGGATTTGCATTATCGACATACTACTTTATAAAATGGTTAGACAATAAAAAAGGGAGTCACCTCGCAATTACATTTGTTGGGTTGCTGATTGCGCTCAGTATACATAGCGCATTTGCAATGATTATGCTGGCTCTACTTCTTTTGGTTGCAATTAGATCGAGTAAAGAATTTTTCCTAAAAAATGGGAAAAATGCTCCGGTTTTTATAATCTCGGTAGTTGGAGTATTAACGATACTTCCACTATTATTGATTTCCGGATGGGGATTAGGGAAAATTGGCGGGGATCTATCAAACCTCTCAAATGTCGAAACTCTTGAAAGTATTGGAGCCAAGAGGGATGGCGATTCAAGAACAGGGTACATGCCTCGTGATCAGGTAGAAGTTACTAGTATGGGTGCTTTTGTCACTCAGTTGCCTAAGCGGTTGTTGTATTTTTCATTGAAACCTTTTCCGTGGGATATAAGAACCCCTGCTGATATTATTGGTTTTGTGTTGGTTGTTTTTTACTGTCTATTTTTCATTTCGGTATTCAAGTATAGAAAAATAATTTTGAACGATGATAGGCTTAAATATATAACTATAGCTGCATTGTTATTGACGGTGATTTTTTCACTAGGTACCGCTAACTGGGGCTCTGCGGCTAGGCACAAATCAAAATTTGCTCCAGTTATTATTTTGGTTGGATCTATCGTAGTCTTTAGAAGACAGACACTTAGAATGGATAGAGTTGTTTTACCCAGGCATATGTATGCCGAGAGGAGGTTGTAAAGTGAGGGGGAATGAAAAAGATCTGTCGATAGAAACATTACGAGGATTAGCATGTTTGTTTTTAGTACTTTATCATGTAATAGGGCCATCGGGAGGAGGGTTAAAGGTCCCGGATGATTCTATTTATCGTTATATAAACAATACACTAGTTTATATCAGGATGCCTCTTTTTACTTTCCTGTCTGGTTATGTCTATGCTTTGAGACCAGTTGATCCGTCAAAAATAAAAAGCTTTTTGAAAGGAAAGTTCAGAAGATTATATCTTCCAATCATTTTTGTTGGAATCCCTTTCGGGATAATACAATATTTTGCCCCTGGCGCAAATAATCCTCAGGATGATTGGTGGGGAGCTTTTGCGGTTCTTTATAGATCTCAAAATCATTTTTGGTTTTTACAATCGCTGATTGTAATATTTTTGTTGATCACAATTTTTGAGTTATTGAATTTTTTCGAAAATATTAAAAAATTTGCTTTCATCTTGGCCATATCGTTTGTTATTTTTTTAACTGGTGTGGCGAGTTATTCTTTTTTCTCACTATATGGTGCAGGTTATCTCCTCCCGTTTTTTTTATTGGGGATGGGATTTAAAAGATATCCTATATGTATGCAATTTATACGGGGAAAGGGATTCTATTATGTTATAATATTATTTTTTATTTCAATCTTATTGAACCAATTGGCTATGAATGATCTGCTTGATTTAGACATGTCACGCAAGAGTCCATTGAGTCTTTTCGTGGGTATATTATCATGCACTTTTTTGTTAAGTATAGGATTTAAGAATATGGTTTTGTGTTGGATAGGGATGTATTCATTTACAATCTATCTTTTCCATACTTTTTTTACCGGATTCAGCCGATTAATCGTATCTTACGCTAATGTTGACGCCTTATGGATATATGTACTTGTAGGGCTCTTACTAGGGATATTTGTACCAATACTTTTGAATATATTTGTAATAAGTAAATCTAAGGTTTTGAGTTTTATGTTTTTAGGAAAATCCTTAAAGTGAGCTGGGGTTTTCAAATCGCGTGATTATTCAAACATGACCTTATATTTACTGCGACTTTCGATTTGCTTTCATTGCTTGATTTTAAGGGAGTCAAATTGGATATTATATTTACACTATTAACTAAGTTGGGAGGTAGTGTTTTTTGCTTCGCGGTGTTGTTCTATTTGGTTGTATATCTTTGTTGTAAAGAAAAAGAGTTGAAATTCTGCTTGCTGGGATTCTTTTTCGGCATGGGAGTATTTTTAGTATTTATTTCTAAATTGCTTTTTTATGCTTATGGAATGGGTGCTAAATATGATTTTACGGGAATTAGTGGACATGCTTTTCGCAGTGCCTTCCTGTTTCCGTTATTGGCTTGGATCTGCGTGAAAGGAAAATCAAAAAAATGGCAATATGTCTCAGTTGTTATTGCAATAATAATTTCATTGTTAATTAGTTCGCTGCGGTATTATTTTTCTTTTCACACACTCTTGGAACTTTTGGCTGGCTTAGGCCTAGGAGGGGTTCTGAGTATGGCTGCGATAAAAGTCTTTAATTCAATTGTATGTGAAAAATTTCATCTATCAGTATATTTTTATATACTAGGTATTTTTGTAGTAATCATCGCTCTAAATATTACTCATGTACCAACTGTTCGATGGTTAAGAGAACTGGCAACTTGGATAACAGGACAGCCTTTTTATCGTAGATGATCGAAACATTTTTCGCTTACCCACTGTAATATTAGGAATTAAATACATGAGAATCGCGCATATCATCACTCGATTGATTCGTGGTGGTGCGGATGAGAACACCTTGCTCTCTTGCAATGCCCAAGCAGAACATGGTCATGAGGTTTATCTCATCTATGGTGATGAAGTACGCCAAGAAATGCTGGCGAGACTCGACCCTCGGATTCACAAGCTCTGCGTGGGCTCCCTGCGCCGTGCGATTTCGCCGGTTCATGAAATCAAGGCTACGGTGGAAATGGTTCGGCTACTGCGTAGAATCCGCCCAGATATCGTCCATACCCATACCAGCAAGGCCGGAATTCTCGGCAGGGTTGCTGCCCGCGTCGCCGGGGTAAAAGGTATCGTACATGGCGTGCATATCTTGCCATTCCTCAACGTGGGGCGAGTCGAAAAGATCACCTATCTGGTTGCGGAACGGGCTCTGGTGCCCTTTACCGACAAATATGTCAACGTCAGCCAGGGGATGATGACCGCGGGAATAGAGTCCAACGTGGGCAAACCAGAAAAGCACCTGGTGATTCCCAGCGGTATGGATATCGATAAGTTTCGTACCGCAGCGCCTTTGTCGGCAGCTGAGGTCCTCCAGCATTTTGATGTCCCGGACCAGAACATCGATCTGGTTCTGATGGTGGCTGCGTTAGAACCCAGAAAGCGCGTCTATGAGTTTCTGGATGTCTTCAAGCGCATTGTCGAGGGGCGACCATCGGCGTGCTTCGCCGTACTTGGGGAAGGTATTGATCGGCAGCGAGTTGAGCAGCGGCTTGTCGAGCTAGGGCTGCAAGGTAGGGTGGCGCTGCTTGGTTTTCGGGATGATGTCGAACGTTGGATAAAGTCGGCCCGGGTGTGCGTGCTTTCTTCCGAGCGGGAGGGGTTGCCCCGAGTGGTTGTCCAATATGCGCTGGGCGGGTCTCCAGCTGTGGTTACCGCACTGCCTGGTGTTGAGGTAATCGTCAAGAATGGCCTGACCGGTTTTACCGTACCCATCGATGATATTCCCCAAATGGAAAGGCCGATTCTCGATTTGTTGAATGATGAAGAGCTCAATGCGCGGATGAGAGCGAATGTCCAGGCATTGGATCTGGAGCCGTGGGGCGTGGAGCATATGACGTCGGAGCTTGAAAAGGTCTACTCGGAAGTCCTCGCTTGATTTTGAATAAATTAAATGTCTAATTTAATTGCAATATCGGTAAGTAAATATATAACCCTGTTCGCCTATAGATGGGTAATTGGGGATCGAAAGGGCTTCGGAGGGATGCGATGAGAGCAAGACTGATCAACGGATGGATAGAAAGGATCCCCTTGCATGTCGTAGCACCGGTGTACGACATCATCGTGATGGTCTTTGCGGGTTGGCTGGCCTGGGCTTTGCGATTCGGGCAGATGGAGGTTCGTGATCGCTATACGCTGGCCATCTCGGTGATGATCCTGCTGATATTGATCCTCAATAGCTATGGTGAAAACTATGCCCGCTGGCAGTCCAAGCGGCTAGGCCATTTGATCTTCAATCTTTTTCTGGTCTGGACAGCGGCAACCCTAATTATTTCCTCGATGCTGTATTTCCTGGATTTCTCCAGCGAATACTCTCGCCTATGGATCGTCTCTACTCTTTGGATCTCTTTCTTCCTCGCCGTGGCTGGGCGGATTGTGGCTCGCGTGTGGCTGGCCAGGTATCGGCTCAGCGGTTCGGTACGCCGGAAGATCTTTCTTGTAGGGCCGGGCCCTGTTTTGCTTGCAACCGCTCGCCATATGCGTCGTGAGCAGGTCGCCGGCTACTCGATCGCAGGCTACCAGCGGATGAAAGGTGAGCCGATGCAGCGTGAGTTGGATCACCTTGCTCGCCGGGTCGAAGCGACCAAGGCGGATGAGGTATGGATCTGCATGCCGCTGAATATGGGAGACACGATCAAAGAGATCACCTTCACCTTGCGACATCTCACCGCCGATATACGTTTCTTCCCTGAGCTGAGCGACCTTCCGCTGTTGAACCATCGTGTGAGCGAGGTTGTCGGTCTCTACTCGATTGATCTGAGTACCAGTCCGATGCTGGGCAAGGCGCGAATCGCTAAACGGCTGGAGGACTTTTGGATCGGCCTGGCCATTTGCATCTTGATTGCCCCGGTCTGCTTGCTAATCGCTTTGGCGATCAAGCTTACCTCTCCTGGGCCTGTGATCTTTAAGCAATATCGGACCGGTATTAATGGCAAGCGCTTCAAAGTCTACAAGTTCAGGTCGATGAGGGTGCATGAGGAGCACGATGGACAGGTGACTCAGGCGATGAAGGGGGATGCTCGCATCACTCCGATCGGGGCTTTCCTGCGTAAGACCTCGCTGGATGAACTGCCTCAGTTCTTCAATGTGCTCCAGGGGCGAATGTCGATCGTCGGCCCTAGACCACACGCTTTGGCCCATAACGAGCATTACAAGGCGTTGGTCGAGTCCTATATGAAACGCCACAAGGTTAAGCCAGGCATCACCGGTTGGGCGCAGGTCAGCGGCTTTCGTGGTGAAACGGACACATTGGAGAAAATGCAAATGCGGGTCAAGTTCGACCTTTGGTATATCGAAAATTGGTCTCTTGCCTTGGATATAAAAATTATATTCTTGACCTTTTTCAAAGGTTTTGTTGGAAAAAATGCATATTGAATACATTGATGATTAAGTTGATCTTAATCACCTTAACAGTCAAAAGTAATTTTCTATTCGATGCAAGGAGTTAATGGTTGGTTATATACTTGCCGTATATGTCCTGCTTTGTGACTAAGGCTCACAATAATTTTATACCTTTCGCTTTATCCAAGAACATATAAATCATCCTCTTTAGATTGAAATAATTTGTTGACTCACAATGGATGAAAGGAACACGTTATGAAGTACAGAAGAGAGATTGATGGATTACGAGCTATTGCTGTTCTTCCAGTGATATTTTTCCATGCGGGCTTCAATATCTTTTCTGGAGGGTATGTTGGAGTTGACGTGTTCTTTGTCATCAGCGGATTCTTAATCACGACAATTATTTTAAGTGATTTGGATCAAGGGAAATTTTCAATAAAAACATTTTATGAACGACGTGCTCGTAGAATTTTGCCTGTACTTTTTTTCGTGCTGATTTGTTGTATACCGTTTGCTTGGATGTGGATGGTACCTTCTCAGTTCAAGGACTTTTCTCAAGCAATTATTGCAGTCAGCTTTTTTGTCTCTAACATTCTTTTTTGGCAAAAGGCAGATTACTTCGCTCCAGATGCAGAAGAAAATCCATTGCTCCATACATGGAGTTTGGCGGTCGAAGAACAATTTTATATTTTCTTTCCTTTGCTATTGATAATGTTGTGGCGTTTTGATCGAAGGTCCATTTTTTATGTGATTGTGATACTCTCTGGTTTGAGTTTAATGCTTTCTGAGTGGGGGTGGAGGAACCATTCTGATGCAAATTTTTATTTGCTTCCTACTAGGGCATGGGAGCTTGGAGCAGGAGCTATTTGTGCCTTTCTAAGCCATGGCCGCTCTTTGCGTAATAATAACATTTTATCCTCTTTAGGTTTTGTTTTTATTTTAATTTCTATCTTCCTTTATGATGCGACGACACCATTTCCTTCTTTATATGCTTTGCTGCCCGTCAGCGGCGCCTGTTTGATTATACTTTATGCGTCACCTACCACATGGGTAGGTAGATTACTTTCTACTCGCGTATTGGTGGGAGTTGGCCTTATTAGCTACAGTGCCTATCTCTGGCATCAACCCATATTTGCTTTTTCGCGTATTCGAAGCTTGACTCATCCTTCTGAACTTATCATGTTGGCGCTGACGGCAATGGTCATTGCGCTGGCTTACTTTAGCTGGCGTTATATAGAACAACCTTTCCGTAAAAAGCAAATAAAGATTTTTGCTTCTAGAGCTGCAGTATTCAGAGCGACAGGTTTGTTCACTTGTGCCTTTGTCGCTGCTGGAGCCTACGGACATTTTTCTGATGGCAGATTGAGTGCATGGCAAGAGGCAAATCCTGATATTGCAGCAACTTATAACCTGGTCGAAGGAGCTCGTGAAGAAAAGTTGAAGCGTGGTTTTATTGACGATCAAGCATGTAAATTTAATGCTAAGGTGCTGAACCAGACTCGTAGTGAAAAAATTTTAAATTGCTATCGTCAATATGGATCAGGTATAGCTATTATTGGAGATAGCCATAGCATTGATTTGTTCAACGGGATGTACTCAGAATATAAAGGAAACTTTATCGTCGGTATCACCTCTGGTGGCTGTCGTGCACACGATCCGAGCGAAGAATGCCAGTATGGGGCTTTCTTAGAATTTGTTAAGACAAATCCCGGTGTTTTTGATAAGGTTCTTTATACTCAAGCAGGATTTCATCTTTTAGAAACCAATGATGGACGTCAAGGTAGACAAATTATTTCTGATATTCCGGAATTTGGTAGTGTAGATGCTTCTAATTTTGTCATAGAGCAAGATAATATAAATAAGGTTATTGATTATTTGGATGAACTCTCTAACTATACGCGTGCTATTTGGATTGGGCCGAGAATAGAACCACATATTGGATTTAATTATGTCATGAGGCGAGGCTGCAATTTTCATTATTCTTTAAGAAACGGATTGGAGGAAGTCTTCTATCGTTTGGATAGGGAAATTGCTTCAATGTCTACGCGCTCGAACGTAGAGTACATATCTCAAGTTGATGTAATAAAATTGGATATGAATAATGATTTTATAAACTGCAGTGAGTTTTATTGGAGTGATGGAGATCATTGGAGTTTAGAAGGAGCATCATTGTTTGTTGGCCGTCTGTTGAAAAATCATCCATTGGATGGGTAACTATGTTCAGCGTTTTTTTTGACGAAAGAAATTTTCTTGCTTTTTGGCTAAATTAAAGAGGGATAAGTAGCGGCTCCTGCTTCTCCAAGCATGCGCTGGCGCATTCGGCTAGACAGATCGGCTATGTCAGCCGGGCTGCTGCCGACTGTGTAAATTAGTGCTGCAGTCAGGTCTTGTTTACCAGGCTCCCCAGGCCCTTCGACCTTGTGGTGCTGATGGGGTAAATACTTTTATTGACCTGCACCGAACTGAAAGCAGTCTGTGCGGCCCGCTTTGGCTAGTTCAGACAGCGGCTCCATTCGCCTGTATTGATCAATGGTCGCAATCTCGACGATCTGGCGACGGTCAAGGCGGCGAGAGTGCTCTATCATGCGCTCGGTCGCGCCGATTCGCTGCAGCCCGTAGCTTGAGGCACGTACGTTTTTTCCATGTAATCAGGATCTTCATTGATGACCCGAACCACCATCCCGCTTTCCGCCTTTCGCGCCTACGATATCCGCGGTGTCGTAGGACGAGACCTTTCCACCTACGGTGTGCGTCTGCTCGGGCAGGCCATCGGCAGTGAGGCTCGACGGCGTGGTGAGCAGTCGATCGTGGTGGGGCGTGACGGTCGGCTCTCCGGGCCTGAGCTGGCTGGCGCCTTGATCGAGGGCATTCGCGCGGCGGGCGTTGAGGCGATCGACGTTGGCATGGTACCGACACCTGTGGTGTATTTTGCTGCCGCTACGCTCGAGGGTACCCGCTCAGGCGTGGCGGTGACTGGTAGCCACAACCCTGCCGATTACAACGGTTTCAAGATCGTACTCGCTGGTGAGACCCTGGCCAATCAGGCGATCACCGATCTGCATCTGCGTATCGAGGCGGAGGATTTCACCACCGGCGACGGCCCGCTCCGCCAGCACGATGTCCGTCCGGCCTATCTCGAACGCATCCTCTCTGGTATTGAGATTGGACGTCCGCTCAAGGCTGTGGTCGATTGTGGCAATGGCGTGACCGGGGAGCTTGGCCCGCAGTTGGTGGCGCGCCTTGGCATGGAGACCATCCCGCTGTTCGATGAGATCGATGGTCACTTCCCCAATCACCATCCCGATCCCGGCAAGCTCGAGAACCTGCAGGATCTGATTATCAAGGTGCGCGAGACTGGCGCCGACATCGGCCTGGCCTTCGATGGCGATGGTGATCGCCTTGGCGTGGTGACGCCAAAGGGGGAGGTGATCTTTCCCGATCGCCTGATGATGGCCTTCTCCGAAGACCTGCTCGAGCGTGAACCCGGCGCGCGGATCATCTTCGACGTCAAATGCACCGGCAATCTGCCTGCACTGATCGAGCGGGCGGGAGGAGTACCAGAAATGTCGCCGACCGGCCACTCGTTGATCAAGGCGAAAATGAAACAGACTGGGGCGTTGCTTGCCGGTGAGATGAGCGGGCATATCTTCTTCAAGGAACGTTGGTACGGCTTCGATGATGGTCTTTACTGCGCCGCACGGCTGCTCGAGATCCTCAGCGGCCAGCAGCAGGATGCCGATGCCTTCTTTGCTCGCTACCCACAGGATCTCGGCACCGCGGAGATCAACGTCGAAGTGACCGACGAGAACAAGTTCGCCATCGTCGAACGCTTGGCGCGGGAAGTCGATTTCGGTGCCGAAGCGACCAAGACTGCTATCGATGGGATTCGCGTCGACTATCCTGATGGCTGGGGGCTATGCCGCGCCTCCAATACCACACCAATGCTGGTGTTGCGCTTCGAGGGCAAGAACGCGCAAGCGTTGGCGCGCGTCCAGGCACTATTTCGTGATGCACTGCACGACATTGTTCCCGATACAAGTATCAGCTTCTGAGTGAAACATTTAATTTTCAGATCACCTTACTCTATTTTTGTCTCTCAATACTTCTAAGGAGTCGCTGCTATTGTAGCCTTAGAGAACTTTGAGATGGTTGGTAGCTTACTTTGGTTGGCATCTTTGGGAGGACTTTATTATACTTTCCCATAATGTCTGATTCATTCACTGCTCTAACTGGCAGTTCATGAATCGTAGACTAGGGCAGCTGAAGCTTGATGCGATGCCGAGGATAAATAACTTAGCGCGTTAAGGATTGCATAATCAGTGCTATCTGTTTGTCGAGTTGCACATCGCTTTCAGTCGATGCCGTGAGGACGTGACGCAGTGGTTGGGTCAAGTGCTTTCCTGCAAAAGGGCCGCTATCCTGGTTCGCCTGGTAGCTTAGCGAGGACGAGCTTTGAAGTTTGGGTGACAGCGGCGGATAGACAGATAAGCTTTGCCTTCGCCCTTGTGCGTATTATTCACCTCGGTTTTCAGGTAACTGTTTGAATAAGGTTTGAAGCATTTCGGCTTGAACTGGTTATTCTAGTCTTTCGATTGTAGCCTAATCTCACGACCTTTATATTGCCGGAAGAGATTCGCCTGGGAAAAAGGGGAAGTAATCTAAGGCGAATAGACTGTCATCGGGCGACGGTAATGCTCCCTGATTGGGCTCGAGCACTGTGCTTTTCCTCCAGGTCGGCCAGGAGGTAGGTCATGCGTGATAGATTGGGCTTAATGGCCACATCCTTAACAGAGTCCACCTGGAAGATTTTTGAATTGAGACTATAGTGTTAATTCGGGAACTGTATTCATTGAAAATAAAAGCTATATTCAATTCATGAAAATCAATCATAAGGCTGTTACTGATTAATAACTTTTGGTATTCTTATTTGATCATTTCAATTTTATGAAGGTGCTATGTTGATAAGATAAATATACTTTCATAAGTTTTTTGAAAACGCCCTATTAGTTGATTAGAGACTAAAGCGCCTGATAAAACCCATTATGGTTTAAATATATATCTAGTGTTTATTAAAAATATTATCAGAGGCTTGCTTCATGAAATATCGCGCTGATATTGATGGGCTTAGAACTATTGCAGTAGTTCCGGTAGTTCTTTTTCACGTTGGGATAATGCTTTTTCCTGGTGGCTTTATTGGAGTTGATGTTTTTTTTGTTATATCCGGTTATTTGATCACAAAGATAATATATGGAAAAATCACAGAAGGAGAATTCAGCATTTCTGAATTTTATCGTAAGCGCATTGATAGATTGCTGCCTGTCTTGATCAGTGTCCTTTTATTTTGCACTATCATTGGTTGGGTTGTGAATACCCCAGATGAGTATTCTGACCTAGCAAAAAGTATTTTTTCAGCAGTATTTTTTATTTCAAACATATTTTTCTTTTGGACGGAGGATTATTTTTCAGCATCATCATTTACAATTCCTCTGTTGCATACATGGTCTCTAGGTGTTGAAGAACAATTTTATATTTTTTTCCCCTTGGCTCTATCGTTATCATTATTTTTCCAATCAAAAAAAATGCATCGAAAATAATTGTTATATCCTTGTTTGTCGTGTCATTTACTTTTGCGCTAGTATTGACAGATAACTTTCAATCAGCCTCATTCTATTTGATTCCGTTCAGAGCGTGGGAATTAATGGCGGGCTCAATGCTCGCTTTGGGAATGGTTCCCAAAATTCAAAGTCGGACTATTAGTGGGCTTTTAGGATTATCTGGGCTTATGATGATAATTCTAGCAATGTTGTTAATAGATAAGAGTAGTCTTTTTCCTGGATTTAATGCAATTTGGCCTGTGTTGGGAGCAGTTCTTATCATTTTATCCGGAGAGCAAAGAAATGGTCCGGTTTATATGTTATTGTCAACAAAGCCATTTGTTTTCATCGGCCAAATATCATATTCTCTCTACATGTGGCATTGGCCAATTTTTGTATATGCGGGCTTAGCGTTTGGGTTTGATAGGACAATCGGGGAAAAACTATTTCTTGTTGCTATTGCTTTTTGGGTTGCAATATTAAGCTGGATGTATATTGAGAAAACAACAAGGGGAAGAATTTGGCGAAAAAATTCTAAAAGAGTATTCACAATGACAGGAGCGGCTATGGTGCTCGTGACATTAGTGAGTTTCTCAATTGTTTATTCTGATGGTGCCTCATTCCGACTTGCTCCTGAGGCCGTAGCAGCGGAAAACAATGTTGATGATTTTAGCCCTTTACGATCAAAATGCCACTCGTCTGGATCCAGGGCAATTTCTTATTATGACGCATGCGTAATTGGTGCGAACGTGAGCCCTGATACGGTGCTATGGGGAGATAGCCATGGCGTTGAGTTAGCCTACGCGCTGGGTGAGGCACTTAAACAAGAAGGGCGATCCCTTAAACAAGTGACATCATCGGCGTGCCCTCCGGTTGCAGGTTTTAGCCATATTCGGCGTCCAAATTGTGGAGTGTACAACGATACGATTTTGGAATCTATTATCGCAGATACTGCTGTAAGATATGTAATACTTCAAGCATACTGGAGCGCTGATTTCTATAAGGATAATTTTGAAGAGTTAGAGCAAGATTTTCGCTTGACTGTTTCTCGATTAACGGCGGCTGGGAAAAATGTTGTGATTGGAATGCCATATCCATCCGCAATTGTTGGAGCTCCTCAGGATATGGTTAGGTCTATTATGCTTAGAAATAAAGATACGAGTACAATTTCGAAGTCATCATTTGAGCAACAGAATTATTCTGCAATTTCTTTTCTTAGAACATTTGAAGGGCAAAATAAGATATCTATTGTGGAAGGCTATAATATTTTCTGCGAAGATGAATGCGTGAGAGCAGATAAATATGGAGCCAATTTTTTTGATTCTAGCCACCTCTCTGTTAGAGGGGCAGAAAAAGTCGCCCCACTATATTTATTATCAATAAAAAATGGATTTTAGAAATTTCAAATCGACTTAAGTAGCTAAGAAGTAGATTAATTAGTTATTTTTCCTTATATTTTTATCTCTCTGTTCTGCATTTATTGCAGAAAAAATCTGTTTGGGACGGATAAAGGTCGCCGAGGAATGCGCACGCGATCAGAGCAAGTTACCAAGAAAGCGTATAGTGCCTCCGTTGCCGTAGAGGGGAGGCTAGGGCATCGGCCCGCTCCTTGGATAACGGTCCTGTGTACCGAGTAGGATTTACTAAATGGTTATAGTGCATGCCCACGAAATGTTGCCTTCGGACTCCCACAGGAAGTAAAGTATTCCTTTGGGGTATGTTACTCGTTCATTTTATGAGTCGGTCTCCCCGGCTCCGGAATGTACAAATTGTATGTCGGCAAAGTCCGTGATCAACGTCGCTACCGCTAGGCTCGCTGAGCTAGGGGCATCATATTCGTGCTAGGCACGCCGTGACGTGGGAGTTTCTTTGTATCTAAGTTGTTCTCTTGGGATTAACTGGGACGTTTGGAGCATTTAGAAAAAATGCATTGGCTGACCTATTCGATATGGGCATAGGGACGCTATTCATTTTATTAGATGTATGAATTTACTATAGATGACTAAAGACCAGGTTTTTAAGTTGATTCTAATAGGGGCATGAATATTTATTTCAACAGTTATCGTGCTAAGTAAGTGGCTTGCGGAATGGCGATTCGCGGCATTGCGCTTATGCAAGGCTGCAGTCTGCTCTCTATTGAGATCCCGCGGATAAGTAATATCGATTTTGATATGCCTGTATGTTCATATTGCTGTGTACTCGGTATGGCTGTTTCTGAGTTAATTCGCACAGGTCTATATCCAACGACGCCTCGTCCATTCTTTGAGTGGACGAGGCGTCGTCGTTTCTGGCGGTGCTGAGCGTGATCCTGGTCATTCGATCATGTGGCGTTTCTGTGGCACCATCCAATCGCGCTTGAGTCTGGAATGAAAGGATGGCTCGTTCGAGATGATGATTCGCAAGGGACGGCGAGGAACGAGGGTGTCTTGCCGGTCCTCGCCCTATCTGCCGTGGTGCTCTGGCCAATCAGGGTGTCGGCAAGGTCGGGTCGGGGAGCTTCATAGTCTGCTCATCCAGTTCATCAGCTCGCTCTGGTCATTGCCGCCGGAGGCGGTGCCGTCGAGCATCTTCTTGCGCAGCCCGCGCAGTGAGGTGCCATACAGTGTGGTGAAATGGTGGCGCAGTACATGCACTTCCAGCCCGCATCGCCGGGCTATCGCGGCAATGGTCAAATGCGCCATGGAGGGCGTTCTGAACATACGTGCGGCCATGGCCAGGCGCCTGTTGCGGATATGGGTCGCGACGCCGCCTAATGGCTCGAAGAGGCGGTAGAGGCTGGTGCGGGAGAGGGCAAATTTGCGGCATAGTTCATCAATGCTGATCGGGGTGGCGAGATTTGCTTCGATGTAGAGGCATATCTTCTCCAATGTCGAACCCTTCTCTATCAGGTTGAGCACTTCTTTCCCGCTTACCAGGCCTAAGATGTTGAGAAGAACGGATAGGCCGCTTTTGCCGATCGTCATTATTTCTTCATCATTCATTGCATCGAACAGCTCCAGCATACTGGAGAAGTTTTGCCGCAGAAGCCGATTGAGCGGACTCGCGGCCGTCAGTGAGTGGCCGTGGAGGCTGCCGATGTCTATGTTGAAATCCAACGATGACCGAGGAATGAAAATGAACTGGAATTCGGCTTGTTCTCTATCAGGAGGTAAGATGATATCGAGGTCGATGGGTTGTGAGAGATCTTGGATGAGTACATCGCCGGGTAATAGACTGGTCGTGTTGCCATAGCAGCGACACACCACCATGCCGGAAACGACGATAATGATGAGTGCGTGATCGGGTGCACTGAATCGCTGCTCCAGGCTACGGTTCAGCCTCATCGGGCTGAGCGCCATCATCCCGGTGATCAGCTTGCCGAAATAGTGCGCATAAGCCGACCACTCAAGGGCTTCCGGTGGCATGTTATCGCGCAGCTGGGGCGACAACGCCGAACATCTGAGAATGGTTTGCAGCTTCTCGAAACGCTGTACCGGCAATGAATAGCGTTGGCTTCTATCCTTCAGGGTTTTCGTATTGTTCTGCGTCATTCTGTTGTCCGAATGTGCCATCGTTACTCCGTCAGGATGGCGTGCGTGCCGTCTTATCCGGTAACCCGGTATCGACCACCCCGTTTGTTGGGTTAAATACACCGCTGATGTCTTGCTGCAGAGCGTCATGCTAGATGAAAAAAATGTCAGTCACCGCCCACTTTGCTGAAAGATAGGGGATTGCGATCGCCGCAGTGACGAGATTAGTGTGATAAATCTTTCACTGTCATTAAACATGTTTTCCGTGTTTTACATAAGGATTAAAATGTAACTAAAAGCGATCGAGCATGGCACGCAAAGATATGGAAATGATACGTTATGAGATGTTTTTGAAACAGGAGGTGATGTTTTGGCCAGAAAAGCAGGTTGCTAACAAAACAGGCGCCATCGCCAGGCAGGCGCATGGTGTTGATTTTTTTGGCTAAATGCTTATTGCCAAAGAAATTTTTGATTAATCGTCGAATTCGATGTTCGCCGCTTTAGCCCGCGCGGGGGGGCTCAGAGGTTCTTCAACTCGTTCAGAATGGCCGAAATATCCGGCTTCGTGCAGATCCATCGATAAGGCTCGGAGAGGAAAGGCTGTTGAGCCAGTCTCCATTAACGTGAAAGAAAACGCCGTAAAAGAAACCGCTATGAAAGAAATCTCCGGGGAAAAAATCGATGTGAAGAGAAATCGGTGGCTCGATAATTACATGCTACGTTGAAAAATTCCCGAGGTATTCATTCACTTCTTGTAACCTCCGCTGCGCACTTCTTTTGCTTGGTCTACCCGGTCTGGCCCTCCTTCCATTGGTGGATTTGCTCAAATGAGACCTGGCAATGAGCGCGGGTGATCCTCTTGTACTAGCGCCTTTGGCGCCGATGGGAAGTGAAAGGCCAGACAGTTCAGGGGCGGAGGCGGGATGAGGTCGGGGTCCTGTGGTCGCGGGACAGGCGGGCGGATTGATTTTGGTGCGGTGTAACTATTTGTTTTTGTGACATTTTTTTTGGATTTGCATGATTTGGTTCAAGTCTTGTTGTGAAAGTGGGTAAAATAGCTATCGTATGAGTAACAAGCGTGAGTGGAATGTGGTCCGTGGTCGTGGGCGCTTTCACATTGCTGCTTCAACGAGTATCTGGCGCTTCATGCAACAAGGATTTCAGATGTCCCGGCCGGTCCCCATCGCTTTTTCCCTGCGTTACTATCGGCGAGCGTTGGTGCGCGCCAATCGTTGGTTGGGTATACCCAACTGGACGTGGTGCCTGCTCGCTTCGGGCTCGGGGTTGGTGGCAACCCTGATCTTTTCCGGTGGAGACTATCTTTCCCGCTTGCCTTTCGACCTGCTCTACTGGCTGCTCGGCGCGGTGGTGCTTTGGGTTGTCCTGAGTCTCTTTTCGCCCAGTCGCAAGCGCCTGCAGGCCGTAGCCGTCGAGGAGCACCGTGCCGATGTTGCTCGTACTGCCCTGGCCTGTCGCGTGCCTTTGTCTGGCGTCAAGCTGGTAGACAACGACGCTGAGTACGACCTGCTTGCGGCTCAGCTGGCCGAGAATGGGGAAAGTGCTGTTGCCGAAACGCCAGAGACCAAGTCCCGCCCCCGAGATGCATCGTTACCCACCCGATAGTGTGCCTAGGCGGCCGCAGCAGTGGCCGCCGTGCGCTTTCTCTGCTCCACCAGCCGACACCGCTCCCGCCTCCGCTTGATCCATATTTCCTGATTCGAATTCATCCGTGATAAAGGGTTAAACCTTTATCGCACCATGCCGATAGCCATGTCATGGGAATGAAAATTCCACCAATGACTTGCTTGGGACATCGACATGGCATCGACGATAACCTCACTGGGCGTGGGTTCGGGGCTTGACCTCACTAGCTTGCTGGCACAGCTGCGCACCGCGGAGGAGAGCAAGCTCACCCCTATTGCCACTCGGCAAAGCAGTACCCAGACGAAGATATCGGCTTTCGGCACCCTGGCCACCTCGCTGGAAAGGCTCCAGGAGGCGGCGGCCGGGCTGAGCGATGCTTCTCTTTACAGCGCAACGGCAAGCAGCGGTGAGCATTCGGCCTTCGATATATCTACCGGTTCGGACGCTCAGGCTGGACGTTATGAAGTGCAGGTCTCCCAGCTGGCGTCAGCTCATTCCATCGCTACCGCCACGGTGTCCAGCAAGACTGAAACGCTCGGTAGCGGCAGTCTCACCCTGGGGGTCGGAGACCAGTTGGTGTCGATCGAACTCCAGGACGCCACGCTCGAGTCGATTCGCGATGCGATCAATGCCCAGCGGGACGAGGATGGTAACCCCCTGGGCCTTACGGCGGCGATCGTCAACAGCCGTAGCGGTGTCGGCGGGGAGGAGAGCTACAGCCTGGTACTGACCTCGCGGGAGACCGGCAGTGCGAATGCCATAGGCACCGTCGCCTTTACGCCGGCCGCTGGGTCCACGGAGGATCTTACCCAGCTGTTCGCGGTGGAGAATCGTACCGCTGAGGTAGCGGCGAAAGACGCGGAGTTCACTTTGAATGGTATCCAGATCATTCAGGGTAGCAACCAGATCCAAGGGGTGATCGATGGGGTGGACATTACCCTTAAATCGGTGACTGATGGGCAGCCCCAAGTCTTCACGATTGCCAGCGATACTTCCGCGATCAAGGCCGCGGTCGAAGAGTTCGTCGGTGCCTACAACGACTATCTGTCGCTCGCCGCGTCACTGGGCAGGACCAATCCGGAAGACCCCTCCAACAGCGGCGCGCTGGTGGGCAATTCAGCGCTGCGCTCCATCCAGGGGCAGCTACGTTCGGCGCTGGGGGCGGATGCCCAGCTCGGCTCGTTGGAGACCCTGGGAATCACCACCAAGCTCGATGGCAGCCTGGAGATCGATGACGCCGTCTTGAGCGCTGCGTTATCGGCGGACATCGACGCGGTGTCTCAGACGTTGATGGGCAGCGGTGACAGCGGGGGCCTGATTGGGCGGCTTTCGAGTACGCTCGAGGGCATGCTGGATGGCAGCAGCGGACTGATCAATACTGCCACCACTGGCCTCGAGGCCCAGCTCGATAGGTTGGGGCAGCAATACGACACCATGTCTACGCGCATCGATGCCACCATGGAGCGCTATCGCAGGCAGTTCGTCGCGCTCGACCAGATGATGTCGAGGATGACCAACCTTTCCAGCCAGCTGACCCAGCAGTTCGATGCACTCAATAGCAATAACTGACAATTGCAGCAGGGTGATTGTCGAGAGGTATGGGGGAGGGGTTCGAGGTTGGCGACGAGTCGTGGTTCGACTGCCCTCGTTCCTCGGGCGCTCACCACGAACGGGCTGGGTGGCTCCTTCCTCGCTGGCTATCCGAGCATCCTGAGCAAGCGAAGCGAGTCGAAGGACACGACCGGGCTTGTTGGCTGCCCTCGTTCCTCGGGCGCTCACTACGAACGGGCTGGGTGGCTCTTTCCTCGTCGGCTATCCGAGCATCCTGAGCAAGCGAAGCGAGTCGAAGGACGCGAACGGGCTTGTTGGCTGCTCTGGTTCCTCGGGTGCTCGCTACGGGCGGGTTGATCGACCATTTGCGTGCCATGGGTGCTTTCCACGAACTCTTTACCGTTCGCACCTGAGGGCGGTTCGGCGAGCTCACCCTATATTGAGGCTCTTTTGGTTCTGTATTTTCGAGCGCAGGTGCTTTTCAGACAAACCGCAGGATTAATCATCGAGAAGCGGGCTTGTGGACGCGTTGCTTGCCGCATGAGCGGTTTCCCCGCTCGGCTATTCTGATCGAAAGTGCCTACAGGGTGAATATGATGCAAATTCGCAGAGGTGCTCAGGCCTATGCCCGGGTAGGGCTCGAAACGGCAGTAATGAGCGCGTCTCCTCACCAGTTGATCGTCTTGCTGTTCGATGGCCTGGACAAGGCCATTCTTCAAGCTCGCTGGGCCATTGAGCAGGGTGACATCGCGATGAAAGGGGCAATGCTGTCCAAGGCGATCGCTATCATCGACGAAGGCCTGAGGGCGGCCTTGGACGTCGAGAAGGGAGTGATCGGGGAGGATCTGGAGCGACTCTACGCCTACATGTCGCATAGCTTGGTCAAGGTCAATGCAAGTAACGATCTCGATCTACTTGGCCACGTCGAGCAGCTTGCCGGTGATATAGGCGGAGCTTGGCGTGCAATTGCCCCAGGCGCCTAATGCCATGCCGCCCGATAGCCGCCAACTCGTGAGCCTCGATCTCAACGAGCGATACCGTTCTCTTCTGGCTCGGACCGATGTGATGCTAGGTCTGGCGAGGGAGCAATGCTGGGATGAGTTGATCGATGAGGGAGTGGGGTACCTGATCCAACTGGAAGCGGTGATGGAGGCGGACATAGCGATCGAGGAAGCGTTCGCCGTGCGTCTCGAGCGCCGGGAGCTGGTCGCGAAGATCATCGCCAACGATGCTGAAATCAGAAATTACTTGCGACTGCGCAGGGAAGAACTGCGTGGATTGATGCGACATACCGATGCCTCCAAGCGCGCGGGGATCGCCTACCAGCGCTTTCAGGAGTGAGCCATGTCCACCATCTCGCCGCTGATCGACACTTTGCTGCATCACGTGCTCGGGCGGCGTGGCGAGTTGGAGCGGCACGCGTTGCCGCCTCGTGGGCCGATGGTGGTAAGTGGGGCGAGCGAGGTGCAAGGGCAGCTCCGCGGAGAACCGGGAGGGGGCAGTCTGGCGTCATCGAATGCTCCTTCGCAAAGCGTGAGCCGTGGTGTTGGGCCGGGTGAATCGCGCGCTGATACCGGCGGTGATGCGGCTGACAGGAACCAATCATCGAGAGGCGAAAGGGAGAATCTCAGTCGAGAGGCGCGCGCCATCGCCCAGGTGCTGGGGAAGTTTCCGCAGCCAGCATCGGTCATGCCGCTGCCTGGGTTTTTCCGGACGCACGCATCGGTCGCCGCTTCTGCTCAACTTTCGGCTGAAGCTGAACTGGTCGATGGCTTGGAGGGCTCCCGCTCGCTCCCAGCGATGCGGTTGGATGCCGGCACCATAGCCAGCTCGTTGCGAGAGGGTGTGATCGACAGCGGGCTCTTCTATGAGCGCCATCTGGCCTTGGCGCTCATGGACAAATGGCCGCTTACGAGGCTTGCGCATGAGCCCCAGGCGAGGAGGGCCGCTGAGTCCGGCTCGGCCGTGGAGGATGATCTCGCCCCGATCGTTCGTCATCAGTTGGAGCTGCTTGGAGGGGAGCCGCTCAGGCTGCAGTTTCCGCTCCATGCGGGAGTCGTCGCCAGCCTTGAGATATTCCTCAGTGAGGAAGAAGGCGAGAGCGGGCCGGAAAGCGGTGAGGATGTAGAGGGGGATGGCCAGCCGTCGGAGAGCCTGCGCTGGCAGACCAGGATAACTGTCGACCTGCCCGCGCTGGGCAGGGTGGAGGCTAGCATTGGCAGGTATTCGGACGGGCTGCGTATCGAATTGCACGGCGCGAGCGAAGCGGCGTGCGTCGCGCTCACCGACGGTGGGAAGACGCTCGAGGCTGGACTAGACGGCCAAGGGCTCGCGCTGTCCGCCCTGAGTGTGGAAGCGCTCAATGTAAAAGCGAGAGAGGCGGGGCTATGAGCGAGCGTGTCGAGCGCGCGGTGGCGTTACGCCATGACGATGGCGAAGTGCCGCATGTCGTTGCGAAAGGCTATGGATCGGTCGCCGAGCAGATCATTGAGTTCGCGATGCGTCACGATGTCCACGTCCATCGTTCTCCGGAACTGGTGGGGCTGTTGATGCGCTTGGATGTCGACCAGCGAATTCCGGCGGAGCTGTATCGGGCAGTCGCCGAATTGCTCGCCTGGCTCTACATGGTGGATGGCATGGTGGATGAGGCAAGTAGCTCGGGTGGGAAGTGACGAGGCGTCAGGTACGCTTCGCTCGCTGTGCCGCTTTGCGCGTCTTTCCCGCGCGCGATGGAGGCTGGCAGATTCCGCATACGTAGTCGTGATCGATGCTGTGGGCATGGGCGACGAAGCGGCCGCCGCAGCGGCGGCAAACCGAAAGCTGCATCATCCCGCTCTGGAAGAAGCGCACGAGCGTCCAGGCGCGCGTCAAGCCTAGAACCGGCTCCCTGTCTTCGAGCATCGATACCTGCTCCAGATAGAGCCGGTAAGCCTTGACCATGGTGGCCATTCGCGTCTCTGTGCCGAGCAGCGATAGTGACTCATAGATGTTGTAGAACAGCGACGAATGTATGTTGGGCAGCCAGGTCACGAACCAGTCGGTCGAGAATGGCAGCATGCCTTTGGGCGGGGAGACCCCATGTATTTCCTTGTAGAGCTTGATCAACCGCCCACGGCTCAAGCTGGTCTCCGTTTCGAGTACCTGGAGTCTGGCGCCTAGTTCTATCAGCTCTATCGCGAGCTGGATCTGGCGCATCTCACCAAGCAGGCTGCGGTCAGCCATGGTGAATCTCTGCTTGCGCTGGCTGGGCTGCGACGTGCTGCTTGCCTGCCAGGAGCAGTGCCGTGTGCGTGCGCTGAACGTCTTCGTGGGGAGTTTCTTCGACCAGGCGATTGAAACTTGCCGTGTCCTGTATCGTCAGTTGGCACAGCAGCTGGTTGGAGTTGGCCAGCTTGGCCAGCTGGCTGAGGGGGGCGGCCACGAGCGCGTCAGCCATCGCCGGGGTGAGCTTCAGGCGAAAAATGGCGAGGGTCCGGTCGTCCCGAATCATCCTCTGCACCAGCATCAGGTACGAGAGATTGAGCTGTCGTATATCGTCCAGCAGTGATTCATCGATCATCGTGCTTATTACCAAGGCTGTTGTTGTCCGGCACATTGCATATCGAAGGAGCATCCATCGGTCGTCCTGCGTCTGGGCGTGTGCATGAGTACGAGAGGGGGCTCTGCTCCGTGTCGGCGCTGTGACTCTCGATCGTGACCTGAATGAAACGATGGGCCGCTTTTTTGGAACGTTTGGATGGTACTTTTCATTACATTTATTTGCAAATTGGTTGAACAGCAGCAAAAGTGGTGTTTTTAGTTTAAAAAAGGTAGCTTTCCGAGCTCGCATTCACCCTCGAAAAGTCCCTTCTTGCCCTAGCCACGCCGCTTTGCACCCGTTTCTTCCTTCCCCTTGTTCTACCGAGAGACGGCTCACATAGGTGAATCGGTTCTTCACTCAGCTTACGTGATCCTTGTAAACGCCATTCTTGCCCCTCTACGGGCTCCGAGACGTATGGGCGCTCGTCGAATTACAGGCTGGAGCAAGCATTGGGGGGATTGGAGGTTGGCGCCGGGGCCGTGGTTCTGGTTCGAGACGCTAGTCCCTCGCTCCTTTCCATGAACCCCCTCCGAGTTCTCCTCGACAGGGGGATGATCAGGGGGGAGATTGGGCGGTCGTCATATCGTTCTTCCTCAACTTTCAGGCAGAAGCATTTTGAGCTTCAGTCTGGATAGGCGTCACGGAGAACCCGAGCTGCTTGGCGAGTCGACGCATGGAACGTTGTTTGGTTTCCAGCGCCTGTGCCTCGTAGTACTGGAGTCCGTGTTCGACATAGTCCAATCCTTTGACCATGACGCGCCAGAACAGCGCCGCGAGTTTGCGCGCCAGGGCGATATTGGCGATCAATCCACCTCGGCGACCCGCCATCCGACGGTAAAAACCGCCCAGCGCAATGTGTTTGCTGCGGGCGAGGCTGCGGGCCATGACGCAAAACAGGCGCCCAGCACGATTACGCCTGCGCTTGGCCGAGCGTTGGCGCTTACCGCTCTGATGACTCCCGGGGGCCAGCCCGGCCCAAGCGGTGAAGTGTTTCTCGGTCGGCCACTGGGTCAGGTCGGTTCCCACTTCACCTATGAGTTGCAGGACGCTGTAGTCCGTATGGGCGGGAAGCACGGTGAGATCATTGCCTCCACACAGAGCCACCAGCATCGGATGCAGGTCATCGATCTGGGGTGCATTGGCACCGCCTCGCTTGTGCGCCTTGGACGGCGGCGACGTCGGAGGATCGACGTCGATCGAACGGAGCACCGCTTCGATCTGTTGGTCGCAAGCCCTGATCAAACGCTGGTAGTGCTCCCAGCTTTCCAGCGCCTGGCGCAACGCGAACAGATGCTCCTCGGCCCAGGTCCCTTGCAGAGAGGCTTTGATCCGTTCGGCCTTCTGCTGGCGGATCTGCACGTCGCACAAAGCCAGCAGTCGCTCAGGATCGCGTTCACCCTCGAGCATCGACCGGATCACCGCCATGCCGCTGCGGCCCACCAGGTTGCTGATGACATCGTGCAATTTGATGTTCATCCGCTCCAAGGCCTTCTGCAGATGCTGCACATGCCCTGCGGCCAGCGTGATGTGGTCCTGACGCAATCGCAGGTAATCCTGCAAGCGCCGGATCTCGGCTGGGGGCACGAAGCCTGCCCGCAAGAGTCCGTGCGCGTGCAACGTCGCTCCCCACTGGCAATCCTTCATATCCGTCTTGCGACCCGGCAGATTGCGGGTGTGCTTACCGTTGACCATCAGCACCTGTAGCTTCGCGGCTTCCAGCACGCTGTACAGAGGCAGCCAGTAGATCCCCGTGGCCTCCATGGCCACCGACTTCACCTTCTGCGACAACAGCCAGTCACGTAGCTCATGCAGCTGTGCCGTGAACGTGCCGAAGACCTTCGGCTCCCCCCCGGCAATCGACACATACATCTGCTCGCTGCCGACATCCACGAAGGCTGCCAATGGATCCAATACCGGTAAGTGGGCCATCTCATAGCTCCTGGGAACGGGTCGATGGAGAAAGGGTTACCGCAAGCCCGGTCGTGTTCTGGGAAGACAAATCTTTCCAACGGGAAGCCAGGCTCACCATAATGCGCAGCAGCCCACGACCAGAGCCATTCTCACCACCGGGCACCCGGCACCAAAAGACATGCGGCCACGCTGCTTGCGGCAACACAGCCATGCTACTCGGGTTCAAGGTCCATGCGCAGTGCCATCGCGATGGCACAGGAGGCTCACCACGAACGAATCAAATAAGCCCGTTCGTCCCGAGGGCGAGGAACGAGCATCGAGGGATCGTGCAGCGGCGCCGGGGCCGTGGTTCGACTCGCCGGCTATCCGAGCATCCTGGGCGCTCGCAGCGGGTCGAAGGACTCCAGCGGGTTTTGAAAGCAACGCTAAAGATCACACCGCACCTGCCGATAGAGGGGGTTGAACTCATCAGTAAGCGGTGGACCCCTTCGTGCTCATATTGCTTGGCTTCATCGCCATCCTGGTTTCGGTCTTCGGCGGCTTCATGCTCGCGGGAGGCCATCTGAGCGTCCTGTTCCAACCGGTCGAGTTCATCATCATCTTCGGTGCGGGCTTCGGTGCCTTCATCGCCAGCAACAATGGCAAAGGCATCAAGGCCACCCTCGCGACCCTGCCGAAGCTTCGCCGCAGCACCCGCTACGACAAGCCCACCTGCATGGCGTTGATGGCGCTGCTCTACGAGATTCTCTCCAAGGCTCGGCAGGAGGGGATCATGGCGCTTGAGGCCGATATCGAATCTCCAGGCGAGAGCGAGCTGTTCGCGCGCTACCCCCAATTGAGAGACGACCCCCTGGTGCTCGACTTCATCCTCGACTACCTGCGCCTGATGCTCAGCGGCAACATGGATGTCGCCGAGATCGAGGCGTTGATGGACCATGAGATCGAGACTTTCGAACACGAGGCCGAGATTCCCGCCAACAGCCTCGCCATGGTGGCCGATGGCATGCCCGCCTTCGGTATCGTTGCCGCGGTGATGGGCGTGGTCCATGCGCTGGGTACCGAAGGGCTCGAACCCGACCAGCTTGGCCCGCTGATTGCCCATGCCATGGTCGGTACCTTCCTCGGCATCCTGGTCGCCTATGGCTTCGTCGCGCCGCTGGCCACGCGTGCGCGTCATCAGGTCTCCGAGGCGATCAAGCTGCTGCAGTGCGTCAAGGTGACGATGCTGGCGCACCTGAGCGGTTACGCGCCGCAGATTTCGGTGGAGTTCGGCCGTAAGGCGCTTTTCTCCTCCGAGCGCCCCTCGTTCGAGGAGCTCGACCGCCAGGTGCGTGACGTTCGCGGCGCAGCGCGCCAGGAGCGGCTGTGAGCGCGCCTCGACGAAAGATCATTCGTCGTGGCAAGCAGGCTCACGGCAGCCATGGCAGCTGGAAGATCGCCTATGCCGACTTCATGACCGCGATGATGGCGTTCTTTCTGGTGATGTGGCTGCTCTCCGGCGTCAGCGCCGCCCAGCTGGAGGGTATCAACGAGTACTTCCGTACGCCGCTGACGACCTCCCTGGCAGGGGGCGAGCGCAGTGCGATGAGTCCCAGCGTCATCCCGGGCGGCGGAGACGACCCGATCCATCTCAGCGGGGAGGTGGCGCTGGTCAGCCGAGTGAAGACGGACGGCGACGACGCTCGTCGGCTCGACCCGGCCACTCGGCGGGCCTTGGCGCGATTGACCACGGTGATACAGCAGGACCCGGCGCTGTCCGCGCTGGGTGAGCAGCTGCTGGTCGAGGTGATCGACCAGGGCATTCGCATCCAGATCATCGATGGTACGCAGTCGCCGATGTTCCAGCTCGGCAGCGCGGAGATCACGCCGCGGATGAGGCGGGTGCTCGATGGACTGGCGCCGCTGCTGGCCGAGGCACCGCACGGTATCACGCTGACCGGGCATACCGATGACCTGCCCTATGCGTCGGGGCCGGCCGGATACGGTAACTGGGAGCTGTCCACCGAGCGCGCCAATGCGTCGCGGCGGGAGCTGATGCGCGTTGGGCTGCCGGAGCCGCAGCTGCTGAGAGTGACCGGTATGGCGGCGACGATGAATCTTTCGTCCATCTCCCACGATCCGATCAATCGTCGGATCAGCATCGTGCTCCTCAGCGAGCAGGCCCGTGCCTCGATCGATGGCGAGCGGCGCACCATCGAGCGGGGAGAGGGCCTCACCCCGGAGCAACTGCAGCTCGATCAGCAGCAACCTCTTTCATTGGCTTCCGATATGGTCGCGCAGCCTCGCCCATTGCGCTGACCCGGGCGGGGTTTCCCGCGTATCCCGTCCCCGGTTCGTGTATCGATCCGGGGTCCACCATCCTGTACAGGTGATCAGCATGGAGTTTTCTTCCTTTCACGACACCTTCTTCGACGAAGCGCAGGAGCTTCTCGACGACATGGAGGCGCTGCTTCTCGGCCTTGACGTCGAACGGCCGGACCCCGAGACGGTGGCGGCGATCTTTCGCGCGGCGCACTCGATCAAAGGAGGCGCGTCGACGTTCGACTTCACCGCCCTGCAGCGTACGACCCACGGTCTCGAGAATCTGCTCGATGGCGTCCGCCAGGGGAGCCTGGCGCTAAGCCCCGCGAGCATCGACCTGATGCTCGAGGTGCGGGATTCGCTGCTTGGAATGCTCGCCTTCCATCGCCGGGGAGAAGCGCCCGACGAGGGCGCGATGGCACGCGCCACTGGCCTGCTCACCGATCTCGCCGCCACGATGCCCGCCAAGGGAAGCTCGGCCGAGACCGTACGGGAAGATTCCGCCCAGCCGACCGATACCGCCCAGCATGCCGGCGACACGATGCGGCTCGCGGTACGCCTGCAAGGAGTGGATGACGAAAGCGCGGAGGGGATCTGCGAGGAGCTTGGCCTGTTCGGCGAGCTTGGCGAGGTCAGCGTCGAGAACGGGGTGATGAGCGCTACGCTTGCGACCCAATCGAGCATCGACGATATCTCCAGCGTGCTCTGCTTCGTGCTCGAACCCGAGCAGATATCCCTTACGCCCGTCGAGCCGGTCGAGCCCGTCGAGTCCATCAAGAAGGCGCCGCAGGCATCCGCCCCCTCCGCCGCTGCCAAGGAGATGCCGCGAGAGCGTGCCGCCGCTCCCGCCCGGCGCAGCGAGCAAAGTTCTACCCTGCGGGTCTCCACCGAGAAGATCGACCAGATCCTCAACCTAGTCGGCGAGCTGGTGATTACCCAGGCGACGCTCGAGCAGGCCGCGGCCTCGCTCGACTCCAGGGCCCACGAGGATTTGATGCGCGGCACCAGTCTGCTGCAGCGCAATGTCCGCGACCTGCAGGAAGCGGTGATGTCGGTGCGCATGCTGCCGATCGATTCAGTGTTCAACCGCTTCCCGCGTCTGGTCCATGACATGGCCGGCAAGCTGGGCAAGCAGGTCGAACTCGAGACCCGGGGTCACGATGTCGAGCTCGACAAGGGCTTGATCGAGGGCATCGTCGACCCGCTCACGCACCTGGTACGCAACAGCCTCGATCATGGCGTCGAACTGCCCGAGCAGCGGCTCGCCGACGGCAAGCCCGAGTGTGGGAGGCTACTCCTGTCGGCGGCTCATCAGGCTGGCAACATCGTGATTGAGGTCGCCGACGACGGCGCCGGGTTGAACCGGGAGAGAATCCTCGCCAAGGCGCGCTCGAACGGGCTCGAGATCAATCCCGCGATGAGTGACGAGGCGGTATGGGATCTGATCTTCGCACCGGGTTTCTCCACCGCCGTCGAGGTGACCGATCTCTCCGGCCGCGGAGTCGGCATGGATGTCGTGCGCCGCAACATCGTCGGCATGGGAGGGAGCGTATCTCTCTTCTCGACGCCGGGGCAGGGCACCACCACCCGGATAGTACTGCCGCTGACGCTTGCGATCCTCGATGGAATGTTGACCGAGGTCGGCAATGAGACCTTCATCCTGCCGCTGAGTGCGATCGCCGAGTCGATACAGCTCGACCCGAACTCACTCAAGCGGCTGCCAGGCGGCGGGCGGGTAGTACCGATTCGAGGAGACTACCTGCCGCTGATCGAACTCGGCGGACTGTTCCATGTCCCCGGGGCCGAGCGCGATCTCGGCAAGGCGATCGGCGTGGTGGTCGAAGCCGACCGGGCCCGCTACGTGCTGCTGGTCGATCGTCTGATCGGCCAGCGGCAGGTCGTGGTGAAGAGCCTGGAGACCCACTATCGCCGGGTACCCGGTGTCGCCGCGGCAACCATTCTCGGTGACGGTACGGTCGCGCTGATTCTCGACCTGCCGATGCTCGCCGCCCTGCAGCATGAAGGGTTGCCGGGCGATACGCCGCCAGCCCCTGTCCAAGCCATTTCCTCTCAGCCATCCATCGTCTCAGGAGTAGAGATCTGATGAACATCGCCTCGACGCTCAAGCCCAGTGCTAGGGATGCCGCTGCCGCTCGCAAGGAGTACTTGAGCTTCCGGCTCGGTGATGAGGAGTACGCGATCGATATCCTTCGCGTGCAGGAGATCCGCGGCTACGACAACATCACCCGGATCGCGGGAACGCCTCCTTTCATCAAGGGCGTTACCAACCTGCGTGGAGTGATCGTGCCGATCGTCGATTTGCGCATCAAGTTCGAGCTCGAGAGCGTCGAATACGATCACCGCACGGTGGTGATCGTGCTCAATATCGGCGATCGGGTGGTCGGCGCGGTGGTGGACGACGTCAAGGACGTCCTCTCGCTCTCTCCCGACCAGCTGCGTCCCGCGCCCGAATTCGGCGGTGCGATGTCGGTGGAGTATCTCGAAGGCCTGGTCGACCTGGACGATCGCATGCTGATCCTGCTCGACATCGAGAGGCTGATGAACAGCCGCGAAATGGCATTGGTCGATGCCATGGAGCGGGGCGGCGCCGAGGATCATGGAGAGTGACCATGGCGCTGCATCAGGCTACCGACGGCCGCGAGTACGTGCTTGGTGAAAGCCAGTACCTCTACTCCAGAACCGACCTGGACGGCACCATCGTCTACGCCAACAAAGCGTTCGTCGAGGCCAGCGGCTACTCGATCGATGAGCTCTACGGTGCACCGCACAACATCGTTCGCCATCCGGACATGCCGGGAATCGCTTTCGCCGATTTCTGGCGTACGCTGCGCGCCGGGCGTACCTGGGTGGGGCTGGTCAAGAATCGGCGCAAGAACGGCGGTTTCTACTGGGTTCGCGCCTATGTGAGTCCGGTGTTCGAGGCCGGTCGATGCATTGGCTATGCCTCTATTCGCGTCAAACCGAGCATCGAGGAGATATCCCAGGCCGCGCGCGGCTATGCGGCGATCCAGCGCGGCGCGCGCATCAAAGTGCGCGATGGTGGCTTCGCTCGCCCGGGCGTGCTCGGCTGGCTGATGCGCTGGCGCAGGCCCAGCCTGAGCAAATCGCTGACGCTGCCTTTGGCTGGCGCCATGCTCCTGTTGCTGGCGCTGCTGGGCGTTGCTTTCCAGCAGGAGCATCCCTCAGGGATCGTCTTCGCGGCCCTGTGCGCGGCGATCGCGCTGGTCGCTTGCGCCATTTGGCGAGTGGAGCGGCGGGTATTGTCCGGGTTGCGCCAACTGCGCGAGATGTCCATCCGCCTTGCCGCGGGGGATCTGCTGGTCGAGTTCGGCAGCCGCGGCGATGACGAGCTCGGGCGGCTGTTCGCCGCCCAGGCGCTCCAGGCCAAGAGCCAGCTCAACCTGTTGGAAGGGGTTCATAGCGCCTCGGCGACCCTGCACGGGCGCTGCGAGACTGTCAGTACAGGGAGTCGCGAGCTGGAGCATCGGACCCAGGAGGAGTTGGTATCGATGCGCCAGACCAGCGCCAGTCTCGATCGTCTCACCGAGGCGGTAGAGCTGAATGCCGAGCGTGCCCGCCAGGCGCATGACCTGGTCGAGCAGGCGAGCACCACGGTGGAACGCGGCGGCCGGGACATCGAGCGGATGGTGACGACGATGGATGAAGTGCGTGCGTCTTCTCGCCAGATCAGCGAGATCGTCGGGATGATCGACTCGATCGCTTTCCAGACCAACCTGCTTGCGCTCAATGCATCGGTCGAGGCTGCGCGCGCCGGCGAGCAAGGGCGAGGCTTCGCGGTGGTGGCCGGCGAGGTTCGGGCGCTGGCGAACAAAAGCGCCGATGCCGCGCGCCGTGTCGCTTCGCTGGTCGAGGACACCCGCACCAAGATCGATGGTGGCAGCCAGGAGGCTGCAGCCGCGGGAGAGACCATGCGCGCGATCGTCGATTCGACCCAGCGGGTCAACCGGATCATTGCCGAGATCTCCTCCGTTTCGAAAGAGCAGAGCGAAGGTATCACTCAGGTCGGCGATGCGATGCGAAGCGTCGACAGTGCGGTGCAGCAGAACGTCGCATTGGTGGAGAGGCTAGGCATCTCCGGGCGCGAGCTCAAGTCCGAGGCCGATGCGCTCGATGCCACGATCGCCGGTTTCCGCGCCGGCGCCAGGCAGAAAGGGCGTCGTCTTACCCGCGGCCTTGGCGCGGGTACAGGCGCGGTCGCAGCCACCGACATGGTCCATTGAGCATGCAGTCGCGGGGAGTGGGTGCGACGGAGTCCGTGACCCGGGATCTGGTGATGAGCGATGAGGACTTCGAGCGCATCCGTGACTACATCAGGCGTCGGGCGGGCATCTCCCTGGCCCCGCACAAGCGCGAGATGGCCTACTCGCGGCTCGCCAAGCGGTTGAGGGCGCTGGGGCTGGCGCGCTTCGACAGTTACTTGGCGCTGCTCGAGCGTGCCGACGCCGAGGAGTGGGAGTACTTCGTCAATGCGCTGACCACCAATCTGACCGCCTTCTTTCGCGAGCCGGCCCACTTTCCCTTGCTGGCCGACCATGTGCGCGGCTTGGGTCGCCCGCCGCGGATCTGGTGCTGCGCCAGCTCGACCGGAGAGGAGCCGCTGTCGATCGCGATGACGCTGTGCGAGACGCTCGGCGAATCGGCCTCCCGCTCGCGCCTGCTGGCAACCGACATCGATACCCAGGCGCTGGAGCGTGCCAGGGCCGGGGTCTACCCGCTTGCCGCAGCGCAGGCGATGGGCGAGGCGCGGCTGCGGCGCTTCTTCCTGCGTGGCACCGGCGAGCGATCCGGCTGGGCCAAGGCGCGCCCCGAGCTGCTGGGCATGATCGAGTACCGAAGGCTCAATCTGATGGAGCCGCAGTGGGGGATCGATGAAGGGTTCGATGCGATCTTCTGCCGCAACATCATGATCTATTTCGATCGCGAAGCGCAGACCCGGCTGCTCGAGCGGTTCGCCCAGCGGCTGGTGCCGGGGGGGCTGTTCTTCGCCGGTCATTCGGAGAATTTCAGCCGCCAGACCCAGGCGCTGCGCCTGACCCGCAACACGATCTACCAGCGAGTGGCGTCTTGAGACGGCTCTCCGGGGCGATCGAGGGCGTCGAGCTCGAGGGATGGCGGGCCACGCATCGCTACTACGAGCCGCTGGTCAACGCGGCCGCGGTCAAGCTGCTGCCCGGTGAGTATTACGTCAGCGTCGCTGGCGAGGCGTTGTGCACCGTACTGGGCTCATGCGTTGCGCTGTGCCTGTTCGACCCGGTGACCAAGGTGGCGGCGATGAACCATTTCCTGCTCCCGGGCGATGCACCGATGGCGGTGAAGCGTGCGCATGGCATGCGCTATGGCAATACCTCCTGCGCGGTGCTGATCGCGACGATGGTACGCGCCGGGGCCCGGCCCGAACGGCTCGAAGCCAAGCTGTTCGGAGGCGCTTCAGGATTGACCGGCGTCGCTCAGTCGGTATTGAGGGTGGGCGAGCTGAACGCCCGCTGCGGGGAGGCATTCGTCGCGGCCCACGGCCTTCGGCTGGTCGCGAGCGATCTGGAAGGCCGGCAAGCACGCAGGGTGCTGTTCGATACCGAGTCTGGGCGGGTGAGGGTGCGGCGTTTGGGCGTACGTGAAGGAAAGATCGATCAGGTCACCGTCACCGGTTTAATCGAGCCAGGTGCAAGAAGGGAGGCGCCATGAATGGCGAAGGGGTGAAGCAGGAAGACGGGCGGAAAATCCGCGTGCTGGCGGTGGATGACTCGGCGCTGATGCGGCGCCTGCTGACCGATATGGTCAATGCCGAACCGGATATGGAGATGGTCGCGACAGCGCCTGATCCACTGGTCGCGCGGGACCTGATCAAGCGTCATACGCCGGATGTGATCACGCTCGACGTCGAGATGCCGCACATGGACGGGCTCGACTTCCTCGAGCGTTTGATGCGGCTGCGGCCGATGCCGGTCGTGATGGTCTCGACGCTGACCCAGCGGGGGTCGGAGATCACGCTTCGGGCACTCGAGCTGGGCGCGGTCGACTTCGTCGCCAAGCCCGGCAGCTCGCGCGGCGAGGGCATGGAGCACTACGCCCAACGGGTGGCGGACAAACTGCGCGCAGCGGCGCAGTCCAAACCGCGCCGTCTGCATGTGGGCGGGCAGGCGAGCCCGATGCTGACGCGACGTGCGGGCGCCGGCTTCCGGCTGATCGCGATTGGTGCCTCCACAGGCGGTACCGAAGCGATCCGGCAAGTGCTAGAACCGCTGCCGGCCGATATGCCGCCGATCGTGATCACCCAGCACATGCCCGCTGGATTCACCCACTCGTTCGCCGAGCGGCTCGACCGGCTATGTCGACTCCACGTCAAGGAAGCGGAGCATGGGGAGCCGCTGCGGGCTGGAACCGTCTACATCGCGCCGGGCAGCCATCATCTGCGCGTGCTCGGCACCGCAGATCATTGGCACTTGGCGCTCGACGACGGCGAGCCGGTGAATCGGCATCGGCCCTCTGTCGACTCGATGTTCGAGTCGCTCAAGCGTTTCGCCGGCCCGAGCCTGTGCGCGGTGATCTTGACCGGTATGGGGCGCGATGGCGCGCGCGAGATGCTCGCGCTGCGCCGAAAGGGGGCGATGACGATCGGCCAGGACGAGGCGAGCTCGGTGGTCTACGGCATGCCGCGGGAAGCCGCGGCATGCGGCGCGATCGCCCGCGTACTGCCGATAGGATCGATCGCCGGCGCTTTGCTCGAGCCGCCCGAGCGCGGCGTGCTCGACTGATTGGTTAGGCCAGCGCCCGAACCGGCGGGCGGTACGGCGACATTGATGACCGGTTCGACCTCCATCTGGCTGCGGTAAGGAGATACCCATGGCCGACAAGCAAATCAACTTCCTGGTAGTGGATGATTTTCCCACTATGCGGCGCATCGTGCGCAATCTACTCAAGGAGCTCGGCTACCAGAACGTCGAAGAGGCCGAAGATGGGCAGCAGGCGCTCGAGCGGCTGCGCGCGGGAGGCTTCGACTTCGTCGTTTCGGACTGGAACATGCCCAACCTCGATGGCCTGGAGATGCTCAAGCAGATCCGCGCCGACCCTGCGCTCGCTTCCCTGCCGGTGCTGATGGTCACCGCCGAGGCGCGCAAAGAGAACATCATCGCCGCGGCGCAGGCGGGAGCCAACGGCTATGTGGTGAAGCCTTTCACCGCGGGCACGCTCGAGGAAAAGCTCAACAAGATATTCGCCAAGCTCGAAAAATGACGCGGGTGTGGTAGAGCCGGCTGGAAGGGATACGTGCAGGAGGAAGCGATGAGCACTAGGGCTGACAAGGGCGCCAAGCGTCGTGGCGCGCAACAACAGAGTGACGTAGACGAAGAGGAGCTTCTCGATCGGATCGGGCGGCTTGCGCGTTCACTGCATGAGAGTCTCAAGGGGCTCGGGCTTGATCAGCACGTCGAGCATGCCGCCGAAGCGATTCCCGACGTTTGCGATCGGCTCCACTACATCTCGAGCGCCATGGAGAACGCCGCCAACCGCTCGCTCAACGCGATCGAAGCCGCCCAGCCGCTGCAGGATCGTCTCGGCCGGCAGGCCAAGTTGCTCGACGAGCGCTGGCAGCAGTGGTTCGACGCGCCGCTGGACAGCGAGCAGGCCAAACACCTGGTCAACGACACCCGCCGCTATCTAGGCAATGTGCCAGCGGATACCGACGCGACCAGCCAGCGGCTGCTCGAAGTGGTCATGGCCCAGGAGTTCCAGGATCTCAGTGGCCAGATGGTCATGCGGATGGTGGAGAGCATGCGAACGCTTGAGAGCGAGCTGATCCAGGTGCTGCTCGACTACATGCCCGAACGCAGTGGTGACACCAAGCCGAGCCCGAAGGAAGAAGATCTCGAGGGCCCGCAGCTCAATCCCACGCGTAGGGACGACGTCGCCAGCAACCAGAGCCAGGTCGACGACCTGCTGGACAGCCTCGGCTTCTGAAACCCTGATCGTTCGTGTCTCTCGTCGTGCTTCTTGTTGGAGATGCTCGGATAGCCGGCGAGGGACGAGCCACCCAGCCCGTTCGTGTCCTTCGACTCGCTTCGCTCGCTCAGGATGCTCGGATAGCCGGCGAGGGACGAGCCACTCAGTCCGTTCGTGTCCTTCGACTCGCTTCGCTCGCTCAGGATGCTCGGATAGCCGGCGAGGAACGAGTCTCCCAGTCCGTTCGTGGTGAGGAGCGAGGAACGAGCGTCTCGAACCACGGCCTCGTCGCCGCTGCTCGATCCCTCGACTGGCGTTCCCAACTGTCGCATTGAACCGATGTCTTGGCGTGTAGGAACGCCGCTCGGGACGAACGGGTTTATTGATCCGTTCGTGTCCTTCGACTCGCTTCGCTTACTCGGGATGGTCGGATAGCCGGCGAGGAACGAGCCTCCCAGTCCGTTCGTGGTGAGCCTCCTGTGCCATCGCGATGGCACTGCGCATGGACCTTGAACCCGAGTAGCATGGCTGTGTTGCCGCAAGCAGCGTGGCCGCATGTCTTTTGGTGCCGGGTGCCCGGTGGTGAGAATGGCTCTGGTCGTGGGCTGCTGCGCATTATGGTGAGCCTGGCTTCCCGTTGGAAAGATTTGTCTTCCCAGAACACGACCGGGCTTGCGGTAACCCTTTCTCCATCGACCCGTTCCCAGGAGCTATGAGATGGCCCACTTACCGGTATTGGATCCATTGGCAGCCTTCGTGGATGTCGGCAGCGAGCAGATGTATGTGTCGATTGCCGGGGGGGAGCCGAAGGTCTTCGGCACGTTCACGGCACAGCTGCATGAGCTACGTGACTGGCTGTTGTCGCAGAAGGTGAAGTCGGTGGCCATGGAGGCCACGGGGATCTACTGGCTGCCTCTGTACAGCGTGCTGGAAGCCGCGAAGCTACAGGTGCTGATGGTCAACGGTAAGCACACCCGCAATCTGCCGGGTCGCAAGACGGATATGAAGGATTGCCAGTGGGGAGCGACGTTGCACGCGCACGGACTCTTGCGGGCAGGCTTCGTGCCCCCAGCCGAGATCCGGCGCTTGCAGGATTACCTGCGATTGCGTCAGGACCACATCACGCTGGCCGCAGGGCATGTGCAGCATCTGCAGAAGGCCTTGGAGCGGATGAACATCAAATTGCACGATGTCATCAGCAACCTGGTGGGCCGCAGCGGCATGGCGGTGATCCGGTCGATGCTCGAGGGTGAACGCGATCCTGAGCGACTGCTGGCTTTGTGCGACGTGCAGATCCGCCAGCAGAAGGCCGAACGGATCAAAGCCTCTCTGCAAGGGACCTGGGCCGAGGAGCATCTGTTCGCGTTGCGCCAGGCGCTGGAAAGCTGGGAGCACTACCAGCGTTTGATCAGGGCTTGCGACCAACAGATCGAAGCGGTGCTCCGTTCGATCGACGTCGATCCTCCGACGTCGCCGCCGTCCAAGGCGCACAAGCGAGGCGGTGCCAATGCACCCCAGATCGATGACCTGCATCCGATGCTGGTGGCTCTGTGTGGAGGCAATGATCTCACCGTGCTTCCCGCCCATACGGACTACAGCGTCCTGCAACTCATAGGTGAAGTGGGAACCGACCTGACCCAGTGGCCGACCGAGAAACACTTCACCGCTTGGGCCGGGCTGGCCCCCGGGAGTCATCAGAGCGGTAAGCGCCAACGCTCGGCCAAGCGCAGGCGTAATCGTGCTGGGCGCCTGTTTTGCGTCATGGCCCGCAGCCTCGCCCGCAGCAAACACATTGCGCTGGGCGGTTTTTACCGTCGGATGGCGGGTCGCCGAGGTGGATTGATCGCCAATATCGCCCTGGCGCGCAAACTCGCGGCGCTGTTCTGGCGCGTCATGGTCAAAGGATTGGACTATGTCGAACACGGACTCCAGTACTACGAGGCACAGGCGCTGGAAACCAAACAACGTTCCATGCGTCGACTCGCCAAGCAGCTCGGGTTCTCCGTGACGCCTATCCAGACTGAAGCTCAAAATGCTTCTGCCTGAAAGTTGAGGAAGAACGATATGACGACCGCCCAATCTCCCCCCTGATCATCCCCCTGTCGAGGAGAACTCGGAGGGGGTTCATGGAAAGGAGCGAGGAACGAGCGTCTCGAACCACGGCCTCGGCGCCGCCGTCCGATCCCTCGATGCTCGTTGCCCACCCTCGGGGCGAAGGGGTGGGAATTATCCGTTCTCGCTCGGGTGGGTGTGAGGCCCTATCGCTCGAATAGCCCATCGTTGGGTGTTTTGTTCGGCCAATGCGTGCGTTCTCGCTGCTTCTATGATCGCAGGATCGAAAAGAGGCGGCGCGCGCGGCGCTGCGCGAAGCGGCAGCATTCGATGGCGGAAGAGAACGATCAGGAAAAGACCGAACAGGCCACTCCAAGGCGGCTCGACAAGGCGCGCGAGGATGGCCAGATTGCCCGTTCCCGCGAGCTCTCCACTTTCATGGTGCTGGTCACTGGCGTCGCTTCGATGTGGTTTCTCGCCCCGTGGATGTTCGATCGTATGGGGGTGGCGGTCACTGAGGGATTGCGCTTCGACCATGCGTTGGTCTTCGACCCTTCCCTTGCCATGCGGCACGTCGGGGGGCTGCTGATCCAGGCCGGATTGGCGCTGGCGCCGGTCTTGGGGGCGTTGGCGATCGCGGCGCTCATCGCGCCGCTGGCTCTGGGCGGCTGGTTGATGTCGGCCAAGTCGCTCTCTCCCGATCCCAAGCGGCTCAACCCGCTCAAGGGGTTCAAGCGCATCTTCTCCCACCAGGCGCTCGCCGAGCTCGCCAAGGCGGTGGCGAAGACGGTTCTTATCGCCTGTGTCGCTTGGTTGTTCATCGGCTATCAACGCCAGGCGCTGCTCGGGTTGGCGCAGCAGTCGATCGGCTCGGCGATCGCGGATGCGTTGGGGCTGGTCGCGATGTGTTCGGTGCTGATCCTGCTCGCGTTCATCATCGTCGTGCTGATCGACGTTCCGTATCAGCTCTTCAGCCATCATCGCAAGCTGCGCATGAGCCGCGATGAGATACGCCGCGAACATAAGGAAAGCGAGGGCGATCCCCATCTAAAGGCGCGGATTCGCCAGCAGCAGCAGGCGGTCGCGGGGCGGCGGATGATGAGCGAGGTACCCAAGGCCAGCGTGGTGATCACCAACCCCAGCCACTATGCGGTGGCGCTGCGCTACGAAGCGGGCATGGCGGCTCCCCGGCTGGTGGCCAAGGGGGCCGACGAGATCGCGGCCAGGATCCGGGCGGTGGCGGGGGAGCATCGAGTGCCGCTGCTCGAGGCGCCGCCGCTGGCGCGTGCGCTCTATCGTCATTGCGACCTGGAGCGTGAAATTCCCGCTGGGCTCTATGCCGCGGTGGCCGAGGTGCTGGCCTGGGTCCACCGGCTGGCGCTCGCCGCGCGCGAGGGCGAGGCGCCTCCCACGGCCCCCGTCGACCTGCCCATTCCCCCGGCGCTCAGCGTCGACCCCGACCCCTCCATGCCAGGAAGCGCTGACCGATGAAGCCCCTCGCTACCCTATCCAGAGAACGCGGCTTCGCCTCCGGCGCTTCGCTCAAGATTCTCGCCGGCCCGGTGCTGATCATCCTCATCCTGGCGATGATGGTGCTGCCGCTGCCTCCCGTCGCGCTGGATTTGCTGTTCACCTTCAACATCGCGCTGTCGATCATGGTGCTGCTGGTCGCCATGTTCACCACTCGGCCGCTCGATTTCGCCGCCTTCCCGGCGGTACTGCTGTTCACCACCTTGCTCAGGCTGTCGCTCAACGTCGCTTCCACCCGGGTGATCCTGATGCACGGCCATGAGGGTAGCGATGCCGCGGGGCGGGTGATCGAGGCATTCGCCGACTTTCTCGTCGGTGGCAACTTCGCCGTCGGCCTGGTGGTCTTCGTCATCCTGGTGCTGATCAACTTCATGGTCATCACCAAGGGGGCGGGACGTATCGCCGAAGTCGGCGCGCGTTTCATCCTCGATGCGATGCCGGGCAAGCAGATGGCGATCGACGCTGACCTCAATGCCGGCTTGATCGATGAAAAGACCGCTCGCGCTCGGCGCGCGGAGGTCACCCAGGAAGCTGATTTCTTCGGTTCGATGGACGGTGCGAGCAAGTTCGTTCGCGGCGATGCGATCGCCGGCATCCTGATCATGGTGGTCAACATCGTCGGTGGGCTGATCGTCGGCGTTGGCCAGCACGGCATGTCGGTCTCCGACGCAGCCCACGCCTACACGCTTTTGACCATCGGCGACGGTCTGGTCGCCCAGATCCCCGCGCTGGTGATCTCCACCGCCGCCGGGGTGACGGTATCCCGTGTGCGTACCGAGCAGGACGTCGGCAGCCAGCTGATCGGGCAACTGTTCACCAATCCGCGGGTGCTGCTGCTCTCCGCCGGCGTGCTCGGGCTGCTGGGCATGGTGCCGGGCATGCCCAACCTGGTGTTCCTTTTCTTCACCGCGATGCTAGGTGGTCTCGGCTGGTACCTGATGCGCCGCCCCGAGGCGCCTGAGCAGGCAGAGCCCGTGGCGCGGCCTGAAGACGACCAGACGCTCGATGCCAGCTGGGAGGACGTCGCGCTGATCGATCCCTTGGGTCTCGAGGTAGGCTATAGATTGATTCCGCTGGTCGATCGGAGCCAGGGCGGTGAACTCCTCGGGCGGATCAAGGGTGTGCGTAAGAAGTTCGCCCAGGACTTGGGCTTTCTTCCCCCGGTCGTCCATATTCGCGACGACCTTGGCCTCGCGCCGCAGGGCTATCGGATCACGCTGAACGGGGTCGAGATCGGCACGGGCGAGGCCTGGCCTGGCAGCTTCCTGGCCATCGATCCCGGCGGTGTCAGCGGTTCGCTCGAAGGGCGGCCGACGCGAGAGCCGGCCTTCGGCCTCGAGGCGGTGTGGATCTCCGCCGAGCTGCGCGATCGCGCGCAGGTGCTTGGCTACACCGTGGTGGATGCCAGCACGGTGATCGCCACCCATCTCAACCATCTGCTCGGTCGACATGCCAGCGAACTGCTGGGTCGTCAGGAGACCCAGCAGCTGCTCGACAGGGTGGGAGAGTCGGCGAAACCGCTGGTCGATGAAGTGGTACCGCAGCCGCTCGGCGTCGGCGTGATCAACCGGGTCCTCCAACTGCTGCTCGCCGAGGAGGTGCCGATCCGCGACATGCGCACCATCCTTGCGACCCTGGCCGAGCATGCATCCACTACCACCGATCCGTTCGAACTCAACGCCCTGGTGCGAATCGCACTGGGCCGCGCCATTACCCAGCAGTGGTTCGGCGCTTCCAGCACTCTCGAGGTCATAGGTCTCGAGTTCGGGCTCGAGAAACTGCTGGGGCAGGCACTCAACAACGGAGGTGGCCTCGAGCCGGGGCTTGCCGATGTGTTGCTCGCGCAGGCCCAGGCGGCGATCGACCATCAAGAGGGACGCGGGTTGGCGCCGGTGATGGTGGTGGCGCACCCGCTTCGGCCGCTGCTATCGCGTTTCCTGCGGCGACGTCTCGAGCGGCTGGTGGTGATGTCCCAGGCAGAGATTCCCGATGACCGCACGCTCAAGGTCGAGGTATTCGTTGGTGGCCAGTAGGGGCGGCGGGTGGCTGGGCGCCATCTTCCTGGCGACGGTGTCGATGGCGCTGTCTCCGGGCTCGTTCGCGGCGGGCGCGAGCTGGTCGACCCAGCTCGCAGCTCCCATGCTCGGAGCACCTGGCGCCACCGCGCGCAGCCCGGTATTGGGCGAAGGGGCGAAGGGGCGCGTCACTCGCATGCGCTGGCGGGTGGACTACGGGGAAGTTCCAGTGCTCGCCAGGCTGTGCCAGCGAAGCCGCTGCGTCACGCTACCCTCGTCGAGCGGCGCCAGCGTCGCTTTCGCCGGCCTGCCGGCCGGCGCGGGTTTTTACTTCGAGCTGCAGAGGCAGGCCGCAAAGGCGGGAGGGAGGAGGGCGAGCATGGCGGCGAGCGGTGAGCTGTCGCTGACGGTGGAGTATCACCCCGATTCCTAGCTGCGCAGCCCGCGCCTATCTTCGGCGAGCCCGGGAGCGCGAAGGCGCCTCGAGCCAAGCGCGGGCCGGCCGGGATTATCTATTCGGCTCCCCGCTATTCGGCGGCGGCATCGTCGAGCGGCGGCCGTGGGCATCGTAGAGCGATTCGCCGTGCTGGCGTTGCGCCCAGGCCAGGCGGTGGGCGTTGAAGTCGGATAGCTCCTCGACCAGCCCCGCGAGCTGGGCGTTAAGGCGGCGCGCGCGTTCGAGTTCGGCGAGCAGGCGCCGCCACTGGGGCTCGAGGCCGAAGAGTGCCACGCAGGCGTCGGTATCGGTGCGATCACCGTGCGGATAGCCCTGGCTGCGTAGCAGCGCCCGTCGTGCCTGCTCGTTTCGTTCGAGCTTGGCCAGTTGGTGCACCTTGGCTTCTCGTAGTCGTTCGAAGTGCTCGAGCGGGGTGGCCGAGAGGGAGGGAAGTCCGGCGCGCTCCTCCTCCAGCAGTGCATTGAGCGCCCGCAGGTCCGTCTCCTGCGCAGTGAGCAGCGCCGAGAGCGCGTCGATGTCGTTGTCCATCTCAGCGGTCACTCTTGAACGAAGCTGCGCACGTCGGTGATCAGGCCGTCGGCGATGCGATCGGTATCGATCTCGAACTGCCCCTCGCTGATCAGCTGGCGTAGCTCGTTGACCCGCTGGACGTCGACGTCCTGGGTTGTGTCCTGCACCGTGCCCGCATGGTGCAGGGCGGTGACGCCTTCGGCGCGCTCGGCATCCGAGGCTGACGTGGGCGGGCGATGCACACCGATCTCGGTGGGTGCCGTCGAAGGCCGCAGCCCTTGACGCGGGTCGATTTTCACGCGCTTTACTCCTGAGAATGCTGTCTTGGAATGGGCGTGCCGGTACATGCTGCCCGTCGCCTCGTCCCCATAACACGAACAGCTTCATCGGCCATTGGGGAGTTAACTTTAGCTTCGCCTGACAGTATCGCGGACGAAAGAGCGTTCCCGGCGCCACCCGTCATCGCGACAGCGTGGCGCTGTTGGCACCGCTTGCGGTGACACCCACTACGCTGCCCGAGGCCAAGCGAACACGCAAGCGCTGCTCGAGCGCCGCGTCCTCGAGGGCGACGCCCTCGGTGAGGATGGTGAAGCCGTTTCCCTCGGCGCGCACCTCGACCCGGTCATTGCGCTGGATCACGCTGGGCGCGCGGGTCATGCCCTCCAACAAGGCGGTACCACGATTGATCCGGCGTACCGTCTGCTGGCCGATCAGCTGGGCGGGGTCGGTGACCAGCCGGCCCGGCAGCTGGCTGAGATCCCCTTCGCGCCGCTCCAGATCACTCAGGCTCAGCAGAGCTCCGGCGTCGATGTCGCGGTCGGCCACCCAGTAGGGGGCGAAGCGTCGCAGCATTGCCCGCAGGTAGCGGGTGGTGGTCGCGCCGCTAGGCGACACGCAGCGTACGCCGACGGTGAGCTGGCCGATGAGATTGGGGTTGCCGGGAATGAAAGCCTCCGGCTCGAGGCACTCGGGCAGCGTCGCCTGCGGGGCGCGGAGCTCGATCTCGACGCGCCCAGGCACTGCTGCCAGCCGCTGCTCCAGCAGGGTTCGCGCCGCGGCCAACTCGGCGCGAGTCTGCGCCGCCTGTGCGATGGCGGGACAAAGCATTAGCGCGGCGCAAAGAAGAAGAGGAGTGATGAAGCGCGGTGGCGACATGGCTGGCTCTTGGAACTGGGCTCGGGGGGCTGCGCACTTCGAGTAGCATTCTAAGCGCTCGATCGTTTCCCCAAACGAGGAAATAGCCGCGAAACGAACGGCTTTTCCGTCGACCGCCGATGCGAGCGGCGCTCTATCCTGCTCCTATGTCGCCATGGGCGCTGCGACACCTGCGCGCCCTGCGTTTCGAATCCGCTGGGGAGAACACCACGTGATCGATCGGCTCAATGAATCCTTCTCTTTCCTGCAGGGCGCGCTCGACTTGCGCAGTCGTCGCCAGGAAGTGCTGTCGGCGAACATCGCCAATGCCGATACCCCTCACTACAAGGCACGGGACTTCGACTTCAAGCAGGCGCTGGACAGCGCGATGAGCCAGGCGGGAGCGCGGAGCCTTTCGCTCCAACTCACCTCGTCCGCGCACATTCCGGCCTCTTCCAGCGTCGGTGCCGAGCTGGATCTCGCCTATCGGATCCCGGCCCAGCCCAGTCTCGACGGCAACACCGTCGATATGGATCTCGAACGGCTCAATTTCGCCGATAACAGCCAGCACATAGAGTCCACCCTCGGGCTGCTCAACAGCAAGATCAGAGGCCTCAACACCGTCATGCAGGCGGAGTGACCGCCAGGAGCTTTCCGATGTCGTTTTCTTCGATCTTCTCCATCGCCGGATCCGCCTTGACCGCCCAGTCTCAGCGGATGAACGCGATCGCCAGCAATCTGGCCAACGCCGATAGCGTCGCTGGTCCCGATGGCCGGCCCTATCGTGCTCGTCAGGTGGTGTTCGAGCTCGACGCGGCTCCCGGCGCGGCGGTCGGTGGCGTGCGGGTGGCACGGGTGATCGAGGACCAGAGCCCTCTGCGCCGTGAGTTCGACCCCTCCAGCCCGCTCGCCGACGAGGAGGGCTACATCGAGATGCCCAACGTCGACCCGAGCGACGAGATGGTCAACATGATCTCCGCTTCGCGCTCCTACCAGGCCAATCTCGAGGTGCTCAATACCCAAAGAAGCCTGGTCAGCATGACTCTGTCGCTCGGCCAGGGATGAGCGGCAATGCGAACCCTTTCACTTCGTCTCAGGAGCGCTGCTTGAATGGTCATCGGTGACGCCACCCTCGCCAACATCAACGCCAGTGCGGGCAGTAGCCAGACCGGCACCGACTCTGCGGCGGAGCTCTCTACGCAGTTTCTCACCCTGCTGATCGCACAGATGCAGAACCAGGACCCGCTGAATCCCACCAGCAATGCCGATCTCACCTCGCAGCTGGCGCAGATCAACACCGTCAGCGGGATCCAGGAACTCAATCAAACGCTCAGCTCGGTGACCAGTCAGATCGACGCCAGCCAGCGGCTGCAGGCCAGCTCGCTGATCGGCCGTGGAGTGTTGGTCGAGGGCGACAGGATCGTGGTCGGCGAGGCGGACGGCGAAGCGGTCACCACGCCGTTCGGGTTCAGCCTCGACAGCGCCGCGAGCGATGTTCGGGTCTCGATTCTCGATGCCGCCGGCCAGGAGGTGCAGGCCTACGACCTGGGTGCCCAGCCGACCGGCGTGCATTCGCTCAGCTGGGATGGCAGCACCGCGAGCGGCGGCGTGGCCGAGGCTGGCAGCTATCGGGTGGTGATCAGCGCGTCGAGCGATGGGCAGGCGGTGACCGTCACCGCGCTCAACTATGCCTACGTCAGCGGTGTGATCACCGCCGGTAGTGGTGCATCGAGGCTCGATCTCGGCACTGCGGGCGACGCCGCGCTCGACGAGATCTACCAGATTCTCTGATTGATTTGCTTCGCCCGGGAGGCTCGTCCGAAAGAGGGCGTCCCGGTGTCTCAATTTCCTCAACCCGCCAGGGAGGCGGTCCGCACATGGCATTTTCACAAGGCGTCAGTGGCCTCAAGTCCGCATCCGTCAGCCTCGATGTGATCGGCAACAACATCGCCAACTCGCAGACGGTGGGTTTCAAATCCTCGCGCGCAGAGTTCGCCGACATGTACGCCGGAGCGATGGCGGGCATGGGCACGCGCGTCGCCGGCGTCACCCAGAGCTTCGGCTCGGGTGCGATCGAGCAGACCGACCGTACCCTGGATCTGGCGATCAACGGCAATGGCTTCTTCCGCCTCGAACAGGGCAATGAAGTCGTCTATTCGCGCAACGGCCAGTTCAACGTCGACAACCAGGGCTATCTGGTCAATGCCACCGGCGGGCGGTTGACTGGCTACGCTGGCGATAGCGCCGGCGGCGACCCGATCGCGCTGCAGGTCGACAACGCCTCGAGCGCGGCCCAGGCGACCACCACCGCGGGCGCGGTCTACAACCTCGATGCCAGCACGGCTGCCGGCAGCAGCAGTACCAGCAGCATGACGGTCTACGATTCGCTGGGCAACGCCCATGCCGTACAGCTGACCTTCACCAAACTGGCCGAAGACGCTGATGCCGTCCCCGCCGTGCCTGCCAACGCCTGGCAGCTCAGCGCCTCGCTCAATGGCGAGCAGATCCAGCTGGGTGAGAGCGCAGACGGCGAGGCCTTGTTTGCTCAGCAAATGACCTTCGACGGCGCGGGTGCCCTGACCAGCGAAATGCCGCTCTCCCTGAACATCGGTGCTCCCGGCACCGGCGCCAACGACATGACGGTCGCCCTCGATCTCACCGGGACCACCCAGTACGCCCGTGACTTCGCCAATACCTCCATCGAGCAGGACGGCTACGCCGCGGGAGACTTGATCGGGGTCAGTGTCAGTGAAGACGGCCTGCTGATCGGGCGCTATTCGAACAACCAGACCGAGACCCTCGGTCGTATCGCACTGGCTGATTTCCGCAACCCCCAGGGGCTGGAATCGACCGGCGACAACGCATGGCGCGAAACCGTCGAGTCGGGGCAGGCTCTGGTCGGTGCCGTGGGCAGTGGCCAGCTCGGCAGCCTCCTGGCCGGCGCCCTGGAGAGTTCCAATGTCGATCTGTCGGAGCAGCTGGTGTCGATGATCATCGCGCAGCGCAACTATCAGGCCAACTCGCAGACGATCCAAACCCAGGACCAGATCATGCAGACCCTGATCAGCATGCGCTGATCCCGCGGTTAACGGAGCTCTTCGATGGACCGGATGATCTACACCGCGCTTTCGGGCGCCAAGCAGTCCCTCGCCCAGCAGTCGGTGGCCAGCAACAACATGGCCAACGTATCGACCACCGGTTTTCGTGCCCAGCTGTCGGCGTTTCGCGCCTTGCCGGTGCGCGATGAAGCCGGGGAGGGCGTGTCGACCCGAGTGGCGACGGTGATGACCACACCGGGCATGAAGCTCGAGGCAGGCGAACTCAGGACCACTGGGCGCGGCCTCGATATTGCCATCGATGGCGCCGGCTGGCTGGCGGTGGGGCGCGAGGATGGCAGCGAGGCCTACACCCGCGACGGCGGCTTGCAGCTCGACGATTTCGGCATGCTGGTCACGGGCAGTGGGCGCCCGGTTCATGGCGAGGACGGCAATCCGCTGGTCATCCCTCCTGGTTCAAGGGTCGAGATCGCAGCCGACGGCACCGTCTCCGCGCTTGGGCTGGGTGATCCGCCCGCGACCATCGCCGAAGTCGGCAGGATCAAGCTGGTCGACCCTGACCCCGCCAGTCTCGCACGCGGTGAGGATGGGCTCTTCGCTCTGGCCGCCAACGCCCAGGGAGAGCCCCAGGCGGCACCGCTTTCAGAAACGGTACGGCTGGTCAGCGGCGCGCTCGAGGCGAGCAACGTCTCCGCGGTCGACGCGATGATGGCGATGATCACCAATGCTCGCCGCTTCGAGCTGAACATGAAGGCGATCTCCACCGCTGATGACAATGCCAACCGTGCCAACGCCCTGCTCGGGCCCAGCAATGGCTGAGCCGGGCAGGCTCTCGACCGAGGATTGATTCGATGATTCGCTCCCTGTGGATCGCAAAGACCGGGCTCGAGGCCCAGCAGACCCAGCTCGACGTGACCGCCAACAACCTGGCCAACGTCGGCACCAACGGTTTCAAGCGCTCGCGCGCGGTGTTCCAGGATCTGCTCTACCAGAACATGCGCCAGCCCGGCGCGCTCTCCTCCAACCAGACCAACCTGCCATCGGGGTTGCAGCTCGGAACCGGGGTGCGCACCGTCGCCACCGAGCGCATCCATACCCAGGGCAACCTCGAGGAGACCGGTAACTCGAAGGACCTGGCGATCAACGGCCAGGGCTTCTTCGCCGTGCAGATGCCCGACGGTACGCTTGGCTACACCCGCGACGGCTCGTTTCAGGTCGACCAGAACGGGCAGATGGTGACCGCCAGCGGCTATCCGCTCCAGCCCGCGATCGTGATCCCACCCAACGCGCTGTCGGTCAGCGTGGCGAGGGACGGCGCGGTCACGGTGACCCAGCCGGGAACCACCGCCAACGTCCAGGTCGGCCAGCTGCAGCTGTCGATGTTCGTCAACCCGACCGGATTGCAGAGCATCGGCGACAACCTCTATCTCGAGACCGAAGCCTCGGGCGCGGCCAACGACAGCGAGCCGGGGCTCAACGGCGCGGGCGTGCTCTACCAGAGCTACGTCGAGACCTCGAACGTCAACGTGGTCGAGGAGATGGTCGCGATGATCGAGACCCAGCGCGCCTATGAGATCAACTCCAGAGCGGTGAGCACGTCTGATCAGATGCTCGCGAGGCTGACCCAGCTGTGAGGATGATGCATCGGCGACTGGCGATCGCGCTGCTGGCGCTCGCGCTCGGGGCCTGTGCCTACGTGCCGCGACAGAACGTGGTCCAAGGCCCGACCAGCTCGCCACCGCAGCCGGCGCCGATGCCGATCGCCAATGGCTCGATCTACCAGGCCAACTACACCCGGCCGCTGTTCGAGGACCGCCGCCCGCGTGGGGTCGGCGACATTCTCACCATCGTGCTGAACGAAAACGTCAGCGCGACCAGGAACTCGGCGGCCAATGCCAATCGCACCGGCTCAGTGGGGCTCGAGCTCACCGCCGTGCCGCGGCTCACCGGCGGGCTGCTCAACGGGCAGGATACCGACATCACCGGGACCAACACCTTCTCCGGCGGCGGCGGGGCGAGCGCTAACAACGTGTTCACCGGCACGATCACCACCACGGTGCTCGAACTGCTGCCCAACGGCAACTTCAGGGTCAGTGGCGAAAAGCAGATAGGGATCAACCAGGGCACCGAGTACATCCGCTTCTCCGGGGTGATCAACCCGCGCTTCATCACCTCAGCCAACACCGTGCAGTCGAGCCAGGTCGCCGATGCGCGCCTGGAGTACTACGGCGATGGCTACATCGACGAAGCGCAGCGCATGGGTTGGCTGCAGCGCTTTTTCCTCAATATCTCACCGTTCTGAGCAGACCCATGCCACAGCCCGTACGATTCGTTCGCTCGTTTTTCCCTTTCGTGCTGGCGCTGTCCGCAGTACTTGCGAGCGCGCTTCCCGGCAGCGCGGCGGCCGAGCGGATCGGCGACATCGCCACCATCCAAGGGGTGCGCGACAACGCCATCATCGGTTATGGGCTGGTGGTCGGTCTCGACAACACCGGTGACCAGACCACCCAGACACCGTTCACCGCCCAGACCCTCAACAACATGATGTCCGAGCTCGGCATCACCGTGCCGTCCGGGGTCAACATGCAGTTGCGCAACGTCGCCGCGGCGATGGTCACCGCCCAGCTGCCGGCGTTCGCGAGCCCCGGCCAGCAGATCGACGTCACCGTCTCATCGGTGGGCACCGCGCGCAGCCTGCGCGGCGGCACGCTGCTGATGACCCCGCTCAAGGGCGCGGACGGCCAGGTCTATGCGCTGGCCCAGGGCAATCTGGTGATCGGCGGCGCCGGCGCCCAGGCCGCGGGCTCGAGCATCACCGTCAACCAGCTCTCGGCCGGACGTATCCCGAACGGTGCCACGATCGAACGAGGGGTGCCGCTGGATCTCGGCAGCGACGGGCTGCTCGGGCTCGACCTCAAACGTGCCGACTTCACTACCGCCACCACCGCGATGAATGCGATCAACGGCTATTTCGGTCGCAACGTGGCCTCGGCGATCGATGGGCGCACGCTGATGCTGCAGGCCCCGACCGACCCTTCCGCGCGGGTCGCCTTCATCTCGCAGGTGCAGAACATCCGGATGGAATCCGCGGCACCGTCGCCCAAAGTGACGATCAACGCTCGCACCGGCTCGGTGGTGATGAACTCCGACGTCAGGCTGCGCCGCGCCGCGGTGGCGCACGGCAGCCTCTCGATCGTGATCGATGCGCAGCCCATCGTCAGCCAGCCCAATCCGTTCGGCGGCGGCCAGACCGCGGTGGTGCCGAATGCCAACATCACCATGCAGCAGCAGGGCGGTGCGCTGCAGATGCTCAATGCGAGCCCCGACCTGCTCGATGTGGTCAACGCGCTGAACCTGCTCGGTGCCACACCTGGTGACCTGATCTCGATTCTCGAGGCGCTCAAGGCCTCGGGGTCGCTGCAAGCCGAGCTGGAGGTGATCTGATGAGCCTGGATTCGACCACGGGCTTCGCCCTCGACGTCAACGGCTTGAGCAGGATTCGCCGCGCCGAGAGCGCGGAGCAGGGCGCCGGCCTGCGTCCGGTGGCGCAGCAGTTCGAGGCGCTGTTTCTCAACATGATGCTGAAGAGCATGCGCGAGGCGATTCCCAAGGGCGATCTGGTCCAGAGTCCCGCATTGGATACGCTTGGTTCCATGCGCGATCAGCAGTTCGCCCAGGCGCTGGCGGGAAAGGGCATTGGGCTTGCCGATCTGCTGGTCGAGCAGCTCTCCGCCCGTCGCGGCGAAGCAGTCGCTACCCGCGACGACCAGGCCGCGCTGGGCGAGAGCGGTGTGCCTTGGCGGATTCCTCCCGAGCTCGCCAGCACCAGGCAGGGCGCGCAGATGCAAGCGACCGACGCCGGCATCCAGGACCGGCTCGATCGATTGCTCGGCGAGGTGGCGCCCCACGTCCAGGCGTTTCTCGACCGCCTTGCGGGTCCGGCGCTGCGCGTGGCCGAGAGTAGCGGTATTCCGGCGCGGCTGATTCTTGCCCAGGCCGCACTCGAAACCGGCTGGGGGCGGTCGGTGGCCGACAACGGAAACGGCGAGAGCAGCCATAACCTGTTTGGGATCAAAGCCACGGGTGGCTGGCAGGGCGACAGTACGCTGGCGACTACCCACGAATTCGAAGGCGGCGCCATGGTGAAGCGCGAAGAGCGTTTTCGCAGCTACGCCTCGATCGAGCAGTCGCTCGAGGATTACGCGCGGCTTCTAACCGAGAGCCCGCGCTATGCCGGGATCAAAGGAGCCAGCAGCGAAGAGGGCGCCCGCCAGTTGCAGGCCGGCGGCTATGCCACCGATCCGGACTACGCCGACAAGCTGATCAGTATCCTCCGTCAGCTGCCGGCTTCGCTCGAGCACGGCTGGGCGAGCGGCAGCGCGACCGGCCGAGCGACACCGCTCGATGCACTGGGCGATCTCGCGCGCAACCCTACGGCGCTGTTCTGACCTGGTCCGATCTCCAAGGCCAATGCGGGATTGGATGCTCAAGCTTCTCCTCGCGTGGCCGATAGCTTGAACAGGCAATCATTCCCGCGGTGCACCGCCGCGACCGACGAAGACCCGGATACGATGAGCAACCTCTACTCCATTGGCAGCAGCGGGCTGCGTGCAGCGCAGGCCCAGCTGAACGCGTCGAGCAACAACATCGCCAATGTCGATGCCCCTGGCTACAGCCGCCAGAACGCCCTGCTCTCCAGCGGTTTCGGGGGCGGTTCGGGAGTATCGATCAGCGGTATCGGGCGTGACTATTCGCGGGCGATCGGCGAGCAGTTGAACGCGGCGCTGTCGCGCCAGGCCTCGCTGCAGGCTCAGAGCAGCTCGCTCGCTACGCTTGAGTCGCTCTATGGCAGCGGCGGGCTCGATCAGAGCCTCAACGACTTCTTCTCCGCGAGCGCCTCGCTCGCCGACGCGCCGAGTTCGAGCTCCTCGCGCCAGGCGCTGATCGGCGACGCCGAGGCGCTGGTCAGTCGTTTCAACGCCTATGCCAGCCAGCTCGACGAGATTTCCACCACTGTCGATAAGCAGCTCGCGTCCACCCAGGGGCAGATTGAGGATGGTGCGGCGCGGCTTGCCGAACTCAACAAGCAGATCGTCCGCGTTCGTGCCCAGACCGGCAGCGAACCCAACGAACTGCTCGACCAGCGTGATCAGCTGGTCAGCGACCTCAGCGAGCTTGCAGAGGTGCGGGTGTTCGAGCAGGACGGCCTCTACAATCTCTCGCTCGCCGATGGCACCGCGCTGGTGCTCGGCGAGCGTACGGTCGCGGTTCCTGAAGATGCATGGCAGCGGGTCCAGGGAGGTACCCTGGGCGGGTTGAACGAGTTCAACCAGGGCGCTTTGGCTGAAGCGCGCAGCGGATTGGATGGGCTGATGAGGGACTTCGCCGACAGCGTCGAGGAAGCCTATTCGGCGCCGCTTTTTGGCTATCAGGCCCCGCAGCAGGAAGGTGACGTCGGGCGGCTGACGCTCGAGGTCACCGATGCCGACGATCTGATCACCGGAGAGGGCGGTGTGCTCGATGGCAGCCGGATGCGCGCGATCGCCGATCTGCAGGATAGCGAGCGTTTCGGTGATCAGTATGCCGCCATGGTCTCCAGGGTCGGCACCTCGGCGGCCAACGTGGAGGCACGCCTCTCGACCCAGCAGAGCCTGACCAGTGAGCTGAGCGGTGCGATGCAGTCGATCAGCGGCGTGGACCTCAACGAGGAGGCGGTGCGGCTGGCCCAGTACCAGCGCTTCTACCAGGCCAATGCGCAGGTGATTCAGACCGCCACCAACCTGCTCGATACGATTCTCGCGATTCGTTAGGAGATATGACATGCGAGTCAGCACCGCCGGGATGTTCCAGCGCAACATCGAGCTGCTCCAAAGCCAGCAGTCCCGCGATAACGCCGCGCTGGAGCGTCTTGCCACCAACCAACGGATCAACCGTCCGTCCGACGATCCGCAGGGCGCCGCGCGAGTGATCGAACTGACCCAGGCGCAGGTGCGCAGCGAGCAGTACGCCTCTAGCCGCACGGCTGCTACCAGTGCCCTGATGCTGCAGGAGAGCGCGCTCGCCGATCTCACCGATACGCTCCATTCCGCCCGCTCGCTGCTGGTCCAGGCCGGTAGCGGCACGCTCGACAGCGCGACGGTGGCAGGGCTTGGCGAGCAGCTCTCCGTGCTGGTGGATCGGATCGAGGACACGCTGCGTACCCGCGACGCAGATGGTAATTATCTCTTTTCCGGCCAGCAGGGCACGGCGGACCCATTGGGCGACGGCGCCAACGCCGAGCCGCGCAGCTATCGCATCGACGATGGCCTGACCATCGATGGTCCGGTCAATCGCGATCAGCTGATGTCCCCGGCGGGCGAGGACGGACCCGACCTGGTCGAGTGGCTGCGCGAGGTCGCCGATGGTCTCCTGGCCGGCGATGTCGATGTCATCTCGGATACCGCCCTGGCTGATTTGGATGCGGGACTCGACAACGTGCTAGGTATCCGCGCACTGGGCGGCAGCCGCCTCAACCAGCTCGAACGGCTCGACGAACTCAGCAGCGACCGCGACGTTTCCCGGCAGGACGAGATCAGCGGGCTACGCGACGTCGACTACGCCCAGGCGCTCTCCGAGGCGGCCATGACCAGTCTCGCGCTCGAGGTCGCGATGAGGAGCATCGCCCAGAGTCAGCAGCTGTCGATGTTCGATCTGCTCAACGGCTGAGTGGAGCCACGGGCCCGGCGCTAGCTTCGGGTCCCTCGACTGGCGTTCCCATTCGTTGCGTCGAACCGATGTGTTGGCGTGTAGGAACGCCGCTCGGGACGAACGGGCTTATCTGTACGTTCGTGCCCCTCGATGCGCTTCGCTTACTCGGGATACTCGGATAGCCGGCGAGGACCCTTCGACTCGCGGTACTCGCTCAGGGCGCTCGGAAATATCTCGAGTCGAACCACGGTTTCGTCTCTGACGCCGGGTTCCTCTGGGCAAGTCTCAACCGCCGGCGAATCCCGCGGCGATGCTCTGCATGGTGCGCAGTGCGTCGCTGAACAGGCGAGAGAAGTATCCGCCGAGCTCGGGGAGCATCACCATCAGTAGCAGCAATCCCGCCAGTAGCGTGATCGGAAAACCCACCGAAAAGACCGAGAACTGGGGCGATGCGCGGTTGAGGATGCCCATTGCCAGGTTGATGATCAAAAGCGCTGCCACCAGGGGCAGCGAGAGCAATAGCCCGGTAGCGAAGATGGTGGTGCCGAAGCTCGCTAGTCGCCAGCTGCCCTCGGCGGCCAATCCTCCTGGGCCGATGGGTACCAGTTGGAAGCTGTCGACCAGGACCTGGATCATCATCAGGTGGATGTCGAAGGCGAGCAGCAGCAGCATGGCGAACAGATGCAGCAGCCGCGACAGCACGGTGGTGGTGCCGCCGGCGTCTGGGGAGAAGAACGAGGCGTAGGAAAGTCCCATCTGCAGGCCAATGTACTCACCCGCGGCCTGGACCGCGGCCAGGGCGAGGCGCATGGTAAGCCCCATTGCGATGCCGATGACCAGCTCGCGGGCGATCAGCCACAGCCCTGGCCAGGATACCGGCGGTATTGCCGGCGGCGGCGGGAGCATCGGGGCGAGCAGCAGTGCGATCAGTCCTGCCAGCACCACCTTGGTGCGCGCCGGTACCTGGTTTTCACCGAACACCGGTGCTACGGAAAGCAGCCCGAGGATGCGCACGAATGGCCAGAAGTAGAGCGCCAGCCAGCCATAGAGCTGCGCGGAGGTGACCTCTACCACGGGCCGCTCAGCTGACCAGCAGCGGGATACGCTGGAACAGCTCGCGGGTATAGTCCGCCAGCAGGCCGAGTATCCAGGGACCGGCGAGGATCATCGTCCCGATCACCGCCAGGATCTTGGGAATGAACGACAGGGTCATCTCATTGATCTGCGTCGCGGCCTGAAACAGGCTGACCAGGAGGCCGACGGAGAGCGCCGCGAGCAGCATCGGCGCGGCTACCAGCAGGGTCATTTTCATGCTCTGGAATCCCAGGCTCATCACCATTTCCGGGGTCATTGGCGATTCTCCTCCAGGCGCCCGCGGGGGTTGCTCACTGGTGCGCTCATATGTAGAAGCTCTGGGCCAGCGAGCCGATCAGCAGGCCCCAGCCGTCGACCAGCACGAACAGCATCAGCTTGAAAGGAAGCGAGATGGTCACTGGCGGCACCATCATCATCCCCAGCGCCATCAGCACGCTCGCCACCACCAGGTCGATGATCAAAAATGGAATGAAGATCATGAAGCCGATCTGGAATGCGCTTTTCAGCTCGCTGGTGAGAAAGGCGGGCATCAGCAGTCGCAGCGGCACGCTTTCTGGACTTTCCAGTTCCGGCGCGTTGCTGATCCGCGCGAACATTGCCAGATCGGTTTCGCGGGTCTGGTGGAGCATGAAGGTCTTGAGCGGCTCCACGCCTTCCTCGATCGCCTGCTGGAAGGTGATCTCTTCGCTGGCCAGCGGCAGGTAGGCGCGATCGTAGATCTGCTCGAAGACCGGTGACATGACGAAGAAGGTCAGAAACAACGCCAGTCCGATCAGCACCTGGTTGGGAGGCGTGGTCGGTGTGCCGAGTGCGGTACGCAGCAGGCCCAGCACGATCACGATCCGGGTGAAGGCGGTCATCATCAGCAGCGCCGCTGGCAGAAAGGTCAGCGAAGTGAGCAGTACCAGCGTCTGGATCGGCAGCGACCAGCTTTGTCCGCCATCGGCGGTGGGCTGGCTGACTATCCCTGGCAGGGCCTGGGCGGCGGCGATATCCGGCAGCACGACGAATAGCGCAGTGGCGAACACCCCGATCGCGCGATGACGATCAACCATCCTGCCCACCCTTGTGGCCACGAGCATGGGCAAGCACTCGAGCGAAGCTGCCCGGTGTGGAGGGAGCGTCTTGCGGGTCGCGCCTGGCCGGAAGGCTGTGGAGCTTTTCCACCCGGCCGGCACCGACCCCCAGTACCAGCCAGGTGTCATCGACCTCGACCAGCACCACCCGCTCGCGCTGGCCGACCGGCTGGCTGGCGACCACCTTGAGCGCGCCGCCGCCGCGGGGCCGCTGCGGCGAGAAGCGCTTCAGCGCCGCGCATACGATGAGGATCAGCGCGATCACCACCACGAGTGCGAGAGCGGTCTTGCCCGCGCCTACCAGCGGGTCGGCGACACCGGCACCGATCTGCCCATAGTCGGCGGCGGGCTGTTCGACATGGGCGGCGCCATTGTCGTTCGCCGCGATGGAAATGGTCTCGCTCATCCGCGGCGTTTCAACCGCTGCAGCCGTTCAGAGGGAGTGACGATGTCGGTGATACGGATACCGTAGCGCTCCTCGATCACCACCACTTCGCCTTGTGCGACCAGATAACCGTTGATCATGATATCCATCGGCTCGCCGGCGAGGCCTTCGAGCTCGACCACCGAGCCCTTGGCGAGATCGAGCAGCTCCCGGATCGTCAGTCGCGTGCGGCCAAGCTCGACCGACAGGGTCACTGGGATGTCCATCACCATGCTCAGATCGCGTGGATCGCCTTCGGCGGTACTCTCCTGCAGCGGTTTGAAAACCTCCTCACTCGGCGGGGAGGCGTCATCCGTCGGCTCAGCCTGCTGCTCGGCCATCGCCTCGCCCCAGATATCATCGAGTTCTTCCTGCTCTGAGGTCTTCTTCTCATCACTCATGGTCAAGCTTCCTTATCAGTCGTCGTCCGGTCCTGTTTCGCATCGCCGTCGCGCGCGGCCTGGCTGCGCGCGAGGCGATCCAGCGTCGGTGCCGGATGGTCGATCAAGCGGGTGACGCGCAGCGCCTTGCGGTCGTTCAAGCGACCGAATTCGCACTCCATCACGGCCACGCCATCGATGTTGGCGGTCAAGGTCTGGGGCAGGTCGATAGGTAGTATCTGGCCGCATTCGAGGCTTGCGACTTCGCTGAGTGAGAGTTCGAGCTTGGTGAACTCGGCGACCAGATCCACGCTCGAGTTCTCGACCTCGCGGCTGAGGCGCTCGATACGTACACGCTCCTGCTCGGGTGCTCCGCGCTGCATCGGTCCGCTGAGCAGTTCCCGGATCGGTTCGATCATCGAATAGGGCATGCAGATGTGGAAATCGCTGCCGAAAGCGCCGACTTCGAGGCGGAAGGTGGTATGTACCACCAGCTCGCTCGGCATATTGACGATGCTGGCGAACTTGGCCTGGGTCTCTGAGCGCTGGTGGAGCGGCGCGACCACGTAGATCTCTTCCCACGCTTCGCCATAGCACTGCAGCGCGATGCCCAGTAGCCGGCTGATGATCCTTTGTTCGGTGCGGGTGAAATCGCGGCCCTCGGTCTTCAGCGCAAAGCGACCGTCGCCGCCGAACAGGCTATCGACCACCAGCAGCACGAACTCGGGTGGAAAGACCACCAGCGCCTGGCCGTGCAGAGGAGACAGGCTGATCACGTTGAGGTTCGCCGGCACCGGCAGGTTGCGGGCGAAGTCGACGTGCTTCTCGAGCCGCTGGGACATCACGGTGATGTCGGATCCGCGCCTGATCAGATCGAACAGAGAGTTGCGAAAGCGGCGAGCGAAACGCTCGTTGATCAGCTCGAGCCCTGGCAGCCGGCTGATTCTGATACTGCGCTTCGCCGATGCGGGGTCGAAGGGCAGGATTCGCTTGCCGTTGTGGAACTGCTCTTTCGGACGTTCGTCGCCGTCGTCGTCACCGGCGTTGAGCAGCGCATCGATCTCTTCCTGGGAAAGCTGGTCGTTGGCCATGGATCACTGCACGATGAAATCGGTGAACAGTACCTGGCGTACTGGAAACCCGTTGACACCATCGAAGGGCTGGGAGAACAGCGCGCGCAGTTCCTCGGCGAGCCGACGCTTGTCGTTAGCGGTTTCGAGCCGATCCGCGGGCTGCTCGGCAAGCAGCAGCAGGATGCGGTTGCGGATCTCTGGCATGTAGTTGGCCAGATGCTGGGCGCTGGACGGGTCTTCGAGCTCGAGGCTGAGACCGAGATGGAGCATCCTGCCGCTGTCGTCGTTGAAATTGACCGTGAACGGCTGAAGCGCATAGAAGGTCGGCGGCTGAGCGGGGGCCGCGCTGGGCGCTTCGTTGGGTGCCTGGGATGAGAGGAAGAACCAACCGGCTGCACCGGCTCCGAGCAGTGCAAGCATCAGCACCAAGCCGATGACCAGCCATTTTTTGCTGGAGTTGGGTGCCGGCTTGGCGGCTGTGGGATCGGACATGAAACGTTTCTCAGGCGGTCCGGACAGGCCGGAAGAGGATCGAAGTAGCAGGCATACACCGCAACCATGGTAGAACCTGCTGCCGGGAGCGATGGCCCGAACAGAGGGCGATGGCGGGTTCAACTCGTGGCTTTGCGGTGGTGATTCGAGACGGGATGTCTCCGAGCGCCCTGAGCGAGTACCGCGAGTCGAAGGGTCCTCGCCGGCTATCCGAGCATCCCGAGTAAGCGAAGCGCATCGAGGGGCACGAACGGTTTACACCTACCCGTTCGTCCCGAGCGGCGTTGCTACGCACCAAGGCCGTGGTTCGCGATGTGCGGTGGTCAGGCGAATAGATCGACTCCCCCCGAGAGCCGGGGTGTCTGCTGACTGGCACCCGTCGCTTGTTCGTCGGTGGCTCCTGCGGACGCAGCCGCTTCGATCGAGTCAGGCTGAGTGAGGGGGGCATCCGGGCGCTGGCCGCTGCCTTGCTGAAACGCTTGCTGCTGACCCGCGAACCCGCTCGTGTCGCCGTTCTGGGAGAACTGCGGCTGTGCGCCGTTTTGCTGCTGAGTCGTCGTGGCGGTGGCCGAGGGGCGTTCGACGAGCTGTGCCTGGGCAAGGGTCAGGCCGCGTTCGCTGAAGGCCTCGCGCAGCTTGTCGAGCGAGTCGTCCAGCGCTTTGCGGGTCTGTGGGTGGGCCATTTCGAGACGGAGTACGGCTTGGGATTTGGTATCGACGCTCAGCGATACCGACAGCGGCCCAAGCTCTGCCGGGTTGAGGCTCAGTTCGAGCGTGCGCACGCCAGGGGTATTGCCGAGGCCGGTCAGGCGGGTGGCCAGCGAGTTGGTCCATTCCTGCTCGCCAACCTGCTCGGTCAAGGTGGCACTGGGCACTTCGCTGCTGCTGGCCGCTGGGATGGAACTGGATTGTCCCTGCGGTGAGGCCGTCAACGCAGCCGCTGGCACGGTGGTGATCGTGTCGGCGGCGCGCCCACTGACCTCTGCGCTGGCGGGCTTGAATGAGCGAAACCGGTTGAGACTGTCTTCAAGGCTCAGGTCCGCACGCGACCGGAGCGTGGATGAGCTGGCTGGGCTGAATGCCTCACGCGCGGTGCTGGGCGCCGAGCGCACTTCGGTTTGGGGGCGCTCGACCGCGGTGTCGTCAACGCTGTCAGAGGCGGTGTTCGCGGTCGTGGCGATACCCGATGCCTGTTGGACGAGCGCTCGTGCTTCTTGCGGTAGGACGCGTGAGTCGATGACCGCTCGCATGGTCGCCGGGGTGTCGGGCTGGTGATCTGCGGACGCTGCGGCGGGAGCTGGCGCGACCGTCGCTTGCGGCCTGCTCGAGACACCGTTCTCCGCGGGGAGTGCTTCCACGGGGAGCGCAGTCGCGGCGTCTTTGGCGACGCCGGCTTGGTTTGGCGATTCGGTCCTCACCGATGGGGCATCGGCCGAGCTCGAGGAGGGCGGGTTGACCAGGGCGATGTCCGGGAGCGCTTCAGCGGCTTCGGTTTCGCTCGTCCCGCCCTGGTCGTGATCGCCGCCTTCTGGGGCGATCGTGCGTGGCTGGCCGACATCCGCGGATGAGTGCGGCTGATGGGCCAGCCCCGGCTGCGGCGAGAGTGATGAACTTGCCTGATCGAGCAGCGAGGAGAAGCTCGCGTCTTGCTCCGCACGGGGAACGAGGTCGCGCGTCGTGTCGATGTTCGGGCTCGGATTGAAGGCGATCTGCATGGCGTTTTTCCCCTGCGTGAAGCGAAACTTGTCGGCGCGGCCGGGATGAGGGTCGATGCGTCCTAGGTGTACTGCGACTGGGCGCGACTGGCGTACTCATCGTTGCGAAGCTGCTCCAGGCGTCGCTCGCGGTGGTTCGCATCCTGCTTGCGTCGGCTGGCGAGGGTGGAGAGTGCGTCGACCTTGCGCTGGTCCTGTCGCCAGGTCGCGAGCCCCTGTTCGCGGCGTACCTGGTCGTCGTCGCGGCGCTGTCGCTGATGCGCGATCGCGGTATCGAGCGCTTCGAGGAAGCGGCGCTGGTTATCGAGCTGGCCGGGCGATACCCCCTGGGCCATCGCCTCGCGCAGACGGTTACGATAGCCCTGGCGATACTCTTCGAGCTGGCTTAGCTGGCTTTCACTCGCGCCCAGCGCGCGTTTCAGTTCGGCCAGCGCGAGCGTCGCACTATCGCGGCGCTCGGTGGCGAGATCGATCAGCATCTTGAGTGACTGCTCGCTCATCTTGGTCGGCTCCTTGACGCACTGTTGCCCTGCTCGATCAAGTCGAAGAGGGCCTGGACGGCTGTATCGAAATCGGCGCGTTCGTCGATTCGCTGGCAGAGGAAGGCCTCGATCATCGGTTGCAGCGCGATCGCCTGGTCGAGCAGTGGGTCGCTGCCGGAGACGTAGGCACCGACGTTGACCAGGTCGCGGTTGCGCTGGTAGTGGGAGATCAGCCGCTTGAGACCCTGGACACAGTCGAAATGACGACTATCGACCAGCGCCGTCATCGCGCGGCTGATCGAGGCTTCGATGTCGATCGCCGGATAGTGGCCGGCTTCGGCCAGCGAGCGCGACAGTACGAAGTGCCCATCGAGGATCGCTCGAGCCGCGTCGGCGATCGGGTCCTGCTGGTCGTCGCCTTCGGTGAGCACGGTGTAGAAAGCGGTAATCGAGCCGCCGCCGGGCGCTGCGTTGCCCGCGCGTTCGACCAGTGCCGGTAGCCGGGCGAATACCGAGGGCGGGTAGCCCTTGGTGGCGGGGGGCTCGCCGATCGCCAGCGCGATCTCGCGGATCGCCATCGCATAGCGGGTCAGCGAATCCATGATCAGCAGCACATTGCGCCCCTGCTGGCGAAAGTTCTCCGCCAGCCGGGTGGCGTAGGCCGCGCCCTGGAGGCGCAGCAGCGGCGAGCAGTCGGCGGGTGCGGCGACCACCGCGGCCCGGGAGAGTCCCGATTCGCCGAGGATGTTCTCGATGAAGTCCTTGACCTCGCGTCCGCGCTCGCCGATCAGTCCGACCACGATCACCTCCGCCTCGGTGAATCGGGCCATCATCCCCAGCAGCACGCTCTTGCCGACCCCTGAGCCTGCGAAGAGCCCGAGACGCTGGCCGCGGCCAACGGTGAGCATCGCGTTGATCGCGCGCACCCCGACATCGAGCGGCTCACGGATCGGTGCGCGCTCCAACGGGTTGAGGGAGGTGCCGCCAAGGGATTGCGAGACCACGTCGCGAAGCGCTCCCTGGCCGTCGAGCGGGCGGCCTCGCGCGTCGACGACGCGCCCGAGCAGACCGTCTCCCACCGGCAGACGCTGGGACATGCCCCCTTTTTCGTCGAGCGGCCAGACCCGAGCGCCGGGCACTACGCCGGCGATCTCCTCGAACGGCATCAGATAGAGCGTGTCGCGGGTGAAACCCACCACCTCGGCCTCGGCGAAGCCGCCTTCATTCGCTAGCTCCACTCGGCAGCTGGCGCCCAGCGGCAGGCGCAGGCCGCCGGCCTCGAGTACCAGGCCGGTCGCCCGCAGCAGCCGGCCGCAGGTGCGCCAGCGGGGGAGTGCGGCGACCGCGGCACTCGCGCGAGCGAGCCGGTCGAGGCGCTCGGTGCGCAGCGTCTGGGTATCGAACGAGGTGCTCATCTCAGTGCGCCTTGTGGCCGACGGCCAGGCGCAGTCGTTCCCAGCGGTCGCTGCGGCTGGCGTCGATCACCTGGTACATGCTTTCGAGCTGGCAGTCGCCGCGTTCGAGAGCGGGGTTGGCGCGCAGCTGCCAGCCCGCCGCGCGCAGCTCGGCGTCGAGGCGTGTCTCGACCAGCGCTAGATCCTCAGGATGAAGCAGCAGCGTTGGTGGGGCGTTGGACTCGAACGGTTCTTCGAGCAGTGCCTGGACATCATCGACGATGTATTCAGGCGCCAGTCGCAGTGCGTCTCCCGCGAGCACTCGACCGACCTCTAGCGCAAGCTCCGTGGTGGCGCGAGCGATGGTGTCGTTCTCCTCGCGCAGCGCGGCTTCGAAGCGCCGTGCCAGTTCGGCGAGCGGTGCCACCAGGGTGTCCAGGCGCTGGTCAAGACCCTCTAGCCCGGCTCGCTGCGCGGCCTCGAATCCTTCCCGCTGCCCCTGCTTGAAGCCCTCTTCGCGACCCTGTTCGAAACCCTGGGCGCAAGCGCGTTCCTTGGCTTGTTCGAACAGTGCGCGGCTGATCTCCGCCTCGGCGTTGCGCTTGGTACGCGCCGGCGCGAGCTTGTCCGCGGGCGTCGGCTGCGCGGAACCCAGGTCGTGGAGCCGCCAGGGGCGCCAGTGGCGAGGATGGTCAGACATAGTCCTCCTCGCTGTGGCCGAGGTTGATTTCGCCCCTTTCGGCGAGTCGGCGGGCCAGCTGGGTGATCGCCTTCTGTTCGGCCTCGACCAGGGTGACCCGGATCGGGCCGCGCATCTGGATGTCGTCGCGGAGGATCTCGGCGGCGCGGTTCGACATGAACGAGAAGAAGTGCTCGCGCAGCGCCTCGTCGGTTCCCTTGAGCGCGATCGCCAGCGAGTTGCTGTCGACCTCCTGGATGATCCGCTGGATCGCTTGGCCGTCGAGGTCGATCAGGTTGTCGAACACGAACATCTGATCGACGATCTGCTGGGCCAGCTCCTCGTCGTAGGCGCGTACCCGGGAGATCACCTGCTCCTCGAAGGAGCTGCTCATCAGGTTGAGGATCTCGGCTGCGGGACGTACGCCGCCGAGCTTGTCGCGCTTGACCTGTTTGCCGCTGAGCATGCCGCCGAGCACCTGGTCGAGCTCGGCGAGTGCGGCGGGCTGAACGCCGCCGAAGGTGGCGATGCGCAGCAGGATGTCGCTGCGCTGGTCGTCGTCGAGCAGGTTGAGCACGTTGGCGGCGTGGCCGCGCTCGAGATGGACGATGATGGTGGCGATGATCTGCGGATGTTCGTCGCGGATCAGCTCGGCGATCACCTTCGCTTCCATGCCGTTGAGCGAGTCGAGCCCGGTGCTGTTGCTGGCCTCGAGAATGTCCGAGAGCAGCTCGGTGGCGCGATCCTCGCCGAGGGTCTTGGTCAGGATGCCCTTGAGGTGCTCGGTCGAGTCGATGTTGATCGCGCTGAACTGGTCGAGCTCGTCGTCGAAGTCGTTCATCACCTCGGTGACGCGCTCGTTGGAGAGCGGGCCGAGGCCGGCCATCGCCCGGCTCAAGCGCTGCACGTCGTGCATGCTGAGGTGCTTGAACACATGGACCGCGGTCTCTTCCTCGAGCGCCAGCATCAGAATCGCGCTGCGCTCGAGCCCGGCGGTGAGGTTGAACTCAACGTTGGCGCTGGTCATCTTCGTTCATCCATCCCTTGAGGATCATCGCGATCAGGCGGGGATCCTTGCGTGCCTTTTCGCGGACCCGTTGGATCCGCTGTTCGTCCTGGCGTTTGCGGGCCAGCTGATTGCGCTGCTCGTGGATCTGCGCCTGCTGCTCGGCTTCCACGCGGCTGGCGGTCTGCATCGCCTCGCTTTCGGCCTCGGCGACTATGCGTGTTCGCTCCTCGCGCTCGACGCGCTGGCGGTTCAGGGCCGGCCGGACCAGCCGTCGCCACAGCAGCCATGCAACCAGGGCGATCGCGAGGTAGCGGGCATACTCCAGTGCCAGCTCGATCAGGCGCGGGTCTTGCCACCAGTTCGATTCGGCCACGACGTCGATCGATTCGCTGAATGGGGCATTGACCACTTCGAGGCTATCGCCGCGGCTTTCCGAGAATCCCATCGTCTCGCGTACCAAGCGGCTGATCCGCTCCAGCACCTCGGCTTCGAGCGGCTGGGCCACGCCTTCCGCGTCCGCGCGATAATTGACTGCCACCGCGACGGAGAGCCGGTTGATCGCCCCGCGCGCTTCCCTGACATGGCGCACCATGCGGTTGAGTTCGTAGTTGACCGTTTCACTGCGCTGCATCGAGGAGGGTGGCCGGTTGGGTTCGTCCTGCTCGTCGCCCTCGGCCTGCTCGCCCTGCTGGGCGTTGATCGTCTGTGGCTGTGATTCGGGAGCCTGGTTGGAAAGCGCACCGGGTACGCCGCCGATGCCATTGGCACCGAGCTGCTCGGCATCGTTGGACTGGCGGCTGCGCACCGCGGTCGACTGTGGATCCGCGTTGGGATCGTAGTGTTCCTGGGTGTGCTCGGCGCTCGAGTAGTCGATGTCGGCGGTGACCGTGGTAAGCACGTTGTCGCGGCCGACCAGGGCGCCGATCAAGGCCTCGATCCGCTTGCGCAGCCGCTCCTCGACCTCCTGGGTGTATTTGAGCCGGGCATCGTCCGCACCGGCGTCGCCGAGGCCGCTTCTGGTCAGCAGGTTGCCGTTCTGGTCCACCACGCTGATGCCATCGATCGGCATTTCGGAGACGCTGCTGGACACCAGGTGGGTCACCGCGGCGACCTGGGAAGTATCCAGCGCCCTGCCCGGATGGAGTTCGACCACTACCGAAGCGCTTGGCGTGCGGCGATCGCGAACGAACACCGTCGGCTGCGGGATCGCCAGATGGACGCGCGCCGAGGCGACGGGACCCAGCGTCTCGATCGAGCGGGCGAGCTCGCCTTCGAGCGCACGCTGGTAGTTGACGTGCTCGGTGAACTGGCTGACCCCGAACGGCTGGGCATCCATCAGCTCGAAGCCTACCGCGCCGCCTTTCGGCAGCCCGAGGCCCGCGAGCGTCAATCGGGTACGGTCGATCTGCTCCGCGGGAATCAACACCGTGGAACCGCTGGCGGAGAAGCGATAGGGAATCTGCATCTGCTCGAGCTGGGCGACGATGGCGCCGCCGTCCCGGTCGCTCAGGTTGGAGTAGAGCGGCTTGTAGTCGGGCGAGCGCGCCCACAGCAGCAGTACGATGAGAATCGCGAGGGACGCAGCGATGGCTACCGCCACACCGATCAGTGGCGCTGTGCGTAGCTTGGCCAGCGCCTCTTTCAGTCGGGCGGGGTCCAGCCCGGTGCGGGCGTTCGCTGAAGTCATGTCTGGCGCTCGCAAGCGGCGAGGGAGCGAGACGAAGGCTGGTAGCTGATCAAGATCACCGGGTGGGACGTCCTTGGCACGAAGCACCCGCTGCGATCGCGGTGCATTGGGTGTAACGGTGTGTAAATACAGATGTCACCCATTATTGGCCCCGGGCCTGCGTAGCAAACCGACGAGTAGGTCGATAAATCGGGCTCATTTACGCCGATCGAACTGACGCGCCAGTGGTAGCCTGCGATCGACATCCTCGTCTCGTCGCATCCGCCTGGGTCTGATCCGGCGGCATGCCCGGCGTTCGAGGGTGAGTTTCCTTCCTGGGTCTCATCGATGGATCGGTGATCGATCGTTGATTGAGCCTCGCTGCAATGAGAGATGCCATGACCGTTGCCTCTGGCGCCCTAGCCAGCGCCCTGCAGGCGCTGGAGGCCACCGCCGCCCAAGCTGCCGGTGGCGTAACCCGCATGCTCCGGGCCGATGATGCGAACCGCGATGGGCTCGACTTCGCCGCCTCGCTCAAGCGTTCGATCGATCGCGTCGATAGCGTGCGTCAAAGCGCCGAGATCCAGTCCCAGGCCTACGAACGCGGTGACCCCGGCGTCTCGCTCAACGACGTGATGATCGATCTGCAAAAGGGCAGCATCGCGCTGAACATGAGCGTCCAGGTGCGTAACCGGCTGGTCAGCGCCTATCGTGAAGTGATGAACATGCAGGTGTGAGGGTCGCTTTCCCCTTGGGTTGAAGCGTCGTCTGGATCGGCCGTTGTGACTTTTGCACATTCACAGCATGGCGACTGAAGATGACTCCAACTCACTGCAAGGTCAGGAACAAGCGCAGCTGCGCCGTCATTTCGTTGGCTGGATCAAGCGTGTACTGCTGCCGCAGTGGGTTCCCGCCGACGAGTTGCAGGATTGGACCACTCTGGATGAACTCAGCGAGGTGCAAGGTATGTTGACCGAACGGGCGAAGAAATGGCCGCAGCGGTGGCTGGAGGAAGGGTTGGAGAAAGGGCTCGCCAAAGGGCGTGAGCAGGGACGCGAGAGTGCGCTCATCGCCACTGCGCTCAGCATGATCAGTCGAACCGAGATGGATGATGCGACGATCGCCGACTTGGTGGGCCTACCGGCCGAGCAGGTGCGGGCACTGCGTGAGCAGCGCAGGGGTTGAATCCGACGGGGGAATGGCGTTCGTGTCCTTCGATTCGCTGCGCTCGCTCAGGGCGCTCGGAGAACATCTCGTCTCGAACCACGGCCTTGGCGCTGCCGCTCGATCCCTCGACTGGCGTTCCCGACTGTCGCGATGAGCCGGCACCTCGGTGAGTAGGAACGCCGCTCGGGACGAACGGGTAGGTGTGGTTGCCGAACCCTGGATCCGGAAAACCTCATTCGCGCCCTTCGATGCGCTTCGCTTACTCGGGATGCTCGGATAGCCGGCGAGGAATGAGCCACCCAGGCCGTTCGTGGTGAGCCGGCGAGGAATGAGCCACCCCCAGGCCGTTCGTGGTGAGCCGGCGAGGAACGAGCCGAGTCGAACCACGGCCTTGGCGCTGCCGCTCGATCCCTCGACTGGCGTTCCCAACTGTCGCGATGAGCCGGCACCTCGGTGAGTAGGAACGCCGCTCGGGACGAACGGGTAGGTGTGGTTGCCGAGCCCTGGATCCGGAAAACCTCATTCGCGCCCTTCGATGCGCTTCGCTTACTCGGGATGCTCGGATAGCCGGCGAGGAACGAGCCACCCAGGCCGTTCGTGGTGAGCCGGCGAGGAATGAGCCACCCCCAGGCCGTTCGTGGTGAGCCTCCTGTGCCATCGCGATGGCACTGCGCATGGACCTTGAACCCGAGTAGCATGGCTGTGTTGCCGCAAGCAGCGTGGCCGCATGTCTTTTGGTGCCGGGTGCCCGGTGGTGAGAATGGCTCTGGTCGTGGGCTGCTGCGCATTATGGTGAGCCTGGCTTCCCGTTGGAAAGATTTGTCTTCCCAGAACACGACCGGGCTTGCGGTAACCCCTTCTCCATCGACCCGTTCCCAGGAGCTATAAGATGGCCCACTTACCGGTATTGGATCCATTGGCAGCCTTCGTGGATGTCGGCAGCGAGCAGATGCATGTGTCGATTGCCGGGGGGGAGCCGAAGGTATTCGGCACGTTCACGGCACAGCTGCATGAGCTACGCGACTGGCTGTTGTCGCAGAAGGTGAAGTCGGTGGCCATGGAGGCCACGGGGATCTACTGGCTGCCCCTGTACAGCGTGCTGGAAGCCGCGAAACTACAGGTGCTGATGGTCAACGGTAAGCACACCCGCAATCTGCCGGGTCGCAAGACGGATATGAAGGATTGCCAGTGGGGAGCGACGTTGCACGCGCACGGACTCTTGCGGGCAGGCTTCGTGCCCCCAGCCGAGATCCGGCGCTTGCAGGATTACCTGCGACTGCGCCAGGACCACATCACGCTGGCCGCAGGGCATGTGCAGCATCTGCAGAAGGCCTTGGAGCGGATGAACATCAAATTGCACGATGTCATCAGCAACCTGGTGGGCCGCAGCGGCATGGCGGTGATCCGGTCGATGCTCGAGGGTGAACGCGATCCTGAGCGACTGCTGGCTTTGTGCGACGTGCAGATCCGCCAGCAGAAGGCCGAACGGATCAAAGCCTCTCTGCAAGGGACCTGGGCCGAGGAGCATCTGTTCGCGTTGCGCCAGGCGCTGGAAAGCTGGGAGCACTACCAGCGTTTGATCAGGGCTTGCGACCAACAGATCGAAGCGGTGCTCCGTTCGATCGACGTCGATCCTCCGACGTCGCCGCCGTCCAAGGCGCACAAGCGAGGCGGTGCCAATGCACCCCAGATCGATGACCTGCATCCGATGCTGGTGGCTCTGTGTGGAGGCAATGATCTCACCGTGCTTCCCGCCCATACGGACTACAGCGTCCTGCAACTCATAGGTGAAGTGGGAACCGACCTGACCCAGTGGCCGACCGAGAAACACTTCACCGCTTGGGCCGGGCTGGCCCCCGGGAGTCATCAGAGCGGTAAGCGCCAACGCTCGGCCAAGCGCAGGCGTAATCGTGCTGGGCGCCTGTTTTGCGTCATGGCCCGCAGCCTCGCTCGCAGCAAACACATTGCGCTGGGCGGTTTTTACCGTCGGATGGCGGGTCGCCGAGGTGGATTGATCGCCAATATCGCCCTGGCGCGCAAACTCGCGGCGCTGTTCTGGCGCGTCATGGTCAAAGGATTGGACTATGTCGAACACGGACTCCAGTACTACGAGGCACAGGCGCTGGAAACCAAGCAACGTTCCATGCGTCGACTCGCCAAGCAGCTCGGGTTCTCCGTGACGCCTATCCAGACTGAAGCTCAAAATGCTTCTGCCTGAAAGTTGAGGAAGAACGATATGACGACCGCCCAATCTCCCCCTGATCATCCCCCTGTCGAGGAGAACTCGGAGGGGGTTCATGGAAAGCCGGCGAGGAACGAGCCGAGTCGAACCACGGCCTCACCGCCGCCGCTCGGGACGATCGGAGGGTGGCGAACAGTCGGTCTTACGCCCACTCATCCAACAGGCTGCCGGGGGTGACGCTGCCGGTTTCCAGGCGCGTTGCGATTCTGAGCATCTCTTCGGAGGGGATTTGACGGATCAGCTCGCCGCTGGTGCGATCGACCACTTTGATGATCAGCCGATCGCTGCCTTCGTCGATCTCGAAGGTCACGCCGAGGTCGGCGAACGCTTGCTGGGCGATTTCCAGTGCGTTCAATGGCGCTTGCGGTTCCATCTCCCGCTCCACGGCGGGTGAGTTCCGTTCGGCTTGAGGCGCCTCGACCTGGGGTAGAGCAGTGGCGAGGGGCTCTGTCGCGGCTGGGAGGGTGGCGCTGGGGAGTTGGGTCGACTGCGGCGGAATCGGCGGAAGGGTCATGCCACGCTCCTTGATCTAGTTATCAAGCGTCATGCATCAAGCGGGAAGCGAACCTGGGGGATGAAAAAAGGGCGCCGCGGCGCCCTTTTCGTTGCCTGCTCTCGCTCGCTTACTGCAGCAGGGACAGGACGTTCTGCGGACGCTGGTTGGCCTGCGCCAGTACCGAGGTGCCAGCCTGCTGGAGGATGTTGGCGGTGGTCATGTTCGACACTTCCTGGGCGTAGTCGGCATCGGCGATCTGCGAACGGGCCGCCGAGAGGTTGGTCGAAAGCGCTGCGTTGCCGTCGATCGCCGATTCCAGACGGTTCTGCTGGGCACCGAGCACGCCGCGCGCGTTGTCGATGGTGTTCAGCGCGGCGTCGAGGGTCGCGAGCTGCGTGGAGGCATCGCCACCTTCTTCGACGGCGAACCCATCAAGTGCCAGCGTAGCGAGGGAAGTGTCCTGCAGTGTCAGTTCGATGGTCTGGCCGTCATTGGCGCCGACCTGGATGGTGACGCTTGCGTTGGTGCCATCCAGCAGGTTGATCCCGTTGAACTGGGTCTGTTCGGTGAGGCGGGTGATTTCCTCGAGACGCTGGTCGACTTCGGATTGGATCGAGGCGCGGTCATCTTCGGTCAGCGTACCGTTGCTGGCCTGGACCGTCAGTTCACGGATGCGCTGGATGTTGTCCTGCACCTGGCCAAGGGTGGAGTCGGCGGTCTGCGCCATCGACAGGCCGTCGTTGGCGTTGCGGTTAGCCTGGTTGAGGCCGGTGATCTGGGCGCTCAGGCGGTTGGCGATGCCGAGGCCGGCCGCGTCGTCCTTGGCACCGTTGATCCGCTGGCCCGAGGAAAGACGCTCGATCGCGGTGTTGAGCTGGCTCTGCGATCTGCTGAGGTTGTTCTGTGTCATCAGCGACAGAGTGTTGGTGGAGATGACTTGTGCCATGGCTCTATGTCCTTGAATGCTTGGGCCCTTGTGGGCGCGGGCTTGGGTCTTCGGCGCTGCTCGCCGTCGCATAGTGGTTATCGACGTGGATCGACTTTGCTTTAGGAAAATTGCGCATTCTTTGCGTGGCGGTCATCGATCCTGGGCTGCGTCATCGTTCGGTCAGGGGGGTAAAAGCGCGGTTTTTCCGGCGATGGCGGGGTGGCCATCAGGATGACAATGGGCAAAGTGCTCGCTTTCGCGGTTTCGATACCCGCGGGCACGGGAGCACAGGATTGTCATCATCCGCGGGCGTTGGCCCGCTTCGCTGGAGGTATCGAGAAGTGGCGATCTACACCGCGAAGGGGCGGCTGGAGCGCGCCGCACTGATCGAACGCTACCTGCCCATGGTGCGCCGTCAGGCGCTGTCGCTTTCCGTGCGGCTACCCTCGAGCGTCGAGCTCGAGGATTTGATCCAGTCCGGGATGATCGGGCTGCTGGATGCGCTCGAGCGTTTCGATCCGAGCCTGGGCACCAGTTTTCCTACCTATGCCTCCCAGCGCGTGCACGGCGCGATGGTCGATGAGCTGCGCTCGCGCGACTGGCTGCCGCGCAGTGTGCGTCGGGGCTATCGCGAGGTCGAGCGAGCGATGCGCGAGCTCGAGCAGCGTCACGGCCGCGCGGCGAGCGAGCGGGAGATCGCCGAGTATCTCGATATGTCGCTCGAGGCCTATCGCCAGCTGATCGGCGAGGTCAACGACGGGTTGTTCTCGACCTTCACCGAAAGCAGTGAGGACGATCAGCCCACCAGCAGGGTCGATGAGGAGCTGGCTCCCTTCGTCGCGCCGGACCAGGCCTGCCTCGATGCCGAGCAGCGCAAGCGTTTGCATGATGCGATCGAGATGCTGCCGGAGCGCGAGCGGGTGCTGCTGGCGCTGTACTACCAGGAGCAGTTGAACCTCAAGGAGGTCGGTGCGGTGCTCGGCGTCACCGAGTCCAGGGTCAGCCAGCTGCATTCCCAGGCGGTCGCTCGACTGCGGGTGAAGCTTCGCTGGTAGCCGGGCTGTCATCTCTGCGCGAGCGCGTGGTTGCCTGTGTCACCCTATCGCCAGCCGGACCGGCTCCCCAACCCGGCTCAGCATCTCCACTAGCGCGTCGATGGTGAACTTCTCGGTTTTCTTGTTCACCACATCGGACACACGCGGGCGCGATACCCTCATGATCTTCGCGGCCTCGGCCTGCTTCAGGTGATGCTGCGTAATCCACTCGGCCAGCGCCGACAGCAGTTGCTCTTTGAGCCGCCGCGTGTCGTTGATCTGCTGGCGCGAAGCGGCGTGCAGCCGGGTGGCTTCCTCGGCCGAGAACCCCGAGCGTCTTCCTATAATGCTCGCCGCCTGGCGGACGTCAAAAAGCCCGCACGCTGGCGGGCTGGAGGTGTTCGTTTGCGCGGGGGTCAGAACTCGGTCCACTCTTCGACTGATTCGCTCTTCGATGCCACTCGTTTGTCACCTACCGGTGTCCTGAGTGCTGGCACTTTGGTCGCCGATGGCAACGTGGAGGAGGGGCGGGGCAGCGACGGCGCTTGGCTGGTCTCGCGGGCATTTTCGTCACCCAGGCGGAAGCGCTCTACGGTCTCGGCAAGCTCGGCGGCCTGACGTTCGAGTGAGGCGGCGGCGGCGGCGGCCTGCTCGACCAGCGCGGCGTTCTGCTGGGTCACGCTGTCCATTTCGCTGACCGCTTGGTTGACCTGTTCGATGCCGTCGCTCTGCTCCTTGGAGGCGGAGGCGATCTCACTGACCAACTGGTTGACCTCGCGAATGCCGTCGACCACTTCCTGCATGGTCTTGCCTGCGCTCAGCGCAATCTGGCTGCCGGCGTCGATCTTGCCGCTGACGTTCTCGATCAGGTTCTTGATCTCGCCGGCCGCTTCGGCCGATCGGGTGGCGAGGTTGCGTACTTCGCCGGCCACCACTGCGAAGCCGCGGCCGTGCTCGCCGGCGCGGGCTGCTTCCACCGAGGCGTTGAGGGCGAGGATGTTGGTCTGGAAGGCGATACCGTCGATCATCGCGATGATCGATGAGATCTGGCCTGCGGTATTCGAGATGTCCTCCATCCCGCCGACCACTTGCTTCATCTCCTCGCCGCCGCGTTCGGCGACGCCGGTGGCGCGATTGGCAAGGCTGCGTGCCTGTTCGGCATTGGCGGCGTTCTGGCGCACGGTGGAGGTCATCTGCTCCATGCTCGAGGCGGTCTCCTCGAGCGATGCGGCCTGCTGCTCGGTACGACTCGAGAGGTCGGTGTTGCCTTGAGCGATTTCGCGTGCGCCGTGATGGATCGCCTGCGCGCCTTCGCGGACCTGGGAGACGTTGTCCTTCAGCATGTTCTGCATCTTGCCGAGCGCGGCGTAGAGCTGGCCGATCTCGTTGCGTCCCAGTGTCTCGATCGGCCTGGAGAGATCACCCTGGGCGATACGCTCGAAGTGCGACTGGGCGCGGACGAGCGGGGTGACCACGCTGCGGCGCAGCATCAGGAAGGTGACGACGCAAAGCATCAGCGAGAAGAGCAGGCAGGCGGCCATCACCAGGGTGTTGCGCAAGTTGGTTCGGTCCGTAGCGGCTTCGACTTCGGCCGCGCGCTGATTGCGGAAGTCCAGGATCGCCCGGATCGCTTGGTTGAAATCGGCGTTGGGCTGCACCGCATTGAGCGTCAGCGCATTCAACCCGTCGACATCCGAGCGGCGCGCATAGTTGAGCGTCGGTTCTATGATATTGGCGACGTAGCCGGCGAAAGCGGCGCCCAGCTGCTGGTCGATGACGTTGACGGCGCTGGAGGTGCCTTCACGGGAGAGATAGGCATCGAACGACTGCTGCACCTCCGCGAGCAATTGCTCCGCGCTCTGGAGCGCTTGGCGCTGCTGGGCGAGATCACCGCTTCGACCGGCGATGGCTGCGCGAATCGACGTCAACCGAACCTGGCGCAGCTGGCTGTAGGCATTGATCATGCTTTCGGACAGTTGCGCCTGGCGGGCGGTGTCCTCCCGTAGCCGGTCCATCGAGGAGAAACTCAGCATGGCGATGCTTATCACCAGCACGAAGAGCGCGAAGCTCACCGACAGCGCTATACCGAGCTGAAGAGTCAAACGGAGGTTTTTCATGGGACGCCCGATGATCCAGGAATGTGTATTCCGATAGATCGACCGAGCGCCCGTAAACTTGACCTTTTTCTAGTTCTTGTCGATGGAATCCGGCTTTCGACCAGCGCTGCTGAAGACGCGCATACTGCCATCGCGCTCCAGCGCCTGGTGCCAGGCAAGGGCCTGCTCGAGGCAGTGCGGGGTCTGACCGCCGCGAGCGCAGGCGCGCTCGAAGTAGTCGCGCAGCGCGTCGCGATAGAGCGGGTCGGCGCAGTTGTCGATCAAAAGCGGTGCGCGCTCGCGCGGTGCGAGACCGCGCAGGTCGGCGAGGCCATGCTCGGTGACGATGATGTCGACATCGTGCTCGCAGTGGTCGACGTGGCTTGCGAACGGCACCAGGCTCGAGATGTCTCCGTCCTTGGCCAGGGCCTTGGTGATGAAGATCGAGAGCTGGCCGTTGCGGGCGAAGTCGCCCGAGCCGCCGATGCCGTTCATCATCCGGGTGCCGCAGACGTGGGTCGAGTTGACGTTGCCATAGATGTCGATCTCGAGCGCGGTGTTGACCGCGATCACCCCGAGCCGACGCACTACGCCGGGGTGGTTGGAGAGCTCCTGCGGGCGCAGCACCAGGCGGTCACGATAGGCGTCCAGGTTGGCCCAGACCCGTGCGCCGCACTCCTCGGTGAGGGTGATCGAGCTGCCGGAGGCGAAGCTCATCTTGCCGCTGTCGAGCAGGGCGAAGGTGCTGTCCTGGAGTACTTCGGAGTACATCGTCAGGCCCTCGAACGGCGCCGAGAGCAGCCCTTCCATCACTGCGTTGGCCATCGTGCCGATGCCGGCCTGAAGCGGGAGCAGGGAGTTGGAAAGGCGCCCCTGCGCCACTTCGGAGACGAAGAATTCGATCAGGTGGTCGGCGATCCGCTGAGTGTCGGGATCGGCGGGCTTGCAGTTCGATGGGCTGTCGTAGCCGTCGGTAAGTACGATGGCGGCGATCTTGGCCGGGTCGATCGGAATGTAAGGCAGGCCGATACGGCTGTTCGGTGCGGTGATCGGGATCGGGGTGCGCTTGGGGCGCATCTGCGGGATGTAGATGTCGTGGAGCCCTTCGAGCGCCATGGGTGAGTTGAGATTGAGCTCGATGATCACACGCTCCGCGAGGATCGCGAAACTCGCCGAGTTGCCGACCGACGCGGTTGGCACGATGCCGCCTTCCTCGGTGATGGCGCAGGCTTCGATCACCGCGATGTCGAGGTTGCCGAGCTGCTTGTTGCGCAGCAGCTCGACCGTTTCGGAGAGGTGCTGGTCGATGAACATCACCTCGCCGCGGTTGATCGCCCGGCGCAGCGTGGTATCGACCTGGAACGGCATCCGTCGGGCGAGCACGCCGGCTTCGGTCAGCTTGGCGTCGATGTCGTTGCCGAGCGAGGCGCCGGTCATCAGGGTGATCGAAAGCGGTGTCGAGTGTGCCCGCTCGGCCAGCGCCAGGGGGACCGCCTTGGCCTCTCCTGCGCGGGTGAAGCCGCTCATCCCGACGATCATGCCGTCATCGATCAGTTCGGCTGCCTGCGCGGCGCTCATCAACTTGTTGCGCCAACCCGGTAGCCGGCAGCGTTGCTCGCTCATCAATCGTCTCCAATCGTTACTCGTCTATGGCGCTGCCTCGGAATTCCTCGCAAAACCGGTTCATATCCCTCGACTCGCCGTGAGTGTCCGTCGGCGGGCTCGGGATGCGCCAAAGCTCGTCGAGCCTCGCTTCACTCGGACGAGCCGGTCTTGAAAGGAATTCTTGTCGTTGGCTGCGCTGGGCACCATGGCGGTAGGGTCGCTGCGCCGCTAACACCTTGGTCTAAACAGATACTCTATGATCATCGGTCCACGGTGTAGAGGACCGAGCTTAATTATTTGCGTACGTCGTGTGCCGAGGCGCTAGAGTGCGCTCGGATCGTTGAGCGATTCGATCAGGTTGAGCAGGGCGATCACTCGCTCCTCGCCGCTTCGCTTGTCCAGGATCAGCGCCAGCGGCGAATGCTCGGCGGGGTCGAGCGGAGCAAGCCGCGGGCGCAGGGAGACGTAATGGTTGATCGGATCGTCCTCGCGACGCTCGGCATGGGATTTGAGCATCTCGATCAGTTCGTCCGGCACCGGCGTCGGCTCGAGCCCGAAGCTCACCAGCCGCAGCACGCCGCGGGTCGAGCGGATCGGGCGCCAGTTGCTGTCGACGCGGTTGAGGCGGATGAAGAGGTAGTAGGGAAACAGCGGCTCGACGCGACGGGGAGCACGCCCACCGCGCGGGGATGGATTGCTCACCAAGGGATGGAATATCTCGAACTCCTGACGGGCGAGGTTCTCCGCTGCGCGGATCGACTCGCCTCCCTTGCACTGGATCGCGTACCAGCGAAAAGCGTCCAGGTCTTGCGTATCGCGTGTCATGCTCGACATCCTTGCATCCATGTCTACGCGGCCCGACGACCGGCGAGTACCGCGCCTGCGCGGACGCGTCGCCAGCTTCGGCGCCGAATGAGAGGCGCAGATTAACATGTATACCCGCGAGAGAAAGCGCGAAAGCCCCGAAACGCGGGCGCTTCGGGGCTTTCGATCGTGTCGCTCGGGCAGGCTCAGTGGGTGGGCTGCTCGTGCTCCTCATTGGCTTCTTCGCGTACCAGCCGCACGCGCATGATCCGATGGCGCTCGACGTCGCTGACCTCCAGGCGCCAGCCCTCGACGCTGGTCACCGCACCGATGTAGGGCAGCGACTCGAGGCGGTCGAGCACCAAGCCTGCAAGGGTAGTGTAGTCGCGCCCGGTCGGCAGCGGGACCGGCAGGTACTGGTTGATGTCGTGGATGTCCTCGCTGGCATCGACGTCGTAGCAGTCGGGTGACACCTCGGTAACCGCTGGCGTCGTCGCCTCGCCTGGTTCCGGCAGCTCGCCGGCGATCTCCTCGAGGATGTCGGTGGTAGTGGCGATCCCGGTCAGGGTGCCGAACTCATCGACCACGAAGGCGAAGCTCTTGCCGGAGGCGCGGAAGTGTTCCACCGCGTCGATCACCGACACGTTCTCCAGCAGCACCAGCGGCTGCTCGATCATCTCGCGCAGGTCTTCGGGCTTTTCACCCGCCAGCAGCGGCGCCAGCAGTCGCTTCTTGCTGATCACCCCGAGCGGCTCGTCGGTATGTCCGTCCTCGATCGCAACCAGCCAGGAGTGCCGGCTGTTGGCCAGCGTCTCGAGCTGTTGCTCTATCGGGTCGAGCACATCGAGGGTCTCGAGCTCGCGGCGCAGGGTGATGATCGCCTCGATCGGCTTGTCGGCGAGCGACAGTACCCCCATGACCATGCGGCGTTCGTTGGCGTCGAACAGTGCCACCGGCTCGTCGCCCCTGCTGGCGTGCTCCTGCTGTGAATTGAAGACGCTGTTGGTGTGCACCGACAGATCGCTCCCACCGATCAGCCGCATTACCGCTTCGGTGGTGCGGGCACGGCGGCCGCCGCGCCAGGACTGATCGGACTTCGAGCTGCGCCGACGCAACTCCTGGAGCATCTCGATCAAAAGCGAGAAGACGATCGCGCCGTACAGGTAGCCCTTCGGAATATGGATGCCGAGGCCTTCGCAGACCAGGCTGAAGCCGATCATCAGCAGGAAGCCGAGGCACAGCAGGATCACCGTCGGATGCTTGCTGACGAAGACCGTCAGCGGCTTGCTGGCGATCAGCATCACCACGACCGCGATCACCACCGCGATCATCATCACTTCGATGTGCTGGACCATGCCGACCGCGGTGATCACCGAGTCGATCGAGAACACCGCGTCGAGCACGACGATCTGCATCACCACTACGCCGAAGCTCGAATAGACGACGCTCTTGCCGCTGGCGCGGTGACTCGCCGGCGAGATGTGTTCGTGCAGTTCACTGGTCGCCTTGTAGATCAAGAACAAGCCGCCAACGATCAGGATCAGGTCGCGTACGCTGACCTCGAGATCCGCAATGCTGAACAGTGGCTGGGTCATGCCCATCAGCCAGGAGATGCTGGCGAGCAGTCCCAGGCGCATCAAAAGCGCCAGCGACAGACCGATCACTCGCGCGCGGTCACGCTGCTCGGGAGGCAGTTTATCGGCGAGGATGGCGATGAACACCAGGTTGTCGATGCCGAGCACCAGCTCGAGCAGGATCAGCGTCAGCAGTCCGGCCCAGACGGTGGGATCCATCAGCCACTCAAACATGGTGTGCCTCCGTGGAGGAGGAGCGCGAAGTGCGGGTGGTGGGGAAAGCGTAGGGCGCTAGGGTCGCGCACGTGGGAGAAGTCGGGGCGAGGCTCATCGTTGAGCGTCTACAGGGCCCGTCTGTGGATGCGTTCAAGCAGGGTGTTCCATGTGATTGGGAAGTTGCCAGTCTATGGACTTCTGCAACACTTGACTAGTGGATGAGAAGCAAATCCACCGGCGCGCTGAAGTGCCTGCCAATATTTTGTATATTAAGGAAAAATTGCATTATCCGGCGTGCTGGTCGCGCGCCTCGCTCGCCGTCGTCGCGGGTCGGTGATAGTGTCCGCGCTACCCTTATCATTGATGGATTGGAGTCTCTTCATGGAAGAGTTCATTCGTGGCTTGCCGAAGGTCGAACTGCACCTGCACATAGAAGGCGCGCTCGAGCCCGAACTGATCTTCGCTCTCGCCGAGCGCAACGGTATGACGCTCGACTTTCCCGATGTGGCCGCGCTCAAGAGCGCCTACGCCTTCTCCGATCTGCAGTCGTTCCTCGATCTTTATTACAGCAACATGCAGGTACTGCTCACCGAGGAGGACTTCTTCGACCTGACACTGAGCTATTTCGCGCGCGTCGCCCGCGACAACGTGATGCACTGCGAGCTGTTCTTCGACCCGCAGGCGCATCTCGCCCGCGGCGTGCCGATCGCGACCCAGCTCGCCGGTATCGAGCGAGGTTGCCAGGAGGCGCTGCGACGGTTCGGGATCACCAGTCACGTGATCCTGAGTTTCCTGCGCGACATGAGCGAGGAGTCCGCGCTCGAGACCCTCGAGGTGGCACTGGCCCATCGGCATCGCTTCATCGGCGTCGGGCTCGACTCCGCCGAGCGGGATCATCCGCCTGAGAAGTTCGTCCGCGCCTTCGCCAGGGCGCGGCAGGAGGGCTTGAGGCTGGTTGCCCACGCAGGCGAGGAAGGGCCGCATCACTACATCAGCGCCGCGCTCGATGAGCTCGGGGTCGAGCGGATCGACCACGGGGTACGCTGCGTCGAATCTCCCGCGCTGATGTCGCTGCTCGCCGAACGCGGCACGCCGCTCACGGTCTGCCCGCTGTCCAACCTGTATCTGAAGGTGTTCGGACAGATGAGCGAGCATTCGCTGCCTCGGATGCTCGAAGCGGGTATCAAGGTGACGCTCAATTCGGACGATCCCGCCTACTTCGGCGGCTACATGAACGACAATTTCCTCGCCGTCCAGGAGGCATTCGGATTCGGTCGTGGTACCTGGATCGAGCTGAGCCGCAATGCGATCGAGGCGAGCTTCGCCGAGCCCACGCGCAAGCGGGAGATGCACGACGCCCTGTCGCGCTACGTGGGCTGAACGAGAGGCGTGGGTGAACCTGGATGGGTGAACCCATGTAAAGAAGCGGCCGGCATCGTCTGATGCCGGCCGCTTCCAAGGGAAATTGTTTTTGTGGAGGTTCGGTCAGTCTTTATAAAGGCCGTCTACATGGCTGCCTGAAAGCAGTGTGGCGGCAAACAGGGTTGCGAGCAGGCTGGCTGCGGCAAAGGTGAGCAACGTTGCGATCAACATGGGTTCATCCTCCACGCACGGGAATGAATGTGTGCGTTTGTCGAAGCGAAGTATCGATGTTACGGAATTGTGTCGCCATACGCTTTTAGTCAGCAAAGACCAAAGTATCGTTCCGTTCGCACGTGCCATTGTGTTGACGAAACGTATCCGTTGGTGAGCACTCCGAGCGTTCGGCATGCTTGATGCTTAAGCTATCGATGAACTTCGACCGAGGAGGGTGTGACCGTGAACCAGGCTGGATGGTATCTCATCGCTTACAGCTACTTCGGCCAACCGGGAGAGGAGGTGATGGCGCTGTTGCGCGCTCCCGATGGAGGGGAGTCCAGCATTGCGGTGCCATGCGAGGGTGAAAGCTATACCGAATGGAGCGAAGAGGAGATCCTCTCCCGCGCGCTACTGGCGATGCACAGTGAAGGGGCCTTGCAGCGGCGCAGTGCACCAGGCTGAGTCGCGACCGTAGCCGGCATCCACGCCCGCGTGGTAGCTTGGAATGGACCGAACCCGGGGGGTCGAACGATGTTCGATCCTTCGTCTCGACCTGAAACTCGGGCCATATTCGCCCGGGCGCGCCATCCAAGAGAAACTCGCATGTACAAGCGTTTGGCCTTTGCCGCTACTTTTTCCGTCTGCCTCGCCACCCCCGCCTTTGCCGACCAGCTGATCGACGAATACTTCTCCTCGATGCAGTTCGTCGTCGATACCGCCAACCAACTAGGCGAGCCTTGCGTTGACTCGCTCGCGGGCGACAGCGGTGAATCCACCCCCCAGTGCCGCTCCTTCGAACAGGCCTACGCCATCGTCCTCGACGAGAGCGACCGGCTCAACCAGGGCATGCGCGATGCCCAGCGCGGCTTGCCGGCCAACGATCCGCGGTTGGCCAAGCTCCAGGCCGATACAGATCGACTCAACGGCTACATGGACGAATATCATCGTTATCTCGGCGATTGAGCCGGGTGGGCGTTCACGAGCTGCGGGAGAGCTGGCCGCGATGAGCGCCGGTCGGTGCTCTGCCAAATGATCTCGGTGGCTCGCGCGAGGAGTTCGTTGAGCTCGCCGAACTCCTCCGGCGGGAGACTTTCACTCAGGCGCTCGACCATCAGGTCATAGCAGCGCAAGCACTCCTGCTTGATCGCATCCCCCTTGTCGCTGAGCGAGTAAAGGCGCGAGCGGGAATCCAGCTCGCAGGGCTCGACCTCCACCCAACCGCGATCAGCGAGCTTGCCGAGCATTTCACTGGCCGACGATTTCGACACGCCCAGTAGATGAGCGATGTCGGTGAGCCGACTGCTGCCCAGATTGGCGATGCAGCGCAGGTAGTCCGCCTCAGCGAAAGTGAATTGCTCCACCTCGTTGTGCTTGAAATTGCGGCGCCAATGACGCCAGAGATAGCTGTCCAGGAGCTCGAGGGAGTCGCCCAAGTCCATATGTTCGGAATCCTTACTAATCGACTAATACTTTAGTCTAATTATGGTGAAGCCGGCAAGCGCTATACAAGCTTGTTTCTCCACGTTATAGTGTTGCCCGCGTTTCGCCCCAAGGGGCCGGTTCCCACCAAAAAAAGCGGGCATAGCTCAGTTGGTAGAGCGTCAGCTTCCCAAGCTGAATGTCGAGGGTTCGAGTCCCTTTGCCCGCTCCAGTTCCACGATCCAGAGACTGCCTAAAAGTAAGCCAAGGTACATTACCCTTCACTTACTGGACCTGGTCGTAAGTCTCCCGCTCGATCCATTGATGCGTAATGAAACCAAGCCAGTGGATGGAAGCGTCGCTCCATGTCGGTGAGCGTTCATCTCGTATCTTCGCTGAAATGGCAGGTTCCCCTGGATAAATCAGCGACCAATCCGCACCTCGAGTGCTCGTATCTCGACTATGGGGGGTGATCGCGAACTTCACGCATGATCGCCAGCACGCACCTGACCATTTACCTGCAATGGCTGCCGACGATCGCCGGGCATGGGCTGCTGTGAGCGCTTATGGTTGAGCCGCAGTCAGTGCTGCATCCAGTGCATCCGCCTGCGCGATGAAATCATGTGGCCGGCGCTTCTGAAAAGTTTCCAGGTTGGTGAGCTGTGTAGGGGCCGAAGCCTTCGCCATCGGTTGGGGTCGACGGGCGGGGTTGCATAGGGGATGCCGAGGTAGGCGTCGACTCACCCCTGGCTGGTACCGCTGACGAAGTCAGCTCCAGCTGGAGCGTGGCGGCGGGGCTCGGCCCACTGTTGGCCGAGGTGGTCGCCGCCAGGGAGAGCGTCGACGGCACTCGCGTCGTGTTCATGTCGGCGCTTCTGGATAGGAAGGAAGCGCAGGCTGCTCCTCGGTGGATTCCCACTCAAGGAGTAGCGCCTTCACCAGTGATAGGCCGCGCCGACCCTCTGGCGCGGCGGATCAGCGGGTCAGCCGTTCGAACCAGGCGAAGAAGTCCTGCTGCATCGCAGGCGTAATGCCATGATCGCCCGGGTAAAGGCGAGTTTCATGCGCGACGCCCAGTTCCGTCAGCATCTCGTCGGCTCGGTGGGCCCATTCCACCACCAGCTTGGTATCGTCCCGGCCATGGCTGATGAAACCCTGCACCTTGCCAAGGGCGGCGCGGTCCGCGACCTGTGGTCTGATCTCGGGGAGAATGCGCCCGGAGAGAATGCCGAAGCCTTCGACCAGTTCGGGGCGCGTCAATCCGATGCTTGCGCTCATGATGCCGCCCTGGCTGAAGCCGGCCACTACGGTCTTGTACGGTGCGACGGAGTACTCCGCCTGCAGTTCGGCAATGAACGTCGCCAGCTGCTGGCGGCTTTTCTCCGCCGCTGCCAGGTCTGGGCGCGGGCCCTGCGGGCCGAACGATACCTGGAACCAGGCATGTTGGGCCGGTCCCAAGACCAAGGGGCCACGCGCCAGAATGACCCGGGTATCGCTCGCCAGCGCGGACCCGAGCGGTGCGAGGTTGGTTTCGTTGCCACCCACCCCATGGAGCAGGATCAAAAGCCGCTTCGCCGGCCCAGTGGCGGATGTCGTCGTCCGAAATGGCAGCGACAAGTCGGCGCGCAGCGCTGACCAGACGATGTCGTTCATGGCGTTTTCTCCGTGTCGTCGGTGTCGAGTCCGAAGATGAAGGAATCCATCGACAGTACGCCGTAGGTCATGCCTCCCTCGATCCGGCTGCGGGGTTCGTCCGTGGTGCTCGCGCCCGCCGCGACCAGAAGCGGTAGGTAGTGCTCTTCGGTGGGATGCGCGCGCGCGGCGTGGGGCGCGCGAGCACGGTAGTGGACCAGCGACTCGTCGTCGTGCTCGGTGATCGCCGTCGCGACCCAGTCGGCGAACTCCTGGGCGTATTCGGGATCGCGGATATGGCTGCGGAACTCGTAGAGATTGTGGGTCAGGCTACCGGAGCCGACGATCAGCACCCCTCTGTCCCGTAGCGGCGCCAGGGCCCGGCCCAAGCGCTGCGCGCCCTCGGTGTCCATGTCGCGCGGCAGTGAGACCTGCAGCACCGGGATATCGGCATCGGGTTTCAGGTATCGCAGCGGCACCCAGGCGCCGTGGTCCAGGCCGCGCTGGGTGTCGAGCGTGGCGGGCATACCCGCAAGGGCGAGCATTTCGACCACGTCTCCGGCGAGTTGCACGGCGCCTGGCGGCTCGTAGCTGAGCTCGTACAGGGGCTGCGGGAAGCCGCCGAAATCATGGATGGTCTGTGGATTCGCCACCGAGGAGACGCGCAACTGCGGCGTCTGCCAGTGGGGCGACAGCACGAGGATCGCCGAGAGCGCCGGCAGCGATGCACCGAGGCGCTGGAGGTTGGGGCCGAGCACGCCGGGCTCGAGCGCGAACATCGGCGAACCGTGGGAGACGAATAGAGATGGAATGCGAGACATGGCGTTCTCCAGGATGAGCGGGCGGCATGCCGCCCGCGTTTAGCGCCTATCCTCCGTGTTACGACGCTTTGGCGCTGCGGCGGTTGCGCAGTTCATCGACGCTGAACTCGCCTGCACCGTTGGCGGCCAGGAGGAGGAAGCCACCGGCCATTGCCACGTTCTTCCAGAAGTTGATCGCCTGGCCTGCGTCGCTGAAGTCGGCATGGAAGATCAACGCTGTCAGCACCGAGAAGGCCGCGAGGACCAGGGCGATCCAGCGTGTGAACGCACCCGCGGCGATCGCGAGTCCGCCGCCTAGTTCGAGCAGGATCACCAGCGGAAGCAGTGCGGAGGGGACGCCCATGGCTTCCATGTACTGCTGGGTGGCGGCGTAGCCGATGAGCTTGCCCCAGCCGGAAATGATGAAGATCAGCGACAGCCCGATGCGGCCTGGCAGTGAGAGGATTGCATTCATGTCGGTTTCCTTACGTCATGTGTGTCGAGGTGTGATGGCCATTCGAGCGAATGCGGGGCTCAAGCCCCGCTATTGGCAAGAGAGATGTCAGGCGCGATGGATCCAGGTGGGCGCGATCTGCGTGCCGTGCCCGGCGCCATAGGCGAAGTAGATGTTCAGGCCCGCGACCGGCTCCAGGTAGCGCGCGTTGTTCAGGCCACCTGCGTCGACGGCTTGGAAGCCGATGCTTTCCACCAGTGCATGCACGGTCTGCTTGGCGCGCTCGTCGTCGCCGGCATAGAACACCGGTACGCTCTGGCCACCCGAGAAGACGGGGCCTTCGGCCAGCACCTGGGCGAGTACGGTATTGAACGCCTTGACCACTTTCGCACCCGGCAGCGCCTTGGCGATCTCCTCCGCCGCGGAGGTGTCGTAGCCCAGGGTCAGGCCCATGAAGTCGGCGGTCAGCGGATTGGTGATGTCGATCACGATGCGGCCTTCGAGCGAGCCGAGCGCTTTCAGCGCGGGGACGGCATCGGCATAGCCGGTGGCGACGATGACGACTTGCGAGTCACCCAGTGCCTCGGCAGGCGTTACAGCCGTGGCACCCGCATAGGTGTCGGCCAGGGCCTGGGCCTTGGCTGGGTCGCGTGCGGTCACCCGCACTTGGTGGCCCGCCGCAGTGAGCTGCTTGACGAAACCCGCGCCCATGTTGCCTGCGCCAACCAGAGTGATGTTCATGGTGAGCCTCCTGTGCCATCGCGATGGCACTGCGCATGGACCTTGAACCCGAGTAGCATGGCTGTGTTGCCGCAAGCAGCGTGGCCGCATGTCTTTTGGTGCCGGGTGCCCGGTGGTGAGAATGGCTCTGGTCGTGGGCTGCTGCGCATTATGGTGAGCCTGGCTTCCCGTTGGAAAGATTTGTCTTCCCAGAACACGACCGGGCTTGCGGTAACCCCTTCTCCATCGACCCGTTCCCAGGAGCTATAAGATGGCCCACTTACCGGTATTGGATCCATTGGCAGCCTTCGTGGATGTCGGCAGCGAGCAGATGCATGTGTCGATTGCCGGGGGGGAGCCGAAGGTATTCGGCACGTTCACGGCACAGCTGCATGAGCTACGCGACTGGCTGTTGTCGCAGAAGGTGAAGTCGGTGGCCATGGAGGCCACGGGGATCTACTGGCTGCCCCTGTACAGCGTGCTGGAAGCCGCGAAACTACAGGTGCTGATGGTCAACGGTAAGCACACCCGCAATCTGCCGGGTCGCAAGACGGATATGAAGGATTGCCAGTGGGGAGCGACGTTGCACGCGCACGGACTCTTGCGGGCAGGCTTCGTGCCCCCAGCCGAGATCCGGCGCTTGCAGGATTACCTGCGACTGCGCCAGGACCACATCACGCTGGCCGCAGGGCATGTGCAGCATCTGCAGAAGGCCTTGGAGCGGATGAACATCAAATTGCACGATGTCATCAGCAACCTGGTGGGCCGCAGCGGCATGGCGGTGATCCGGTCGATGCTCGAGGGTGAACGCGATCCTGAGCGACTGCTGGCTTTGTGCGACGTGCAGATCCGCCAGCAGAAGGCCGAACGGATCAAAGCCTCTCTGCAAGGGACCTGGGCCGAGGAGCATCTGTTCGCGTTGCGCCAGGCGCTGGAAAGCTGGGAGCACTACCAGCGTTTGATCAGGGCTTGCGACCAACAGATCGAAGCGGTGCTCCGTTCGATCGACGTCGATCCTCCGACGTCGCCGCCGTCCAAGGCGCACAAGCGAGGCGGTGCCAATGCACCCCAGATCGATGACCTGCATCCGATGCTGGTGGCTCTGTGTGGAGGCAATGATCTCACCGTGCTTCCCGCCCATACGGACTACAGCGTCCTGCAACTCATAGGTGAAGTGGGAACCGACCTGACCCAGTGGCCGACCGAGAAACACTTCACCGCTTGGGCCGGGCTGGCCCCCGGGAGTCATCAGAGCGGTAAGCGCCAACGCTCGGCCAAGCGCAGGCGTAATCGTGCTGGGCGCCTGTTTTGCGTCATGGCCCGCAGCCTCGCTCGCAGCAAACACATTGCGCTGGGCGGTTTTTACCGTCGGATGGCGGGTCGCCGAGGTGGATTGATCGCCAATATCGCCCTGGCGCGCAAACTCGCGGCGCTGTTCTGGCGCGTCATGGTCAAAGGATTGGACTATGTCGAACACGGACTCCAGTACTACGAGGCACAGGCGCTGGAAACCAAGCAACGTTCCATGCGTCGACTCGCCAAGCAGCTCGGGTTCTCCGTGACGCCTATCCAGACTGAAGCTCAAAATGCTTCTGCCTGAAAGTTGAGGAAGAACGATATGACGACCGCCCAATCTCCCCCCTGATCATCCCCCTGTCGAGGAGAACTCGGAGGGGGTTCATGGAAAGTCCTTTCAAAGTTTGGTTGAGTCGCGGCGCTTGGAGATCCGACGGCAGAGTGAGTGATCTGCAAGGCCGTTTGGTGTGAGGGAACTTTATTGGTTATCCATTTCGAGATAAATATGCATATCATGCACAAATTGTTTTGAGTTTAGAGATTATGGATCTTCTGCAAGCGATGAAAACCTTCACTGCCGTGGTCGAGGCCGGCAGCTTCGTCGGCGCCATGGAGTCAACCGACTTGTCCAAGCCCGCGATATCACGCCATGTCGCCGAACTGGAGCAGCACCTGGGGACGCGCCTTTTGCAGCGAACGACGCGTCGCCTGTCGCTGACCAGCGAGGGCCAGGCCTACTATCAACGCTGCAAGGAGATCCTGCTGGCCGTGCAGGAGGCCGAGGCTGAGGTGGGGTGCAGTTCGCTGCAGGTGCAGGGGCCTTTACGCATTGGCGCGCCGCAGACCTTCGGCGCGCTGCACCTGGCTGCGCTTTGGGGGCGCTTCGCCGCGGAGAACCCGCAGGTCTCCCTGGACATCGTGCTGTCGGACCGCGTCGTCGATCTGGTCGAGGAGGGCTACGACCTGGTGATCCGCATCGCGCGGCTGTCCGACTCAAGCCTGGTGAGCCGCCCGCTCGCCCGCACGCGCATGGTGCTCTGCGCCTCGCCGGCTTATATCGCCAAGCACGGTGCGCCCACCCATCCGCACGAGCTCGCCCGGCACGACGTAGTCTCGTACAGCTACTGGTCATCCCGAGATGTATGGAGCTTCCAGGGGCCCGCCGGCGAGGTGACGGTACGTACGCGCTCGCGCATCCATGCCAACAACGGCGATACCTGCCGGGCTGCGGCGCTGGCGCATCAAGGGATCATCCTGCAGCCTGATTTCCTGGTCCATGAAGACCTGCGCAGCGGTGCGCTGGTCGAGCTGATGCCCGATTTCCATGCAGCGGAACTGGGCATCTTCGCGGTCTACCCGACGCGCAAGCAGTTACCGCTGAAAGTGCGCCGGCTGGTGGATTTCCTGGTGGATGCGCTGCGCACGCCGCCCTGGGCGCAGTGACATAGCGGGCGCGATGCTCGACAGCCGGCGGCCGGTCGTGCCGACAAAGTGGGTCGTCGGGCGAGGCGGGTGCGGCTCAGCTTTCTTCCTGCCATCCGTCGCCGCTGAGCCGGGCGGCCATGAAATCGACCAAGGCTTTGATCTTGGGCTGGGGCTGGCGGCTGGCTGGCCACAGGATGAAGAAATCGCGCTGGTCGCTTACGTAGTCGTCCAGCACCGCGACCAAGCGCTTGGCGGTGATCGCATCGGCGACGATGAAATCCGGCAGCAGGGCGATGCCCAGGCCCGCCTCGGCCATGGTCAGTAATGGGTCGATGGAGTTGGTGATGGCTGTCTGCGGCAGCTCCAGATCGAGCGGCTCGCTGTGCGCGTGCAGCGGCCACGGCGCGAGTTTGCCGCTGCTTGGGTAGCGGTAGCGCAGGCAGGCGTGCTCGAGCAGGTCGTTTGGTCGGCGCGGCGTGCCCCGGCGGGAAAGGTAGTCCGGCGCGGCCATCAACCGATGGCGGTAGCCGCCCAGCCGGCGCAGGGTCAAGCGCGAATCATCGGCCTCGCCGATCCGAAGCACCGCGTCGAAGCCCTCTTCGATCACGTTGACCAGCCTGTCGCTGAAGTCCATTTCCAGCTCGATGTGGGGAAAACGCTGCTGGAACGAGGCCAGGTGATGCATCAGGTGCACCCCCAGCTGGGGCAGGCTGATTCGCAGCCGGCCCCGCGGTTCTTGCGTCGATCGGCTGAGCTCGTTCTTGGCCTTGTCGAATTCGGCGAAGATCCGGTAGCAGCGCGACAGGAACAGCTCGCCTTCGGCGGTAAGGGCGATGGCGCGGGTGGAGCGGTGGAACAGCCGGGCACCGAGCTCCTGCTCCAGCCGGGCCACCGAGCGGCCGATCGCCGACGAGGATACGCCCAGCCGCCGCCCGGCCTGGGTGAAGCTGCGGGTTTCGGCCGCCTGTACGAATGCCTCGAGTGCGCCAAAGTAGTTCATGGTCGATTGATGCGTTTCATTCCGATATGTTTGGAAATTTAGCCCATTTTTCTTTCGAATGCAGAGGGCTAGATTGATCGTCTTCGTTCGGGCCGCACCGTTGCATGCCTGGACCCTCCTACAGGCGAGATATCCATGACCCAGAACCATCCGCAGGGCGCGCTCCCGTCGGAGCTTGCGCAGCATCCCGGCTATGCCCGGGTATTCCAGCCCGGCCACCTGACCTTCGGTTTCATCGCGCCGCTCGAGAGCTATCCCGACAGTCCCGGACCGACCCTGGCCGACCATGCCGAGATGGCGCAAAAGGTCGATGCGGCTGGCTTTGCCGCGCTGTGGCTGCGCGACGTGCCTTTTTATGATCCGTATTTCGGCGATGTCGGCCAGGTGCTCGATCCCCTGGTCTATGCGGGATTTCTCGCCGCTATCACTCGTCGGATCGCGATCGGTACCGCCGGCATCGTGCTGCCGCTGCGCGACCCGCTGATCGTGGCCAAGCAGGCGGCGACGATCGACCAACTGCTGGGCGGGCGTTTTCTGCTCGGCCTTGCGACCGGTGACCGTCCGGTCGAGTACCCGGCCTTCGGCGTCGACTTCGACAACCGCGCCGAGCGCTTTCGCGATGCACTGGAGATGATCCGCGCTGCCACCGAGCGTGCCTGGCCGGTCCATGCGTCGCGCTTCTATGGCCGTCTCGACGGTGGCCTGGACCTGGTGCCGAAGCCGGCCGCGCCGCGTCTGCCCAGCATCGTCATCGGTCACGCAGGCCAGACCCTCGAATGGACGGCGCGCAACACCGACGGGATCATATCCTACATCGCCGATCCGCTGAGGATTCCGCAGATCCTCGCGCAGTGGCGTGCGGTCAGCGAACCGGGCGTGTTCAAGCCCTATGGCTACGGCACGCTGTTCGACCTCGATCGCGATCCGAACATGCCGATCCAGCCCGGTCGGGTGCTGAGAGGTGGGCGCAACGCCCTGCGCGAGCTATGGCTGCGCCAGCAGGAGCAAGGCGTGTCGCACGTCGGGCTGCACTTCAAGCCGCAGCGTCGGCCGGCTCGGGAGGTGATCGACGAACTGGGCGAATACCTGCTGCCGGTGTTCCCCAGTCTGAAGCCGCAGCAAGACAGCTCGGAAGGCCAGTCATGAACCATCCATTGCACCACATGGATTTCATCTTCCAGACCAAGCTCGGCACCTATCCGCTGGCCGTGCAGTGCGAGATGCTCGCCGAACTCGGCTACCAGGGCATCACCGTCTCGGCCTGGAGCAAAGAGCTGGATCAGCTGCCGCAGGTGAAGGCGCAATGGGGGCTGGACGTGGGTGCGCTCTACCTGATCCATCGTCCGGGGCTCGAGTCGTTCGTCACTGGCATCTTCGAGTCGCTCGAAGGCTGCGCCAGCATCGAGTTGGCGCTGCACTCCGGCGACAAGGTCGAAGACGGTGATCGCCGGATGCTCGAACGCCTGCTGCCGATCGCTGAGCGCCGCGGCATCGATATCGCGCTCTATCCGCACGTGCGCTATGGCATGCAGACCACGACTGAAGCGGTGGAGCTCTGCCGCTACTTCGACCATCCGCGCCTGGGCATCGTGTTCAATGGCTACCACTGGTACGCCACGCAGGAGAGTGCGCTGGAGCAGCGTCTCGACGCGCTCTGGCCATGGCTGCGCCAGGTCAACATCGCAGGCTGTCGCATGTCGCCGCTGGGCTGGGGGGGCGTTGCCACCATCGAGCCGCTGGATGAGGGCGAGATGGACAATTTCGTCCTGCTCGGCGCGCTGAGCCGCCGGGGCTATGCCGGCCGCTATGGCGTAATGGGCTGGGAGAGCATGGGCGGTGACGTCTACGGCAACCTGGCTCGCTCCATGAGCGCGTTTCGTTCGATGGAGCAGCGGCTGGTGGCGCATCCCGACTGGGCGATCATGACTGAACTCCCTAACTAGCCGAGGAACGATGGTCATGGCTCATCCCATTCACGCACTGGATTCGTTCTTCTATAGCTCCATGGGCGTCTATGCCTTCCAGTCGCAGTGCGAAATGCTCGCCGAGCTCGGCTACGACGGCATCACCGTCTCGGCCTGGAGCGGACAGCCGCTCACCGATCTTTCGCTTCTGCCCACGGTCAAGCAGCGCCACGGCCTGGATGTGGCTGCGTTGTACCTGGTACTGCACGAAGGCCGCAATGATGCACTGCTGCGCCGTATCGTCGAGCGCGTAGACGGCGTGGAGCTGATCGAGCTGGCGGTGCAGACCTCGATCAACGGTTCCGGGGCGATCATGCGCATGATCGAATCGCTGCTACCGATCGCCGAGCGGCGTGGCCTGCGTATCGCGCTGTATCCACACCTGCACCACGTTACCCAGACCACCTCGCAGGTCGTGCGCCTGTGCGAGCATTTCGACCACCCGCGCCTGGGCGCTTCGTTCAATGGCTATCACTGGTTCGCAAGCCAGGAAGGGCGCCTCGAAGAGCGTCTGGCCGCGATCGAGCCGTGGTTGATGCAGGTGGTGCTGTCGGGCAGCGCGATGTCGCCGCTGGGGTGGGGGCAAGTGGCGACCATGGAGCCGCCGGATCGGGGCGAACTCGATAACTTCACGGTCGTCGCGGCCCTGGACCGGATTGGCTACAGCGGCAGCATAGGGGTCTTGGGCTGGGACTATGGCGGTGATATCTACTTGAAGCTTCGCCGCAGCCTGGCGGCGATGCGTGCCATCGACCAGCGCTTGGAGGCGCATCCGGGGTGGACCGCATCCATAGGCAGTCATTGAAGCTGGTGCACCGACGCTAGGCGAGCGCTTGCGCGATGCCGCCTGTCGCCACAGACCATTCGTCCGGGGTATTCCCGGACGAATGGTTTGCTTGGTTCATGCTTCGCGGTAGGTGCCTTTTTGCTTGGCCGCATGGGTAGCCAGCGCATCCATCAGCGCGGGCGAGAGGCTGTCGTAGGGCGCAAGGCCCAGCTGCTGCAAATGCTCGCGGATCGCAGACATGTGCGACGGTGGTGTACCGCCTTCGATCAAAGACGACACGAAGGCGGCGAAGCCCGGTGCCGCCCAGCCGGTTTGCGGTGACAGCTCGGTATGGACGAAGTCCAGGCCATAGAAGGCGTGGTCTTTGTTTTCGATACGACCGAACAGGTGCACGCCGCACTCACGGCAGGCGTGGCGCTGGATGGTGGCGCTTTCATCGACGATCTCGAGCTTCTCGCCGTGGGCGACGACGCTGACCTTGTCGCGCGGTGCGACGGCGATCACGGCGAACAGCGCGCCTTGTGGTTTCCAGCACTTGGTGCAGCCGCAGGCGTGGTTATGCTGGGTCTGGGACTCGATTTTGACCTCGACCTTGTCGCTCTCGCAGAGGCATTGCAGGAGCCCCCCGCGAAGCCCTGCTGTTCGGGTGCAATGCCTTTGTCCACGGTGGGGTGGATGCTGATCGAATTCATGATGATGTCCCGGTGGTAGGGCGCGGTGTATACCGCGCCATGGACGAGCGATGACTTCTTAGTAGTGGACGACGGTGCGGATCGATTTGCCTGCGTGCATCAGCTCGAAGGCTTCGTTGATCTGCTCCAGCGGCATGGTGTGGGTGACGAAGGGAGCGAGGTCGATCTCGCCTTTCATCGCATCCTCGACCATGCCCGGCAGCTGGCTGCGGCCTTTGACGCCGCCGAAGGCCGAGCCGAGCCAGCGGCGGCCGGTGACGAGCTGGAACGGGCGGGTGCTGATTTCCTGGCCGGCGCCGGCTACACCGATCACTACCGACTGACCCCAGCCGCGATGGGCGCATTCGAGCGCGGCGCGCATCACGTTGACGTTACCAATGCACTCGAAGGAGTGATCGACGCCCCAGCCGGTCATCTCGACGATGACTTCCTGGATCGGCTTGTCGAAGTCCTTGGGATTGATGCAATCGGTTGCACCGAAGCTACGGGCGAGGTCGAACTTCGACGGATTGGTGTCGACGGCGATGATGCGCCCGGCCTTGGCTTGGCGCGCGCCCTGGATGACTGCCAGGCCGATGCCGCCCAGGCCGAATACGGCGACCGAGTCACCCTCTTGCACCTTGGCGGTGTTGTGCACCGCGCCGATGCCGGTGGTCACGCCGCAGCCCAGCAGGCAGACATGCTCAGGGTTGGCCTCGGGGCTGATCTTGGCCAGCGAGACCTCGGCGACGACGGTGTATTCGCTGAAGGTGGAGCAGCCCATGTAGTGGTAGATGGGTTGTCCGTTATAGGAAAACCGGGTGGTGCCGTCCGGCATCAGTCCCTTGCCTTGGGTGGCGCGCACGGCCACGCAAAGATTGGTCTTGCCTGATTTGCAGAACAGACACTCGCCGCATTCGGCGGTGTAGAGGGGGATGACGTGGTCGCCGGGTTTGACGCTGGTGACACCCTCGCCGACCTCGACCACTACGCCTGCGCCTTCATGGCCCAGTACGGCGGGGAATACGCCCTCGGGGTCATCGCCGGATAGGGTGAAGGCGTCGGTGTGGCAAACGCCGGTATGGGTGACCTTGATCAGCACCTCGCCCTTCTGCGGCGGGGCAACGTCGATCTCGACGATTTCCAACGGCTTGCCAGCTTCGAATGCAACGGCGGCGCGAGATTTCATGGTAGGCCCTCTTATGGAAGAAATAACTGATGGCGCGTCAACGAAGATAGGAGCGCACCAGGGAAACGACATCGTCGATGGACTTCTGCTGAGCTACGTTGGGCTCTATGAGATGACCGAACTCTTCTCGCAGATGGCTCTCCAGCACGCCGGCCATCAACCCATTGATTGCACCGCGCACGGCTGCGATTTGCTGGAGCACCGGGCCGCATTCGGCCCCTTCCTCCAGCGCACGCTCTAGTGAATCTAGCTGACCGCGCACGCGGCGCACGCGAGCCAGTACACGTCGCTTCTCTTGCGCGGTGCTTGGCATGGGGTGCTCCTGAATACTGTAGGGGAGTATCCGATGATACTCCCGGGGGGTATGTGGATCAACCTCCCGATCCGAACGAAGAGCGGGCTGCGGCTCGGGGCGTTCGGCGCCGGAGCAGTGGACACGGCAAAAAAAACCGCTTGCCCATCGGTGATGGGCAAGCGGTGGCACTTGACGCAGGTGGCGTCGCTCAGAACGGATAAGGCTGGGTAGGATCCTCGAGCGTGATCCACTTGATCTCGGTGAACTCGTCGATGACCGCACGGCCGTCGAAGCGCCCATAGCCGCTGTTCTTCATCCCGCCGTAGGGCGCCTGCGCTTCGTTTTGCACCGTGGCACCGTTGACGTGCACACAGCCCGCCTGGATACGCGAGGCCACGGAGATGGCGCGGGTGAGGTTGTTGCCGAATACCGCCGCCGACAAACCGTACTCGGAGTCGTTGGCCACGCGCACGGCCTCTTCGGTATCGCGCACCCTCACGATGGTGGTGACCGGGCCGAAGGTCTCCTCTCCATAGATGATCACGCCGGGCTCGACGTGGTCGACGATGGTGGCATCCATCGCCGCGCCGCGGGCGTTGCCGCCGGCGACGATCTTGGCGCCTTTGTCCACCGCATCCTGGAGCATGTGATTGAGCCGTTCGCCCGAGGCCGAGCTGACCATCGGGCCAAGCGCGTACTGGTTGGGATTGGTCAGATCGCCCACTTTCAGGTCCCTGGCGCGTGCGGCAAAGCGTTCGACGAAGGCGTCGGCGACCTTTTCATCGACCACGAAACGCTCGGTGGACATGCAAATCTGGCCCTGGTACAGGAATGCACCGAACATCGCTGCATTCACCGCGCCGTCCAGGTCGGCATCATCCAGCACCACGAACGGCGCCTTGCCACCCAGTTCGAGCAGGCAGCGCTTCAAATGGCGGGCCGAAGTCTCGGCGATGATGCGGCCTACGCGGGTCGAGCCGGTGAAATTGATCCGGCGCACGGCTGGATGGGCGATCAGCGCTTCGGTCACCCCCGCCGAGCCTTCGGGCGAGGTGGTCAGGAAGTTCAGCACGCCGGCCGGCAGACCGGCCTCGTACAGGCAGGAGGCCAGCAGCGCATGAGTGCGCGGGCTGTTCTCCGAGGCCTTGAGGATCACCGGGTTGCCGCAGACCAGCGGGTAGGCGATGGCGCGCGCGCCGAGCAGCACCGGCCCGTTCCACGGCACGATGCTCAGCACCACGCCGGCCGCCTGGCGGACGGTGAGCGACAGCGAGCCGGGCTTGTCGGTGGGCAGGGTTTCACCCTGGATCTGCGTCGCCAGGGCGGCGGCCTCGCGGAACAGCGCGGCGGAGCCCAGCACGTTGAATCTGGCCCATAGTTCCGGAGCGCCGACTTCAGCCGCCATGACCTCGCAGAACTCCGGCAGCTTCTGTTCGAGCAGATCGGCCGCCTTGAGCAGCAAGGTACGCCGCGTGGTCGGGCCGGTGGCCGACCAGGATGCAAACGCCTTGGCCGCGGATTCGGCCGCCGCGAGCGCATCGTTGACAGAGGCGGCGGCGGCGGTGGTCACCAGTTCCTGGGTGAGCGCATGACGCCGTTCGAAGGTGGCACCGTGTTCGGCTGGACGAGAGAGGTTGTCGATGATGAGTTCGGTTTGCATGAATTTCTCTTTGCACAGTGGTGGATGGAATTGTGGCCATTGGGTTGCGCTCAGGCGGCATCGGCGAAGCGCTGGATGAGTTCGATCGTGATGTCGCTGCCGCTTCGGTCCATGGCGCGAGGCGTTTTTTCGAAACGATGGACCTTGGCCATCGGGCGAACGGCGCCGACGATGTCGCGGATATCCAGGCGTTGGTCGCAAAGCTGGATCGGGTCCAGCTGCTGATGATGTTCGATCGCTCGATTCTTGCTTGATTAAAGCGCTGGCGCAGGATGGCCGAGGTTCACCTTCGCCGCGATGATTGGGCTGCCTCGAGCGCCGCGCCTGCGGAACCTAGTCCTTGGAGCGGTACCTGGAGCAGCGCGGCGATAATGGGCAGCCGTCGATTGGTCTGTGGTGCCATCTGGATAGACCCCTTCGGAGATGAGCGCTTTGCGCGCGTTCTGGCGAGATGCGACCAGGTAGTATAAAGACGAGCGGTTGGTAGAAGAACCACCGTTTTGATAAGGTTCATATCGATTTGATATGAAAAGCGTCGTGCCACTCGTGCGGGTAGGGCGGATCGGCGTTCATTATACGTTTATCGATATGAAAATGGACCTCAAACGACTTCGCTATTTCGTCACGGTGGCGCGCCTTGGCAGCTTCACGCGTGCAGCCGAGGAGTTGCGCATGGCGCAGCCCCCGTTGAGCCAGCGCGTCCAGGAACTTGAAGCCGAGGTTGGTGCGCCGCTCCTCGACCGGGACTCACGACCGCTGGTGCTGACCCCGGCCGGGCGGTTGCTCTACGACCAGGCGGTACAAGTGCTGCAGAAGACCGAGGCGATGGTGACCAGCATGCGCCGTTTGCTGAGCGATGAGCGGCCGGTGTTCAACTTCGGTGTGGTGCCCGCCAACTTCCACAGCAGCCTGGCCAGCATCATCCGCGAGTATCGGCGTGTGCTGCCTGGCGTCGAAGCACGGATCCTTGAGCTGAACAGCCTGGAGCAAGTGGATGCCCTGCGCACTGGGCGGATCGATGCGGGTATCAGTCGGGTCGAAGTGCCTGCCGAAGGCATCCGGCGCATCGTGCTGCGCGAAGAGCCCATGGTGGTCGCATTGCCGAACGACCATCCGCTGGCGACGCTGGAGGAGGCGATGCCGCTGGTGGCGCTGAAAGACGAGCCCTTCATCGTCTATGCCAACAACCCACGCCCCAGCCTGGCCGATCACGTGCTGGCGCAGTTCGAAAGTCGTGGGGTCTCGCTGTCGCGGACCATCGAGATCGACCAGTACGACACCGCCTTGATCCTCATCGCCGCGGGTACGGGTGTGTCGATCGTGCCCGCGTCCGCGCGCCTGGTGACTTCGCCTGGCGTTTCCTATCGGCCCTTGGTCGAGCACATCACTTCGCCGATCATCTTCTGTCACCGCGAGGACGACGCCACGTCTGAACTTCGCGCCCTCTACTTCGCGCTCGCCCAGTTCCTCACTGAGTGTGGGCACCCGATTCCCAAAGAGCTGCGACTTCGCACCGATACGGCGCTGGACTGATCCCGCCGTGCCGCGGTAGTGCGTGTGCACCATTGGCTCAGGTGGCGAGAATCAGCTGTCGTTGCCGAGCTCGAAAACGAGCTGGGGCGCCTTTCGGCGCCCCAGGTTTGATCTCCGGTGACCTCGTCGGGTCGGTCAGGGAGTGGCGTTTTCGGCGTCAGCCGGCAGTGCGTAAGCGATGACGTAGTCGCCGCGATCCGGTGACTGCCGCGCGCCGCCGGCCGAAACGACCACGTACTGGCGGCCGCTCGCCGGCGAGACGTAGGTCATCGGCGTGGCCTGTGCACCGACCGGCAGCCGGCCTTTCCACAGTTCCTCGCCGGTTTCGATGTCCAACGCTCGCAGGTAGTAGTCCTGGGTGCCGGCATAGAACACTAGGCCTGAGGCCGTGTTCACCGCGCCTCCCAGGGTCGGCATGCCGAGCGGAACAGGCACGCTCGCCTTGACGCCGTTCACCACCGCGTCCTCGACCGTGCCGGCCGGCCGCTGCCAGACCAGCGTACGCGTCTTGAGGTCGATCATCGAGAAGGTTCCCCAGGGCGGCGCATGGCAGGGAATGCCGAGCGGCGAGGAGAGCGACGCATGGTCGACCACGAAGGGAGTTCCCTCCATCGGGTAGACGCTACCGACGCCATGGCCGGCAGGCATCTGGGACTCGTCCAGTCCTTCGCGCGGGATCAGCTTGACGATCTGAGGCATACGGATGTCGTTGATGAACATGTAGCCTTCGTTCTCGTTGATCGAGACGCTGCCCCAGTTCATCCCGCCATAGTAGCCCGGATACAGCAGGCTGGGCTCAGTGGTCGGCGCGGTGAATTCGCCCTCGTAGCGCAGCTTGCGGAAAGCGATGCGACAGGCGAGTTGATCGAAGACGGTGGCACCCCACATCGCCTGCTCGGTCAGCGGCTCGGTGCCGATGGACGGCATGCCCACCGAATATGGCTGCGTCGCACTGACCCAGTCGCCTTCCTGGTGCTCCTGCGGTACCGGCCTTTCCTCGACCTCGGCCAGCGGCGAGCCATCGCGCCGGTCGAGCATGAAGATCTGCCCGCGTTTGGTCACCTGGATCAGCGCCGGTACGGTGCCACCCTTACCATCGGGCAGGTCGTAGAGCGCCGGCTGTGCGGGCACGTCATAGTCCCAGAGGTCGTGATGCGCGGTCTGGAACTTCCAGCGCACGCGACCGGTGGCAAGCTCCAGGGCAACGATGGAAGACGAGAACTCATCGGCCGCTGGAGAGCGATGGGCACCCCAGAAGTCCGGCTGCTGGTTACCGGTGGGCAGGTAGATCAGGCCCAGTGCTTCATCGAAGGCTGGTGTGGACCACACGTTCGGTGTCGCACGGGTGTAGGTGTCTCCCTCGGGCGGCAGCTTGGTGATCGCCGGGTTGCCGAGGTCCCAGGCCCAGACCAGTTCGCCGGAGTTCGCATTGAAGGCGCGGACCACGCCGGATGGCTCGTCGACCGAACGGCCGTCGAACACCCAGCCGCCGACGATCACCAGGTCCTGGACCACGGTAGGCATCGAGGTAGGGAAGTAGTAGGCAGGCTTGATCTCTCCCATGCCGACCTTGAGATCGACCGTGCCGCCCTGGCCGAAGTCTTCGCACAGTTCGCCGGTGTCGGCGTCCAGCTCGATCAGGCGCGCATCGATCGTAGTCAGCACGATGCGACGGCGGCAGGTGTTAGCCGCTGCCGGCTGCGTAGCGGCCGTCTGCAAAAGCGATGGTGTCGCGGCGTCATCGACGATATCGGTGTCCGCGCTCTCCAGCAGGGAGTGGGTGACCGCGCCCGGCTCGTAGTAGCCCACGCCGCGACAGCGGTTCCACGTATGAGTGTCCGGCGCCTGTGGATCATAGCTCCATTTTTCTTCGCCGGTATCCGCGTCCAGTGCGAACACCTTGTTCATCGGTGTGCACAGGTAGAGGGTGTCGTCGATCTGGATCGGCGTGTTCTGGTTTTCCGAGAAGGGATTGGCGGGATCGCCCGTGCGGAAGGTCCAGGCGACTTCCAGGCCGTCGACGTTGTCACGGTTGATCTGCGTCTCGGGCACGAAGCGGGTGCCGTTCGGCGTGCGGCCGTAATACTGCCATGCCGCCGGATCCGAAGCGTCCGGCTCGCCGCTGTTCGCCAGCGAACCGATGCCGCCATTGCTGATCACGCCGTGGGGAACGAACACGGCAGCGCCGCCAGCGACGAGGACTAGCACCAGGGCGGCTGAAAGGCCGCGCGACACGCCGCGCCCGCTGCCGCCGAGCAAGGTGGGCAGCAGCAGGGAGGCGATCAGCGCCAGTACCAGGACCGGTGCCAGACGTGGTACCAGCGGCCAGAAGCTCAGGCCGACCTCCCACAGCGCCCACAGCACGGTGCCGACGAAGACCAAGGCGAACAGCCAGGCGCCGGCGGGCTTGCGCCGCAGGTAGAGGAGACCGGACACCGCCATCGCCACACCGGCGATCAGGTAGTACCAGGATCCGCCCAATATGACCAATTGCATGCCGCCCGCAGCCAGCGCGATGCCGATCAACAGCAGCAGGCCGCCAAAGACGAGCAGAGCCGGTTGCGAGCGCTTGCGCGACGCACCGGATGAACTCTTATTTCTTTCCCCTGACATTTTTGATCCCTTGATTATTGATACCGCCGATCATGATCAACTTGCAGAATGCACATCCCTCCTAAAGCGGTGACGGTCGCTCAGCTACCGTCCGAAGAATCGTTGCCGAAGAGCTTTCCGGCACCAGCCCAGTCCGAAGGGGCGACATCCTCGAAGATCACGTAGATGTAGTTCGGATCGGTTCCGGTGTTCTTGACGATGCTCTCGGTGATTTCGGCAGCGACGGCTTGTTTGGCTTTCGCATCTTTGCCTTCGAACCAACTGACGCGTACTACAGGCATGTCCAATCCCTCTCTTGGGTGATGAAAGTGCCGAGTCACGATGATTCGGCACAGTGAAATCGATCTATTTCCGACCAGCCGTTAGCGGAAGAAGCCTTGGAAAGGTGTGAAGTAGACCGCGCCGAATCCATCGAGTCTGGCTCGGGCGGCGGCATCGGGTTCGCCGTATACCGTCAGGCGGGTCACATCGACCAGCGAGGCGAAGCGTTCGCCGAATGGAGCGAACGTCTCGTCGACGTGGGATACGATTGACGCCGAGTCGCGGTAGTGCTCGAAGATGTGAACGGCGCTTTCGTCGGCGTTGATGCTGTATTCGTAGGCCAGGGTGGTGGGTTCGGTCCGGGCGGCGATAACGGCTTCGGCCACCATTTGCTTGAACTCCTCGAGCCGGCCGGGTTTAGGCGTCAGCTCGAATACCATGTAAACGCTTTTGCTCATGGGTGTTTCCTCAGATTGATCAAGGGCGCAAGAAGGCACGACGAATCGGCGCTCGATTCGGCTCCAACCAGGTTCGGGGTGCCGATCCCATTCGGGGGTTCTCACCCTTTGGCGAAACTCTCCAATTCTATTTGTTGTCAAGAGGTCGATAAACGGGGGTTTGGTCTATAATTGGTGGACATAAATTCCACTATCGGTTTTTTGCGCATGACTGGGCAATGGGCGGTTCCGGATTCACTTTCAGGCATCGGCGCGTTCGTTGCCGTGGTGCGGGCCGGCAGCTTCACCTTGGCCGCTGAACGCCTTGGGGTTACCAAGTCGGCGGTAGGGAAAAGCATCAGCCGCCTCGAACGACGCCTCGGGGTGATACTCATCCGTCGGACCACGAGACGTCTTCAGTTGACGCACGACGGCGAGGCGTACTTCCGGGCATGTTCGGCGGCGCTGGATGGGATCGCGGCGGTGGAGGCGCAGATCACGCCTTACGACGAGGTGCTGCGGGGGCGGGTGTACATCGACATGCCTATGGCCTTCGGCAAGAGCGTGCTGTTGCCCATCCTGCTGGAGATAGCGGCGCCGCATCCGGAACTGGCCCTGACCATGAGCTTCAACGATGCAACCGTCGATCTCATGCGTGATGAGGCGGACCTCGCGATCCGATTCGGCCAGATTCCGGACAGCGGTCATTTGATCGCGCGGAAATTGACCAGCCTCGAGCGGGTGATCTGTGCATCTCCCAGCTATCTGAAAGCCCACGGTATCCCGATGAATCCTTCCGATCTCAACGGACACCGCTGCATCGTCGGGACGAGCCATGGACCCCCGCAGCATTGGACCGTGCGGGAAGGGGGGCACGACACCCAGATCACGCCGCCGGCCACTTATCAGTTGAGCGATGGGGAGTCGATCGTGAAGACTGCCGTGGCCGGGTTCGGCCTGTGCCAGATGCCCGTTCCTCTGGTCAGGCCCAAGATCGAGCGAGGACTTCTCGTACCCGTTCTCGAGGCGTATTCAGGCGTGATGGTCGACGTGAACATACTCTGGGTCCAGCAGGCGACGCTCGCGCCGAGGATTCGCTATGTGATCGATCGGCTCATGGAGTATGCGCAGCGAGGCGCCTTGGCGTGAGCCGCGGCGCCTTATCTGCGACCCCTTGCCTGCGGCCGCAGACGTTCATCAGGGCGCGATCAGGATCAGTCCTGTCCGTCTGGGTGGCTATGTTCCTTGATCCGGCGTGGCGCCAGCCACCAGATGATCAACGCGGCCAGCGCCAGGGCGGCACCGACGAAGCCGGTCGATTCCCAGGGCAGTCCGGCGGTGATGGCCACGCCTCCAGCCCATGGGCCCAGCGCGTTCGCAACGTTGAATGCCGCCTGGTTGGAAGCCGCCGCCAGCGTCTGGGCGCCTTTGGCCACATCCATCAGGTGGATCTGCATGATCGGAGCGAGGGTCCCCATCGTCCCCAACAGCACCACGGCAGGGATGATGGTCAGGCTCGAAGTGGCGGCCAGGGGATAGATCAGCAGCACGACGAGCGCTCCAAGCAGGCTGATGGCGACCGCTTGGCTGCGAAACCTGTCGAAAAGCCATCCTCCGAGTTGCGCCCCGATCAGCGAGCCGACGCCGAACGCGGCCACCCCGAAGGGGATCCAGTTCGCGCAGACCCGGGTGGTATTCAGCATCGTCGGTGCGAGGTAGCTGAACACGCAAAACATCCCCGCGAAGCCAACCGCACCGACGAGCAGGGCGAGCCAGACCGGCGCTCTGTTGAAATCACCCAGTTCGGTCAGCGGATGGGTGGGCTTTTCCTTTCGGTCGGTTGGAAGTGCCACTGCCACTAAGGCGACGGTGATCAACGCGCCGACCGTGACCGCGATGAATGCATACCGCCAGCTCAGAGTCTGCCCCAGGCTGACCGCCAATGGGTTTCCCACCAGCAGCGCGAGCGTGATTCCCATCATCACCCGTGCCACGGCGGCACCGCGCTGGCCAGGCCGGGCGACCGATGCGGCGACCAAGGCCGCCACGCCGAAGAATGCGCCATGGGGGAGGCCGGAAATGAACCTGAAGGCCAGCATCCAGTGGTAGCTGCTGGCCAGGCCGCTGAAGAGATTTGCGATGGCGCGACGTCCCCCCGCTTTCAGTAGCGGGACCATTTAGAGCCCGGGGTTACTGTAGCTGAGCTTCTGCCAGTTGTTTTGCGTGGGCGGCGGGCGTCAGCCCGCCGAGTGATTTCTTTGGTCGTTCCTCGTTGTATTCCCGCCGCCAGCGCTCGATCTCGCTTCGGGCATGCAGCAGCGTCGGGAACCAGTGTTCGTTGAGGCATTCGTCGCGCAGGCGCCCGTTGAAGGACTCGACGTAAGCGTTTTGATTCGGCTTGCCCGGCTGGATCAAGCGCAGCATCACGCCCCGCTCGTGCGCCCAGGCCACCATCGCCTTGCCGCAGAACTCCTTGCCGTTGTCCGTTCGGACCACCTTCGGCAGGCCACGGCTTAGCGCCAGGCGGTCGAGCACACGACTGACCCCGTGCCCGGAAATCGCGCGTTCGACTTCGATCGCCACAGCTTCGTGGCTCGCGTCGTCCACGATCACCAGGCACTTGATGACGCGGCCGTCGGCCGTGCGGTCGAAGATGAAGTCCATCGACCACACTTCATTGGCCGCAACCGGACGGATCAGCGGTTGCCGCTCGCTCACCGGCACCTTCTTGCGCTTGCGTCTCCGCACCTGCAGCTTCGCGTGCTGATACAGCCGCTCCACGCGTTTGTAATTCACGGTATGGCCGCCTTGCCGCAGCTTGAGATAGATCATGCCCACGCCGTAGCGCTTGTGCCGATGCGCCAATGCCTGGATCTGCGCCCGCAGTTCGACATTGCGATCCGGACGAGGTGTGTAACGCAGTGCGCTGGCGCTCATGCCCACCGCGCGCAAAGCGCGCCGCTCGCTGAGTCCTTTTCCGACCATGTAGCGCACCTGCTCACGACGGGCCGGTGCGCTCACCATTTTTTTCGCAGTACGTCCTTGATCACCTCGTTCTCGAGGACTTGCTCGGCCAGCAGCTTCTTCAGACGCGCATTCTCGACTTCGAGTTCCTTGAGCCGCTTGGCTTCGGAAACATTCATCCCGCCGAACTTGCTGCGCCACAGGTAGTACGACGCCTCGCTGAAGCCATGCCGGCGGCACAGCTCCTTGACCGGCAGGCCGGCCTCGGCCTCACGCAGGAAGCCGATGATCTGTTCTTCGCTGAAACGCTTCTTCACGTCCAATCTCCTTCTCGTTCGGGATTGGACTCCAAAGCTGCCTGCTACTCAAGTGCGGGGGGACGTCGGGCGTACGCGCTCATCAGCGCCATCAACATCGTTTTGCGTCTCAGACGTCCGCCGAGAATCGCAAAAGCCGGAGCGCCCACCACGACGCCGAGCGCATAGGCACTGATCAGATTGCCCACGGATTGTTCCGTGACGCCGAAGTCGCTGGCGACGTTCGGCATCAGTCCCATGATCGAGAATTCACTGAGCCCGATGACGAATCCACCCATCGCCAGCGCGAATATGACCGCGACGTAGCGTTTTCCATCGAATGAACTCTGTGCCTCGGTTACCGCTTCATTCATCTTGCCAGACCCCATGATTTGACCATTGGCGAACGAGCGCCTGTTTCCTCGAGGATTCATCCGAGCTGGCAGTACCGCTGCGGGGGCAGTAGGGCAGCTCCATCCGCCGGGCGTGGCATGCGGTGCGCACCGGCCCGTACCCACGAGCGCAGGTGGGTGGCAATGCAGCTGGGGAGTCTCTGCTTCTTCGACCGGCCGTCGTCTGACGGGGAGGGCAAAGCCGCGCACGATCGCCACCGTTCGGCGGTGGTCGTGCGCGGCACGGCGCTCGAGCGCGCGCCGCGTTCAGGGCGCCAAATCAGTCCGGTTCGGGGTCCTCGCCGAACAGCTTGCCCGCGCCCGCCCGCCCAATCGGATGGTTTGACATCCTCGAAGATGACGTAGATGTAGTTGGGATCGGTTCCTGTGTTCTTGACGATGCTCTCGGTGATTTCGGCGGCGACGGCCTGTTTGGCTTTCGCATCTTTGCCTTCGAACCAACTGACACGGACGACTGGCATGGCGTATTTCTCCTGATGATGTGGTACTGCGGGGTCGGGGGGCGATGTGCGTGCAGGGCAATCGAAGTTGCCGTCACGATCACCTTGATGTGGCTTAAGCTTTCGAGCCGGAGCTCGGTATGGGTAGGCCAGGAGGCACAGGCGTGCCATTGCCTGCATCGTTTTCCCTGGCAATGTCCTCCCGGCGGCTGCGTTTATCTCAGGGCGCTTCACTCAAGAAAGTGCGCAGATCGGTCGTGAACTTGACTGGATTCTTGAACATCAAGAAGTGGTCGCCCTGTTCAGCCTCAGAGTAGACGAAGAGTTTCGAGCCAGGAATGGTCTTTTGCATCCATCGTTGGCTGGGCAGGTTGTTGCTGACCTCACCGGTGAAGATCGCCACCGGCACGTCGATCTTGTGCTCGATGACGTCGCGCCAGTCATTGGTGATGTGGTCGAACAGCACTCGACCCACCGCCTGAGGATCGTTCTCGATGAAGGCGTTGGCGAACGCCTCGGAGTTGGCGTAGTAGGGCGAATCCATCGCCTGCGAGCGCTGCATCGGTAGCAGATCGGTGACCAGGGCGTTGAGCGGCGCGCCCTGGGTGAAGCCCGCGACCATGCGCTCGGGAGAGGTGGTCGTGCCTCCGGCGTCCAGGCGCTCCTGTTCGCTCCAGTCCTCGTGGGCGTAGATCGAAATGGGCTCGTCGACGAATACCGCCTTGCCGATGTCATCGGTCCCGAACAGATCGATGTAGCTCCAAAGCACCGCAGCGCCCATCGACCAGCCGGCGTAGTCGGCCTTCTTAAGGCCCAGGTGGTCGCCGAACTCCTTCAGGTCCATGGCGAAGCGCGCGATACGACCGCCATGCTCGACGCGCTGGGACAGCCCCTGGTTGCGCGGGTCGAGCACGTAGACGTGGTAGTCCTTGCTCAGCAGGTACAGCACGTTGAAGTACTCAGCGCCGTTGGCCGACCAGCCCGGGATGAACACCAGCGGTTCGCCCTGGCCAGCCTCCCAGTAGGCCAGCTCGACGCCGTCGGAGGTAGTGAAGCGGTTGATCTGCAATCCGGGAAAATCCGAAAGCTTCTGCGGCAGCCCCTCGATCCGGTTGGGGAAGGTGTAGTCCTTGCCTAGCACCTGCAGCGCCGGTGCGGCGAGGGCGGAGGTGGAGGTCAGGGCAAGGCTCAGGCTGAGTATCAGTCGTGGCAGCATGGTTTTAGTCCTGCAAGGGATGGGCGCGCAGGCGAGCCCTGATGACGGTTCAGGCATGTGCCCAGGACGGTGCGGTGGTCGGGCCGGCGCCAAGGAAGAAGCCGAACTGGATGTTCATCATTCCGATCGGCTCGAGGAAACGGCTGTTGCGCAGCGGGCCGGCGTCGACCGCGACGAACCCCAGCGCTTGCGCCAGTTCGCGCACCTGCGCGGTGGCGGCGGCATCGTCGCCGGCGACGAATACTTGCAGCTGCCTGCCTTCGCGAGCCTCGGCCGGAATCAGGTTGGCGAAGATCGTGTTGAACGCCTTGACCACCCGCGCGGTCGGGGCGGCAGCCTGGGTCTGCTCCGCAGCCGAGGTGGTCAGGCCCACCACCAGGTCCTTGAAGTCCTCACTGACCGGATTGCTCACATCGATCAGCACCTTGCCGGTCAGATCGCCGGCCTCGGCCAGCACCGCGGCGACGGCTTGATGCGGCAGCGCCAGGATCACCGTATCGGCGAGCTTGAACGCGGCAACGATACCGCCGCCTTCCACCTCTGGGCCGATCTCATGGGCCAGGGCCGCCGCCTTGCTCGGATCGCGATCGCCGACCGCGACATCGAATTTAGCTTGCGCCAGTGCGCGCGCGTAGGCCGCACCGATGTTGCCAGTACCGATCACTGCGATCTTCATAGCAAACCCCGTGCGTTGGGTGGTTCGAGAGCTTCAGAGTAGATTTGATCCAATTACTGGTAAATGACTAAAATGATTGGTCATTACAAACGAAATGTTTCCAATGGATCGATTGACCAGCATGGCGGTTTTCGTCAAAGCCGTGGATCTTGGCTCGTTCAGCGCAGCCGCTGAGGCGCTGCAGATGTCGCCGCAGCTGGTGGGGAAGCACGTTCGGCTCATCGAACAACGCTTGGGCGTGCGTCTTCTCAACCGCACCACGCGACGCCAAAGCGTGACGGACTTCGGCCAGGCCTTCTACGAGCGCTCCAAGATCATCCTCGCGGAAGTCGAAGTGGCCGAGAGCATGGCGGCCGAGACGCGCGCCTCGCCTACGGGGAAGTTGCGCATCAATGCACCGGTGAGCTTCGGCATGCGGACGCTGGCCGAGCGCCTGCCCGAGTACATGCAGCGCTACCCGCAAGTGGAGGTGGAGCTCAGCCTGAGCAATCGCGCGGTGGACTTGATCGATGAGGGGTACGACGTGGTCTTCCGGGTCGGAGAGCTGTCCGACAGCGGCCTGGTCGCTCGACCCCTGGCGCCCTATCGCCTGGCGCTGTGCGCAGCGCCGAGCTACCTCGAGGGCCGGCCGCCTTTGCTCACGCCATGGGACTTGCAACAGCACGACTGCCTGGGCTTTGCCCATACGGAGCTGCGTACCCACTGGTCTTTCGACGGGCCGGACGGGCGTGTCGTCGTGCCGGTGCCTGCCCGGCTGATGGTCGACCATGGTGAGCCCTTGCTTTGCGCTGCGCTTGCCGGCATGGGCATCCTGCTGCAGCCGCTGGAACTGGTCGGCAGCGCGCTGGCCGATGGCCGCCTGGTACGTTTGCTGCCAGCGTACCAAGCACCGACGCGGCCGATGCATGTGCTCTATGCCCCTGACAGGCGCCTCACTCCGAAGCTTAGGAGCTTTCTTGATTTCGCCGTCTCCGCGTTCGGCGCCGAGCTCACCGCGCACGATATCCCGGGAGCCGTCCGCTGACGCCAGCACGCGGGCCTCATTTCAGAGGATGTAAGGCCCGCGCCGCAGCCGCTCGATGCGCCCTTGCTCGGTATGGGAAATATGGGGGGCAGTGGAAGAGCTGCAAGCATCGGCCCAACCTCGGCTTGCAGTTCATCCACCTGGCCTTACTGGTCTGTTTATTTTAGTGGGTCGCGCGTTATCGAGTTGCTCGGCTTGAATATCTCGGACGAATTTTTTAAAACGAATAGCGATAATACAGGCTGTATGACTCGATTCCTTGATTAGGGCGCGCTAGATCGGCATTCGAGTAGTGCATAGCGCGTATCCCGATGACGTGATGAACAGCGAACTCGACGCCGGCGCCGATACGATCTTCGAATGCAAGGCGTGATCCAAGGTCTCGATCGCCGACCTGAGTGCCGCTGAATGCAGCGGCTCCGATGCCTGCTTCGATGAATGGCGTGAAGCCATCGGCGTTGAATCGGTAGACGAACACTGGGCTGAAGGATATCGAATAGCGGTCAGGTGCCGCCTCGCCCTCTTCCCAGTAGGTCAATCCCAGGTCCCAGTATCCGCTGAGCTCGCCTCGCTGGCTTTGCAGCCAGCGATTATCCCACGCTCGGCCGTATGCCAAGCGCAAGGTCGCATCGGACTGTCCGGTAATACCGGGAGCGATAGTCATGCTGCCGGCGAACGTCGAAACCCACGGCAAGCAGGCGAGGGCTGCGATGCCGAGTGAAAATGCAGGGTGCATAGGGTACCAACTCCTCGTGTGCTTGGTTTTAGCGCACTGAATTTAGCACGGAATTATTAGCGTACTAACAAAAATTTCACGCCAGGCGATGCGCTGGCGCCAGCGACCCGTGCGCTGATCTATGCAGCTGCCTAGCGTGCGTCGAATCGATGACTCGAAAGCGCTTCATATGCCCGCTCTGGCGGGTATACGAAGCGCTGGAGGAGGGATGTGCGCGCAGCCGCCGCAGATCGACATCAGCGACTTGGGTGGCGCTGAGTGACCACGCACCCGTCTGGACGACCCAAAGGTGGGGCTTCTCCCACACGCTTGGGTTCAGGGTTTATCGATGTGCTCTTTCAATTCCAGCCGGGATGAGCCGTTTCTTTGACGTGACTTTCGCCTTTCCCGATGGGCAACCGATCGTATCCATTTCTTCACCGTCAGTCGCTCCCACGGGCTCGAGAATCTCTTCGTATCGAAAGACACTGGCAGCAGTTCGCCGCCTTCTTCGTTGGGCAGGATGAAGACGCGCTGGGCGCCTACCGGCCGGTCCTCGCTGCTGTATATCGCGATGACGCGTATTTCGATTTTATCGAATAGCAGATTTTGCTCGTCTTTGTAAGTGGATATGATGCTGTCGTTTTCTCTCAATACCCGCTCGTAAAGCTCTCTGTAAGTGCCTATCCTTTTCGTTTGACCACTCTCCAGAGGGCCTTGACGGGTTTCGTTTTCGAGCGACAAATCGTTCTTTTTTTCGCTCGGAAGCTCGAATTCCGCAATATCCGCGGTGACACAGCCTTTTTCGGAATGCAGGGTGACCAGAATGTATTCGATGAAGATCTTCTCAGAGCTCATGTTGCTCAAGAGGCATACTGAATCCAGGTTTCGCGATTTACTTCGATTGATCAATATTCTTGGACGTCGCTGTCGGGCAAAGTTCTGATAGAGAAGCTGTGCATAGAACAACCATACGCACAGGGTGGCAATGCCGTTGATTACCAGCAGTGCGCCTGAGTTTTCATTGATCCAGGTGATCATGTTCCGTCCTTGGTCTTTAGCTTTCCCACGGTAGATGTCCATAGCGTAGGAAGGTTCCATGAATTGCGCTCGTTCGTTGGTTCACCCAATCTCACCGATGCGGGTACGCAGTCGGTCGGTTTGGCGAGTCGGCAACTAAAGGAGATACCGGTGGTGATGGTGGTCTGTCCGGCCAATGCAGTCGTTGGGACTAATTTTTCGATAATCAAAACGGTAAGTCTTTGTGTCATCATGTGGATCTAATGATTATCTGGTGATCCATATGGAAGGTTTCATTTTTGCGCTCGTATCATTTTTTATCATCGGCCCTCTTCAGCAAACGGTAGAGAATAATATCGAGGAAATGGGGCTTACGCAGCAAAGCGCACAGCAGGTAGTGCAATGTTTGAGTGAGGATTACCAGGAAATCTACCAAAGGGCCGCTTCCGATTTCTGGAGAACGGCAACGGTTGCGTTTACCCTTTGGACGGGGATGGGGGATGTGAACGATGCGCTGGAATCCATCGCTCCATCATGCACTTTCGTGTCTGATCGCAAGGCCGTGGAATCGTGACACTGGCATTCTTTGCTGATCCACAATGCGCACTCGGTACGCACGGCCTATATTGAGCTTATCAAGTTCAAGTTGATGCAGGAGGTGATATGTCTGTATTGGAAAGGCTGGCGGGCAACAAGAACGTGGCGCGCGGCGCGCTGCGCCAGCTGTCGCTCGCTGAGCTTGAGAAGCTGGCCACGATCTTCGACGAAATTCGCCAAGAAAAGGCTGAAGAGCAGCATGCGTTGGATGCCGCCGTGGATGAGAAGAAAAAGCAGCTGGCCGCTATTCGGGCTCAGTTGGAGGCGCTGGGTATTTCCCCTGAGGAGTTGAAGCCAGCCAAACGGCGGCCAGGTCGTCCTCGCAAGAGTTCGTTATAGCCAACTTGCGCTGGCGGATGGGGCGCGAGGCGGCGGTAGTTGCGCTGAGCGTTGATGCGCCAGGGGTGGGTGTTATTTTTCTCTAAGTGATCAAATGTTATTAATGGTGTGCGCCTGGGCAGGTTATTGTTTTCGAGCGGGGCTACTCGAGGAGTAACTCTAAGGATGGAGGAGCTAGATTCTGGCTCGACCATCGTGTGAGCCAGACCGTGCAAGGATTTTGCCGCTTAGCCCCGCACCCTATTCAGAACCCAGCCCTTAGCGGCTGGGTTCCAGACTGCTGACGAACCCTGCCTTTACAGGCAGGGTTCGTCATTTCAGTTCAAACCACCCACTTTGCGTGCAGATACCCAGGGAATCGGTAGATGACGGTCATGGCGCTCATCAACGCCTCACAGCGCCGTTGAACAACGCTCCATGCCCCAAAAATGGATGAAAATAGCCGGCGCATCCGCGCCAAGGCCATCTTCTTCAGGTTTTGGCAGGCTGCGGCGAGCAGACACTGCTCTCTCACCCGAGCCAGTCCCCGCATCCGAGCGTAGCGATGGCCGTGTAGCTGTTTGGCATCGGCGAAGCTTCGCTCCACCGTCTCCTTTCGTCGCTTGTAGAGCCCTCGCCCATAGTCGCTCAACCGGTGGCTCTCGATACGCTCCTTGGCGTCCTCCCAGACGTGCCGGGTCACCAGCTTGGTGTGATTGGCGCTTCTCGTGCAGGAAGTCAGTCGTGGGCAGTGCCGACAAATGGCAGGGTCACTGCGGTAGTGCCGATAACCATGGCGGTCGGTAGTGGCGTAGATCAGCCCGTGTCGCTCTGGACAGAGATAGGCATCCTGCTCGGCCTCGTAAACGAAGGCCCGCTTGGGCAGATAGCCCTCACGTTTATTAGGACGGCGGTAACCGATGACGCCATAGAGATCGCGTTCTTCGATGCCTTGGCAAAGGGCGGCAGTGAAATACCCAGCGTCTAATCCCACCGCGAGCGGCGCTAGATCGAAACGTTGGCATTGGTGGTCGAGCCGCGCGAGATAAGGCGCGCTATCCGCCACGTTGGCAGGAGTCACGTAGGTATCGGTGATGATCGCGTATCGGCCATCGACGGTACGGTGATCGAGGTAGAAAAAGCCGGTGGGTTTGCCATCTCGCACCATGTAGCCACTGTCGGGGTCGGTAGTGCTGATCTTCTTCTCGACCGTCTCGGTGACTGCGGCACGTGGCGTCAGTGCTTTTTTCCGTGCTTGGCACGATCCTCCTCGACGGCGGCATCCAGGGCATCGAGATAGCCGGCGGTGCTCCGCTGAACCTGCTCGCATACGAAGCGCGTCTTGTTGGCGTTCGCCTTGAGGTGCGTGCTGTCGGTATAGAGCACTTCACCGCCCACCAATCCTTGCACGATGGCCTGTTCGACCACGGTGTCGAAAATCTCCTGATGGATGGTGTTATCGCTGAAGCGTCGTCGTCGGTTCTGGCTGATCGTCGAGGCATCCGGCACCTTGTCGGTCAGGCTGAGACCGAGAAACCAGCGATAGGCGACGTTGACCTGGATCTCACGCATCAATTGGCGTTCGCTGCGCACCCCGAACAAGTAGCCGATGAACAAGGCCTTGAACAGCATGACGGGATCGAGCGCGGGGCGGCCATTATCGGCGCAGTAGAGATGGCGGACCTTGTCGCGGATGAAGGAGAAATCGAGGGTGGCGTCGATGTGACGCAGCAGGTGATCAGACGGCACCAGCTCTTCAAGCGTGACCATTTCGAGCTGATGTTGATGAGGAGAGGGCTCTCGCAGCACGGCGGCATACTCGCAAAGGGAATGCCTTCATCAAAACAAAGCCCTGGCGGTGAGGCCAGGACTTTGTCAGCAGTCTGGAACCCAGCCCTTAGCGGCTGGGTTTTCCGTTTCATCGGCCAAGGTTTCGGATGGCTGGCGAGGCCCCTTCGACTCGCGGTACTTGTTCAGGGTGCTCGGAAACATCTCGTCTCGAACCACGGCCTCACCGCCGCCGCGCGATTCCTCGACTGGCGTTCCTAACCGTTGCGTCGAATCGGCGCCTTGGCGCGTAGGAACGCCGCTCGGGACGAACGGGTCAGGTATGGCGCCGAGCCCGGGTCCGGAAAACTCCGTTCGTGGTGAGCCTCCTGTGCCATCGCGATGGCACTGCGCATGGACCTTGAACCCGAGTAGCATGGCTGTGTTGCCGCAAGCAGCGTGGCCGCATGTCTTTTGGTGCCGGGTGCCCGGTGGTGAGAATGGCTCTGGTCGTGGGCTGCTGCGCATTATGGTGAGCCTGGCTTCCCGTTGGAAAGATTTGTCTTCCCAGAACACGACCGGGCTTGCGGTAACCCCTTCTCCATCGACCCGTTCCCAGGAGCTATAAGATGGCCCACTTACCGGTATTGGATCCATTGGCAGCCTTCGTGGATGTCGGCAGCGAGCAGATGCATGTGTCGATTGCCGGGGGGGAGCCGAAGGTATTCGGCACGTTCACGGCACAGCTGCATGAGCTACGCGACTGGCTGTTGTCGCAGAAGGTGAAGTCGGTGGCCATGGAGGCCACGGGGATCTACTGGCTGCCCCTGTACAGCGTGCTGGAAGCCGCGAAACTACAGGTGCTGATGGTCAACGGTAAGCACACCCGCAATCTGCCGGGTCGCAAGACGGATATGAAGGATTGCCAGTGGGGAGCGACGTTGCACGCGCACGGACTCTTGCGGGCAGGCTTCGTGCCCCCAGCCGAGATCCGGCGCTTGCAGGATTACCTGCGACTGCGCCAGGACCACATCACGCTGGCCGCAGGGCATGTGCAGCATCTGCAGAAGGCCTTGGAGCGGATGAACATCAAATTGCACGATGTCATCAGCAACCTGGTGGGCCGCAGCGGCATGGCGGTGATCCGGTCGATGCTCGAGGGTGAACGCGATCCTGAGCGACTGCTGGCTTTGTGCGACGTGCAGATCCGCCAGCAGAAGGCCGAACGGATCAAAGCCTCTCTGCAAGGGACCTGGGCCGAGGAGCATCTGTTCGCGTTGCGCCAGGCGCTGGAAAGCTGGGAGCACTACCAGCGTTTGATCAGGGCTTGCGACCAACAGATCGAAGCGGTGCTCCGTTCGATCGACGTCGATCCTCCGACGTCGCCGCCGTCCAAGGCGCACAAGCGAGGCGGTGCCAATGCACCCCAGATCGATGACCTGCATCCGATGCTGGTGGCTCTGTGTGGAGGCAATGATCTCACCGTGCTTCCCGCCCATACGGACTACAGCGTCCTGCAACTCATAGGTGAAGTGGGAACCGACCTGACCCAGTGGCCGACCGAGAAACACTTCACCGCTTGGGCCGGGCTGGCCCCCGGGAGTCATCAGAGCGGTAAGCGCCAACGCTCGGCCAAGCGCAGGCGTAATCGTGCTGGGCGCCTGTTTTGCGTCATGGCCCGCAGCCTCGCTCGCAGCAAACACATTGCGCTGGGCGGTTTTTACCGTCGGATGGCGGGTCGCCGAGGTGGATTGATCGCCAATATCGCCCTGGCGCGCAAACTCGCGGCGCTGTTCTGGCGCGTCATGGTCAAAGGATTGGACTATGTCGAACACGGACTCCAGTACTACGAGGCACAGGCGCTGGAAACCAAACAACGTTCCATGCGTCGACTCGCCAAGCAGCTCGGGTTCTCCGTGACGCCTATCCAGACTGAAGCTCAAAATGCTTCTGCCTGAAAGTTGAGGAAGAACGATATGACGACCGCCCAATCTCCCCCCTGATCATCCCCCTGTCGAGGAGAACTCGGAGGGGGTTCATGGAAAGGAGCGAGCGTCTCGAACCACGGCCTCACCGTCGCCGTGCGATCTCTCTACCCTCCCGGGATGCGCGGAAGTTCATCGAACCACGCTGTCGTCGGGACGTGCTCGCACAAGGTGGGAACAGCGATTGAGCAGCCTAGGGTGAGCTGCTCAATAATAAGATTTATCGAATATTATTATTAGTAAATATTTGTTCGATTCGCTGCATGTCTCCGTTAGCTTGAAGAGCCGGTTGAGATCAGTAGACGCTCATTGTGAGCTGCTCACACATCCACCAAGGCCTTCCCAATGCCCGACGCAGACCCTTCGCTTACAGCTATTCCCAGCTCTCAAGGTGATGCCGCGTACAGGCGCATTCGTCGAGATATCCTCAGTTGTCGGCTGCTGCCTGGATCGAGGCACACCGAGCCCGAATTGATGGATGTCTATGGGATCGGAAAGAGTAGCTGTCGTATCGCACTGACGCGTCTGTGTCATGAGCACTTGCTCGCATCGCTGCCGCGCAAGGGCTACCAGGTCGCGCCCGTCACGGTCAAGGACGTCGAAGAGGTGTTCGCCCTGCGCGCGCAGTTGGAGCCATTGGCGGCGAGACTGGCGGTGGAGCGGGTGGACATCGAGCGGCTGCGGGTCCTGGAGGCTGCGTGCCGGGTCATGCATCCCGCGCCGCTGCCCGAGCAGATCGATGTGTTCATGGATGCCAACAAGGCTTTCCATCTCGAGATCGCCCGGGCGGCCGGTAATGAGCGGCTGCTGCGTACCCTCTCGGGACTGATGGATGAGATGACCCGGCTGGTGGCGCTGGGCTTCAACGTGCAGGGCACCAAGCCTGAGATCAAGCACGACCACAATGCGATGATCAAAGCCTTCGAGGAGCGGGATGGGAAGCGTGCCGAGCTGATCGCGCGCCGGCATATCGAGACCTTCCAGGCGATGACCTTGGAGAAGGTGTACGCCAGTTTGAGCGAGTCAGGTGTCTCGCTGCCGTTGCTGATGGCGAGGTTGTCGTGATGAATGCTCCGTCTTCGCTGGCGGTCGCCGTGCCTGCGCTCTCTTTGAAGGATATCGGTAAGCACTTCGATGGCCTGGAGGCGCTGCGCGGCATTTCGCTGGATGTCGCCAAAGGAGAGATCGTCGCTCTGCTCGGTACCTCCGGCTGTGGCAAGAGCACCTTGCTCAATATCGTCTCAGGGCTGCTGCCGGCCGACCGCGGTGAGCTGCGTATCGATGGCCAGCCGGCGAGCAGCTTTCGCGACTGGCGGCAGATCGCCTACATGTTCCAGGAAGACCGCCTGCTGCCCTGGCGCAGCATCCGGGCCAACGTGGCGTTCGGTCTCGAGGCACAGCGCTCGCGTCGAGCCGAGCGCATCATCAAGGCCGAGGAGGCGCTGCGTCTGGTCGAGCTCGAGGGCTTCGCACGCGCCTGGCCGCATCAGCTCTCCGGCGGCATGCGCAGCCGGGTGGCGTTGGCACGCAGTCTGGTGGTGGAGCCACAGATCCTGCTGATGGACGAGCCCTTCTCCAAGCTGGACCCGCAGACGCGAGCGCAAATGCATCAGGAGCTGTTGCGCTTGCAGCGACTCAAGAACATCACCGTGGTGTTCGTCACCCATGATGTGGAAGAGGCGGTGGTGCTGGCGGATCGCGTGGTGGTGCTGGAGCCGCGTCCTGGTCGCATTCGCGCGATCAAACCGCTCGACTTGGCGCGTCCGCGCATCCCGACGGACTTGGCGGTGAGTGAGCAGGTCCGGCAACTACGGATGGCGCTATGACGATGGAAACCAGCAAACGCATCCTCAGCTTGCTGCTGCAGCGTGGCGTATTGATCGCCGTTTTCCTGCTGCTGTGGTGGTATGCCGCCGGGCGGCTTCCTTCCTTCGTGCTGCCGGGGCCCGAGCGGGTCTTCTATGCGTTCAATGGCCTGGTGCACAGTGCCACCTTCCTGCATGACCTGGGCGCTACCATGGGCCGGGTGTTCAGCGGCTTCGTCCTGGCTACGCTGATCGGTACGCCGCTCGGCCTCGCGCTGGGATCGAGCCGGGCGCTGGCTCGCTTCTTCGAGCCGATCCTCGCCGTGCTCAACACCGTGTCCTCAGCGATCTGGGCGATCTTCGCGATCATCTGGTTCGGTATTTCGGACGCGACCACGATCTTCGTGGTGTTCATGACCGCGATGCCGTTGATCCTCACCAACGTCTGGCAGGGCGCACAGACCGTGGAGCGCCAGTTCATCGATCTGGCGCGTTCGTTTCGCATGTCGCGCTGGCAGATCCTGGTGAAGATCTCGCTGCCGAGCATCCTGCCGTACTTCTTCTCCGGTGCGCGTCTCGCGTTCGGTTTTGGCTGGCGCGTGTCGCTGGTGGCTGAAACCCTGGGCGCGTCCGACGGTATCGGCTATCGACTTCGCCAAGCCGCCGACCTGGTCCAGAGCGATCAGGTGTTCGCATGGACGCTGCTATTGGTCGCGCTGATGCTGCTGCTCGAGGCGGGAGTGCTCAAACCGCTGGAACGCTGGTTATTTCGTTGGAAAACCCCTAGTCGCTGATCGTCAAGGAGTCGTCCCATGCGTAAGGTGCTTGCCGTCGCTGTCCTGGCAGTGACCCCCCTGTTGAGCTTTTCGGTCCAAGCCGCGGAGAAAGTCCGCATCGGCTATTGGACCAGCGGCGTCAGTCTCGGCTATGGCTCGGTGCTGGAGTCCAAGGATTTCCTCGCCGAACGCGGGATCGATGCCGAGTTCGTTCACTTCCCCGATGTCAACGCACCGATGCGCGCGCTCGCCGCCGGTTCGATCGACCTTGCCTTTGGTGCGCCGTTGGCCGGCGTGTTCAGTACCGCGGCCGAAGGCGTGCCGGTCAAGATCTTCGCCGCCACCCAGCCCGCCGACGTTCAGTTCGTGGTGCCGGAGGACTCGTCGATCGAGTCGCTGGACGAGCTGCGCGGCAAGAAGATCGGGATGTCGCCTGCCGGTTCATCGGTCGCGGTGATCGCAAGCGCCGTGCTCGCGGGCAATTACGGCATCGGCAGCAATGATTTCTCGCTGGTCGGCGGCAACGAATCGCGCCTGGCCCAGTTCCTGGTCCAGAAGCAGGTGGACGGTGCCGCGCTGCGCTCGGTGACCATCGCCCAGCTCGGTGATGAATTGAAGGTCAAGCGGCTCGGCAGCTTCGCCGAGGAGTGGCGCAAGCTGACCGATTCCGATTCCGTGCCCTACATCGGCGTTGGCGCGGTCAACGCTGGACTGGTCGATGAGCACCCCGAGACCGTCGCACGAGTGATCGCGGCGCTGCGTGACACCCTGGCATGGGGCGAGGCGCATCCCGACGAGGTGGTCTCGATCCTGCAAAGCAGTGCCAATCTGCCGGAGCATGACGCGCGGGTCTATGTCGGCCAGTGGAATGCGATGAACCGAGTGGCCTTCGAGCCGGAGGATATCGAGACGCTCAAGCGCCAGCATCAGGTGTTCGCCGACAGCGGCCTGATCAGGGGTGAGCTCGACGACAGCCTGTTCGCCACCCAACCCTATGCTCAAGCCGAGCAGCTGCGATGACCGAGGAGACGAGAGACGTGAGTAAAACCATGAAAGCGCTGGTGCTCGATGAGCATGGCGACCTGGACCGCCTGCACGTGGTCACCGACAAGCCGGTGCCGGCGGCTGGCGAAGGACATGTCGTCGTTCGCGTCGGTGCCTCGTCGTTCAACTATCACGATGTGTTCACGGTCAATGGGATGCCCGGCATCAAGGTGCCGTTGCCGGTGGTGATCGGTCTCGACCTGGCCGGCACGGTGAGCGAGGTGGGAGCAGGTGTCGAGGGTTGGCAGGTGGGTGATCGGGTGTTGGTCAACCCGCTCAAGCCCGGTGTCGGACTGATGGGGGAGATGACCGATGGCGGCATGGCGGAGTATGCGCTGGTCGATGCTCGGCAGCTGATCCGGCTGCCCGATGCGGTGAGCTTCGAGCAGGCGGCAGCCTTGCCGGTGGCCTATGGTACCGCGCACAGGATGCTGATCACCCATGCCACGGTGAAGGCGGGCGATCGCGTGCTGATCCTCGGTGCCAGCGGCGGGGTGGGTACTGCCTGCGTGATCCTGGCGAAGCTGCTCGGTGCCGAGGTGATCGCCTGCGCCGGCAGCGAGAGGAAGGGCGAGCAGCTTAAGGCGCTGGGGGCCGACCAGGTGGTCAACTACCGGACCACCGACTTCTCGAAATGGGCGATCGGCCAGTATGGCAAGCCTCAGCGGCGCACTTTCGAGGGCGGCGTCGACGTGGTGATCAACTTCACCGGCGGTGACACCTGGGTGCCGTCTCTGAAGTGTCTCAAGCGCGGCGGCACCCTGCTGGTCTGCGGTGCCACGGCGGGCTACGCCCCGGCCGAGGATCTGCGCTACGTCTGGAGCTTCGAGCTCAATATCAAAGGCTCCAACAGCTTCTATGAGGAGGACCTGGTCGCGCTGCTCGAACTCATCGCCACCGGCAAGGTGGACCCGGCGATCGACCGCGTGCTGCCGTTGGCGCAGGCGGCCGAGGGCCTGGCGCTGATCCGTGACCGCGAGGTGCTGGGCAAGGTGATCGTGGCGCCCTGAGTGGGCACATGACGCTTTCCATCAGCTCATCCATGACTCACTAGGCGAGATCGACAATGACCGAAGCAATTCCAACCCCCGCCGATATCCAGGCCAGGCTGCTCAAGGGCCCTTACCATCAATGGCTCGGGCTGCAGGTGGTGTCCGTTGGCGAGGGCAGTATCGAACTGAGCGCCAAATGGCGCGAAGAATGGGTCGTCAACCTCGAGGGCGGCTATACCCACGGGGGGATCCTCGCCGCGCTGGTGGATTTGACCGCCGACTGGGCCTTGGTCTCCAAGACCGGTAGGGGAGTGCCCACCATCGATCTGCGCGTGGACTACCATCGTCCGGCGAAGGGCGACCTGCGTGCGACCGGTAGGGTGATCAAGTTCGGCAGGCAGGTATCGGTAGCCGAGGCGCAGGTCTTCGATAGCGAAGGGCGCCTGGTGGCGAGCGGCCGCGGAGTGTATTCCACGCCCGATTCCGCCCCGGCGAAGGCCTAGGGCTCAACGATGAGCGCCGAACTCGATCACCTGGTGATCAATACCCGCTTCGACACCGATGCCGCCGCCGAGCTTTTCGCCGCACTCGGTTTCACCCTGACCCCACGCGGCTACCATTCGCTGGGGTCGATCAACCATCTGATCGTGTTCGAGCAAGGCTATCTGGAGCTGATCGGCCTGCCCTCGGGTACCGACAGGCTGCGTCAGGAAGTGTTGGAAAGCCCGGTCGGCATCGATGGCCTGGTGCTCGCCTGCGATGATCCCATCGCGACCCATGAGAGGCTGGTGCGCCAGGGCTTTGCGGCCCAGCCGGTGCAGCGGTTCTCTCGTCCGGTGGAAGTCGATGGCGTCGAGCAGGAGGCGCGTTTCGCCACGGTTCGCCTTCCCGGTGAGTTCGCCGCGGGCCGGGTTTACTTTTGCCACCACGAGACTCCTGAACTGGTCTGGCGGCGGGAGTGGCTCGGCCATGCCAACGGCGTCAGCGGCATTGCACGGCTCACCGTGGTGAGCGCCGAGCCCGAGGAGAGCGCCCGGCGCTATGCCAGGCTTGGCGGCTTCGATGGCGACTTCCAGCTCGATATCGTCGATGCGCAGGCGCTGGTGGCGCGCTTCGGCGTGCTCGCCTGGATGGGAGTGCAGCCTCCTGAACGCTTCGCCGCCATCAGCCTGCGCTGCGCCGACCCGTCGCTGCTTGCTCAGCGCGCCTCAGCCCTGGGGTTGGCGCATGGCCCCACGCCGGCGGGTGTAGTCGTCTCTATTCCCGCATTTGCCACTCTGCTCGAGTTCGTCCAATGAATCCATCCACCCGCAATTTGGCTGGCGTCCTCGACGCCAGCGTCGACCGTGATCAACTCGCCTTCATCGGTCTGGATAGCGCCATGCGGGCGTCCCGCTACAGCTTTGGCCAGCTCGATGAGCTGGCCAACGCCGTCGCCCGCGGGTTGCTCGCCCGTGGCTATGCGCGGGGCGAGCGTATCGCGATCCTGGCGTCCAACTCGGTGGAATATCTCGCCGTGGTACTCGGCACCATGCGCGCCGGGCTGGTTTCGGTGCCGGTCAACTACAAGCTGCCCAGGGCGTTGATCGAGTATGTGGTCAATGACAGCGGCGCCCGGCTGCTGCTTTGTGACCAGGCGCGACTGGCCCTGGCACCCGATGGCGTCGATCGCCTGATGCTCGAAGGAGAGGGACCAGACCGGCTGTCGCAGCTGCTCGACCCAGGGCCGCTTGAGATGTTCCAGCCGCAGGGGGAGGAGCCGGCGATGATCCTCTATACCTCCGGCTCCACCGGCAAGCCCAAGGGCGTGGTGCTCAGCCACGCAGCCCACCTGTGGGTGGTGCGCACCCGCCTGCAGGCGACATCGCTGTCCAATGAGCGGGCGTTGATCGCCGCGCCGTTCTACCACATGAACGCCTTGGCATTGGCGCTGCTGAGTCTTGCCTCCCGGGCGACCACGGTGCTGCTCGCGCAGTTCACCGCGCAGGCTTACCTGCAGGCCATAGAGCGCTATCGCTGCACCTGGCTCACCGCGGTACCGCCGATGATCGCGATGATCCTGCGCGAGCCTCTGGAGAGCGTGGATCTCTCCTCGGTACGGGTGGTGAGGATGGGCTCGGCCCCAGTGAGCGCCAGCCTGCTGGAGCAGATCCACCGCCTGCTGCCAAACGCGCGGGTGATCAACGCCTACGGCACCACCGAAGGTGGGCCTGTGGTGTTCGCGGCGCACCCCGCGGGGCTTGTGACCCCGCCGCTGGCGGTGGGCTGCGCCCATCCCGAGGTCAGCCTGCGCCTGCGCGACGAGCAGGGTAAGGAGAGTGACCAGGGGGTGCTCGAGCTGAAAAGCCCAGGGCTGATGTCCGGTTATCATCACCGCCCCGACCTGGCGAGCCCGTTCACCGCGGATGGCTACTATGTCACCGGAGACGTGTTCCATCGCGGCGCCGAAGGTTTCTACACCTTCGTCGGGCGCCGCGATGACATGTTCGTCAGCGGTGGCGAGAACATCTACCCCGGCGAGATCGAGAAGATGCTGGAGGGCCACCCTGCGGTGCAGCAAGCCTGCGTAGTGCCGGTCGAGGACGAGATCAAGGGCTACAAGCCGGTCGCTTTCGTGGTGCTGCGCGCCCAGGCGCTTGCGAGCGAGGAGGAGTTGAAGGCATTCAGCCTGGAGCACGCCGCGGCCTACCAGCATCCGCGCCGGATCTGGATGCTCGACGCATTGCCACTGGCCGGGACCAACAAGATCGATCGCCACGCCCTGCGTATGCGCGCGGCTCAGCTGTGGAAAAACCAGCTATGAAAGCAAGAGTGAGGAAAGAGCGCAGCCGTCACCCACTGACGACGTCGCGCTAGCGGGGCTTCTTCGCCGGCAGCCGGTAGCCTTTGACCGAGATGGCTCGGACCCGCTCGAGTTCTTGCTCGAAGGCCTTGATCTGCTGATCGTCGGCAGCGGACCGCCGTTTGGACAACCCATCCATGATGGTCATCGAAGTCTATCGCCTCCTTGGCTCGTGAGTGATAAGTGTAGATTAGCGCGAGAATTGTTTCAGTTTTTATATTAAGCCGTGATGTTGTTCATTTCTGATCCCATCAATGTACCGACTAATGGCGCGTTAAGCGCGCCTCGAAATGCCTTCGAGCCCTTAGATGCATCCTCATCGCCGTCGCGCGATCCCTCGACGTCGTCGTGCATGTCCCTCGACCCTTCGACTGGCTCGGGATCGAGATGCGCGCAAGCCCATCGAACCACGCTGCACTCGGGACGAACGGGTGGAAGGTATGGCGCCGAACCAGGAGCGTCCAACCCGTTCGCACGGCGCCGGGTCTTCGATGTGGGAAGGTGAATATCGATATCCATGGATTGAGAATAAGAGATTCAAAATTGATATCTGGTTGAAATTCAACGCCCTCGAATCGGCAGGTACTATGGTGCCCCGTTCTCCTCGCCGCTCTGTTTTGCATCAGCATTCAAACATTCGATAGGGGCGGGCCTTGATATTGGCGCTGTCTACAGTGGGACTTTTTCGACCTTGATCCTCGCGACATGAATACTTCCCGTACTTGCTCACCGAGTCCTGGGCGTCTTACCAACGCGCTGGCGTTCGCCATCCAGCGTTCCTCCCCATCGGATGCTTCGGCGCGGGCGGCAGCACGCCGCGGGGTGGCTGATTTCATCGCCTCCGCGCTACCTGTTGCCACCGCTTTGGTACCCGATTCGGGCCTGGGCGCGGTGCGCGAGACGTTTGCCCATGGTGAACCTGGAGATCGGGCGGTGCTGCTCGGCTATCTCGGCCATGCGTTGGATTTCGACGATTATCATGCGGGCATGCGGGGGCATCCGAGCACGGTAGTCCTTCCCGCTCTGCTGGCGGCATGGGAGCGGCGCCCTGGGTCGAGCGAAGACTTTCTCAGCGCTTACATCCTGGGGGTGGAAGTCGCTGGAAGATTGGGGTTGGCGATAGGCTCGCGCCACTATGTCGCTGGTTTCCACTCGACGGCGACGCTTGGCACCATTGCGGCCGCCGCTGCGGTCGCCAGACTGCATCGTCTCGACATCGAGCGGACTTCGATAGCGCTCGGCCTTGCGGCGACCCAGGCCGCCGGTTTGCGTGCGCAGTTCGGCTCGGCCGCCAAACCCTTGCATGCTGGCCTTGCGGCTCGGGCGGGCTATGAGTCAGCAAGGCTGGCAGCGCTCGATTTTCCCGCCAACCAAGAGGTGTTGCCGGGTTTTCTCGACACCCTGGGGCTCGGCGCTGCTCGTCCCGAGAGACTGCTGGCGGATTGGGGAGCGCCATGGCGCATCGTCACGCCGGGTCTCGAGTTCAAGCGCTACCCTACCTGCGGCGGCACCCATGGTGCCGCGGATGCCGCGCTGGCGCTGCGCGTGCGGTTGGTCGAGGCCTATGGCGCCGATCGTCTGGACGAATTGATCGAGCACGTGGTGGTGCAGTTTCCGCCCGGTGCCGATGTCGCGCCGTTCATTCGCCTACCCAAAAACGGTGTCGAGGCGCGCTTCAGTCTCGAATACGTAATCGCCGCGGCGCTGCTGGAGGGCGGGGTGGCGCTTTCTCGTTTCGTCGAAGGGCCGGTGGATGTCCGCCTGGCCGCGCTGGCTGCGCGGGTGGTGCGCGAGGAAGATCCCGCTGCGCCGCCGGACGCGCTCGATCCCGACGCGCGTTTTCACCGCATCATCCTGCGCCTCACCTCCAAGCGCGAACTAATCGAGCGGGTGACCAGGGCCGAGGTCGTGGCGCGGCCGGTCGATATCGACGCCAAGCTCGCCGAGACGCTTGAGGGACCGGCGCTGAACCGGCTCCGCCACCATCTGGCGCTGCGGGGTGATCGGGACATCGACGCTCTGCTCGAATTTCTTACCCTGAACGGAAGCACTCCATGAGCAACTCTGACAGCAAGCCTCGGCGACAGCTGAGGCTTGGCCTCTTCGTGCAGGCGCTGGGACACCACGTAGGTGGCTGGCGCCATCCCGAGGCGAAGGGCTCACCGACCGATATCGACTGGTTCGGCTGGATCGCCGAAACCGCGGAGCGTGGGGGCTTCGATATGTTCTTCGTCGGCGATGCGCTGGCCACCAGCGTGCATAGGCTGCCGTCGACGATGTCACGGCTCGAGCCGCTCACCCTGCTCGCCGCCCTCGCCGGGCGTACCCGCCACATCGGTCTGGCCGCGACCGCCTCGACGACATTCGACCAGCCATTCCACCTCGCGCGCGCACTTGCCTCGATCGACCACATCAGCCATGGCCGCGCGGCGTGGAACGTGGTCACCTCCTTTTCCGAAGGGGCTGCCCGTAATTTCAGCCGTGAGGACCTGCCGAGCCACGCCGATCGCTATGCGCTGGCTCAGGAGTTTCTCGAAGTGACCCATGCACTGTGGGATGGCTGGGAGGAGGGCGCGATCGTGGGCGACAAGGCACGCGGGATCTATGCCGATGACGACAAGATCCACCCAGCTAACCACCGCGGTGAGCATTTTTCCGTCGAGGGTCCGCTGAACATCGCTCGCTCGCCCCAGGGGCGGCCCGTGATCATCGAAGCCGGCTCCTCAGCCGCTGGACAGCGCCTCGCCGCGCAGACCGCCGAAGTGGTGTTCACCGCTGCCGCCACCCTGGAAGAAGGGCAGGCGTTCTACCGCAGCCAGAAGCGGCTGGTCGCGGCGGCAGGGCGCAATCCAGACCATCTGCTGGTGCTGCCTGGGGTGATGCCGATCGTTGGGCACGACCGCGCCGAGGCCCAGCGGACATGGGAGCAGCTCAATCAGTGGGTCGACATCGACAACGGCATCCAGCAGCTCTCCGCGCGTTTCGGTTTCGATCTGTCCGCTTATCCCCTCGATGCACCAGTGCCGGAGGTTGGCGAAGTGGAGGGCGGCCAGAGCCGTGTGCGTCTGCTCACCGACCTGGCTGCGCGCGAGGGGCTGACGCTGCGCCAGCTGGCGGCGGTAGCGGCAGGCTCCCGCGGGCACCGGGTGGTGGTCGGTGACGCGAATGATATCGCCGACGATTTCGAGAACTGGCTCGAGCAGGGCGGTGCCGATGGGTTCAACGTGATGCCCGCCGTCCTGCCCGGCCAGCTCGAGCTGTTCGTCGACCTGGTGATTCCCGAGCTGCGCCGCCGTGGATTGTTCCGCGAGAACTATGAATTCGACACCCTGCGCGAGAATCTCGGCTTGCCCAGCGTGGCCGAGAACTTCGCCAATCTGCGCCCCTTAGATGACGAGCACGCTTGATGACCATATTGAGACGATTCGCCCTCACCATGACTCTCGCCTTGTCGGTCTGCGCCACCGCGCAGGCGCAGCAATCCAACGTGCCGATCAAGACCGACTTCGAGGTCAGTGCCGACCCGGCGCTCGAAGCGATCCTTCCTGATTCCATACGACAGGCTGGATTCATCAATATCGGAACCAATCCCAACACTCCGCCGACGGTGTTCTATGGCGAAGACAACCGTTCGCTCGAGGGCCGGGAAATCGATGTGATGACCGCCATCGCGCATCGCTTAGGGCTTAAGCCCCGCTGGAACGATGCGGGTGGTTTCGACAACATCATTCCGGGACTGAGCACCGGGCGCTACGATGCTGCGCTGGCCAATCTGGACGTCAATTCGGTGCGCCTCCAACGGGTCGATTTCGTCGGCTATTTCAACAATAACCGCCTCGGTATGGTGGTTCGCAGCGATGCCGGCGACGAGCTTCTCACCGAGTTGGGCCAGCTCTGCGGCAGGACCGTCGGCGGTGGCTCCGGTACCCAGAACGTGGCGGTGCTCGAGCAGCAGAGCGAGCGCTGCGTCGCCGAAGGCAAAGAGAAGATCGACATACCGCTGTTCCCCGACCGCCCGTCAGGCGTGCAGTCGGTGGTCAGCGGACGTACGCCGGCATTCTTCGGTCCCTACGAAGGGCTCAAGTACCAGGCGTCGGCCTCTCGCGGTGCGCTGGTTCTGGGCGGAGAGTTCGAGGTGCCGCCAAGTTTCGTCGGCATCGGCCTCGGCAAGGACTCCGAGCTCACCGAGCCGGTGCGTCAAGCGCTGCAATCGCTGATCGACGACGGTACCTATCGACGGATCCTCGATCGTTGGGAGATCGGCTATGGCGCGGTGAGCGAGGCCAAGTCCAACCAGGAGATCCTCGATGGCCGCTGAGCCTGCCGCGGCGCCGCTGAAGGTGGTGCGCAAGCGCCATTACGGGCGCTGGTGCTCCGCGGTCGTGGCACTGGCGGTCGTCGCGCTGATGATCAATTCGATGGTTCGCAATCCCAATTTCGAGTGGGAGGTGGTGGCGCGCAATCTCACCAGCGACTCGATTCTCGCAGGGGTGAGAATGACCATCGAGCTGACCTTCATCTCGGTCGTGTTCGGCTTCGCTGGTGGCATCGTACTGGCACTGATGCGGCTCAGCGCCAACCCGGTCCTGGTCGCGGTGAGCTGGACCTACACCTGGCTGTTTCGCGCAGTGCCGATGCTGGTCCAGCTGTTCCTCTGGTACAACATCGCCGCGTTGTATCCTCGGCTGGGGCTGTCCATTCCCGGTCTCGGCGAGCTGTGGTCGGCACCGACCAACAGTGTGATCAGCCCATTCAGCGCCGCCGTGATCGCCCTGGTGATGCACCAGGCGGCCTATGCCGCCGAGATCGTTCGTGCCGGTATTCTCGGTGTCAATACGGGCCAGCTCGACGCCGCTCGGGCTTTGGGGCTGACCCCGCTCCAGGGTTTCCGTCGGGTGGTCTTGCCCCAGGCGATGCGCACCATCCTGCCGCCGGCGGGTAACGAGGTGATCGGGCAGCTCAAAACCACCGCGGTGGTGTCGGTGATTGCACTGCAGGATCTGCTCTATTCAGCGCAGATCATCTATCAGCGCACCTATGAGGTGATTCCGCTGCTGATGGTGGCGACGATCTGGTACATGGCGATGACCACGATTTTGTCGATCGGCCAGTTCATGATCGAGCGTCACTACGGTCGCGGCGCCGCGCAGCAGAGTGCGATGTCGTGGCAATGGCTGCTACGCCGTGCGCTTCCCCGGCGGGGAGTGCACCGATGAGTGCTGCGATCGAGATCTCCCGAGTGAGCAAGTCGTTTGGTTTTTCCCGCGTGCTCGACGATGTTTCGCTTGCGATTCCCGCGGGCAGCGTCTGCGTGGTGCTCGGGCCATCCGGATCGGGTAAGTCGACCCTGTTGCGCTGTGTCAATCACCTCGAGAGCGTCGATGCGGGCACCATCGAAGTCGGCGGTGAGCTGATCGGCTATCGTCGCGACGGCGACCGGCTGCACGAGCTTAGCGCTCGCGCGGTGGCGCGCCAGCGCGCGCGTATCGGCATGGTGTTCCAGCACTTCAATCTGTTTCCCCACCGGACCGTGATCGAAAACCTCATCGAGGCGCCGCTGCTGGTACGCCGCGAGTCAAAGGCGGTGGCCATCGCGCGTGCCCAGCGTCTGCTCGCCCAAGTCGGTCTCGCCGATCGCGCGGCGGCGTGGCCTCGCGAACTTTCCGGCGGCCAGCAACAGCGTATCGCGATTGCGCGGGCGCTGGCGATGGAGCCGGAGGTGATGCTGTTCGATGAACCGACCTCCGCGCTCGATCCGGAGCTGGTTGGTGACGTGCTGCAGGTGATGAAGTCGCTGGCTCGCAGCGGCATGACCATGATGGTGGTGACCCATGAAATCGGCTTCGCCCGCGAGGTTGCCGATCAGATCGTGTTCATGGACCAAGGCCGGATCATCGAGTCCGGCCCGCCGAGCCAGGTGCTGGACGCACCGCGCCACGGACGCACCAGCGCTTTTCTCTCCACCGTGCTGTAGGCCGGTCGCGCCGTCATTGGTGGCCGACGAATGGCTGTCTTCGCTCACTCTCATACATGCAGGAAGCTTTGATGACTTCTTCACCAGATCCGCTGGTATCCACCGACTGGCTTGCGCGCCATCTGCAGGACGATGCGCTGGTGGTGCTCGATGCCACCTACACCTTGCCTGGCGTGACGCCCACCGGTGGCGAACTTTATGCCCAGCGGCATATCGAAGGCGCGCGTTTTTTCGACATCGATGCTTTCGCTGATCCGGGGTCGTCGCTGCCCCATATGCTGCCCGACCCCGCACTGGCCGAGAGGCTGATCGGCGAGCTGGGAATCGATGACGATACGCTGGTCGTGGTCTACGACACCCCAGGGCTGATGTCCGCGGCGCGCGCCTGGTGGACGCTCGAGGTGTTCGGTCATCGGCGGGTGAGGCTGCTCGATGGCGGTTTGCGAAAATGGCTCGCCGAAGGTCGCGAGGTCACAGCGCAACCAGCGCAATGGATGCCGCGTCAGTTCCGCGCGCGCTTCAGGCCGGAGCTGGTCAGCGACAAGACAGCGGTGGAGGAGAACCTCGCTTCACACCGCGCCCAGCTGATCGATGCGCGCAGTGCTTCTCGGTTCACCGGCGCCGAAGCGGAGAAACGCCCTGGCCTGCGCGCGGGGCACATACCAGGCAGCCTCAACCTGGCATTCGATCGGCTGAGCGATCCCGCTACCGGCCAGATGCTCGACCAGCGCACGCTCCGTGCGCGTTTCGAGACCGCCGGGCTCGATTGGAACGCGCCGGTCATCGCCAGCTGTGGTTCGGGGGTCACCGCCTGCGCGCTGGCGTTCGCGCTCTATCGGCTCGGCAAGCTTGACGTAGCGGTCTATGACGGCTCCTGGTCGCAATGGGGGGCGGATGAACGCTTGCCTTGCGCGCAGGGCGAATCCACTTTCGAACCGGGAAGAAGCGAGAGCGGCGATGCATGAACGAAGCAAGGCCTTCAGCGAACTCCGCGAACGCTTCAAAGATCGCTTCACCACCGACGCCGCGACGCTGATCGCACACGCCGGTGGCAAGGCGCACCACACGCCGGCGAACCCCGACGCGGTATTCTTTGCCGAGAGCACCGAGGAAGTGGCGCTCGCGGTATCGCTGTGCGCGCGCGAGCGGATTCCGCTTGTCGCTTTCGGCGCGGGTACCTCGCTCGAAGGGCAGCTGAGCGCCCAGCGAGGCGGGCTCAGCATCGATCTTTCGAGGATGAATCGGGTGCTGCGGGCCAGTGCGAGCGATCTCGACTGCACCGTGCAGGCCGGCGTCACCCGGGAGGATCTCAACCAAGCGCTGATCGCCGAAGGCCTGTTCTTCCCGATCGATGCGGGAGTCGGTGCGACGCTGGGCGGAATGGTCGCCACCCGCGCCTCCGGAACCAATGCGGTGCGCTACGGCACCATGCGTGAGAACGTACTGGCGCTGACCGTGGTGCTGGCCGATGGCCGGGTGATCAAGACCGGTGGCCGTGCGCGCAAGTCCGCCGCCGGTTATGACCTCACCCGTCTGCTGGTGGGCTCGGAGGGTACGCTTGGCATCATCACCGAAGTCACTCTACGGCTCTACGCCATACCCGAGACCAGCTCGGTCGCTGTCTGTGGATTTCCTTGCGTGGGGGACGCGGTCGACACCGCCATCGCGGTGGTGCAGCAGGGCGTGCCGATCGCGCGGATGGAACTGATGGATCGGCGCCTGGTGCAGGCGGTCAACGCCTATTCGGGGCTCTCGCTCGCGATGCGGGATACGCTGGTGTTCGAATTCGCCGGCTCAGCCGCGGCGGTGGCCGAGCAGATCGAAAAGGTCGAACTGATCGCCGCCGCGCAGGGTGCGGTGGGCTTCGAATGGGCCAGCGAGATCGAGGCACGCGAGCGTTTGTGGGCTGCGCGCAAGGATGCGTTCTACGCCATCGTCGCCCAGCGTCCCGGTGGCCGGGGGTGGAGTTCTGACGTCTGCGTACCGGTTTCGCGACTCAGCGAATGCATTTTGCATGCCCAGGCCGCCCTCGACACCACCCAGGTGCCCGCAGCGATCCTTGGCCACGTCGGCGATGGCAATTTTCACGCGGTGTTTTCGGTCGACCCCGCACGGCCGGAGGAGATGGCCGAAGTCGCGCGGATCAACTCGGAGATCGTCGATAAGGCGCTCTCGGTGGGCGGCACCTGTAGCGGTGAACATGGCATCGGTACCGGCAAGATCGGCTACTTGAAGCGTGAATGCGGCGAAGAGGCGATCGATGTCATGTTGGCGCTGAAGCGCGCCCTCGACCCCTTCGAGCTGATGAACCCTGGCAAAGTATTCGACGCGGGCGACCCGCGCTGAGCCTTGAAGAAACGCGGGCGCGCAAATCGCACGAGAGCTGGATCAGGACGCCGGTAGAGTGCTTTCCCGCAGCACCAGTTCGAAACCGACATCCGTCTTCCTGGCCGCAATCGGCTGGTTGCTGAGCCTTGCGATGATCAACTCCGCCGCGTGCGCGCCGATCTCCAGGCGTGGCACGCGCACCGTGGTCAGAGGAGGGGAAAGCTCGCTGGAGAACTCTTGGTCGTTGAAGCCGCAGACGGACAGCTCCGCCGGTACCTGGATGCCTCTTTTGCGGCACTCGGCGAGTGCCGACATCGCCCAGATATCGGAGGCACAGAACAGTCCGTCGAGGTCTGGATGGCGATCCAAGAGCGATGCTACCGCTGTGCACCCATCGTTGAAATTGAATCCGCGCGCGGTCGCTACCAGCGAGGAATCATGCGTGATACCGACCCGTTCCAAGGCATCGACATAGCCCATCAGGCGTTGCGAATGACGGTCATTGCTGGCGATCGGCGCGACCACCAGCCCGATCCTGCGGCAGCCGGTGGCAATCATATGGCCCACCGCGCCGCAGGCGGCCTCACGGTTCGAGTAGCCGACGCACATGTCGACGGGGGTGTCGGTGAGTGTGCCCATCTCGACGATCGGGATGTTCGCCTTGACCAGTAGCGCGCGCGTGGCATCGGTATGATTGGCCCCCTGGATGACCAGGCCCGCCGGGCGATGGCCGAGCAGCGTTCGGATGATCGTCTCCTCCTCCTTCGCGACCCCCCCTGAACTGCCGAGCAGCACGCAGTATCCCGCCTGTCTGAGACCATCGGTCAATCCCTGCACCGCATCGGCGAAAACGCCGTGCTGGATGTAGGGCACGATCGCCGCGACGATCCGCGTTCGTGTCGCGGCAAGGCCACCGGCCACCAGGTTTGGCACGTAGCCAACCTCGGCCATCGCCTGCTCGATACGCCTTCTGGTTTCCGGCGCCACGCGGGAGGGCTCCCTCAACATGCGTGACACTGTGATCATCGATACGCCGGCACGATCCGCTACATCGGCCATGCTCGCCTGCTTGGCCGCCATCCTGGTCCGACGAGACTTCCCATTGGTCATTCCCAGCTCCGCATGGCTATTGAAAGGAAAGGACAGTACTAAACGCTAATATACTCGCTATGTTAGCGCATGTCATAACACAGACCTCATGGAGCATTTGGCAGGCACCATCAATCACATTTGGGAGGATCTACCAAATGGGTATTCTGCGCCATTTCTATATCGCTTCGCTTGCGACCGTGGCCATTATTGCCGTGCAACCAGCATCCGCCCAGACCTATCGACTGGAGGCCGCAACGATTGCTCCTCAGGACAATCTATGGGCCAAGGTCGGAGATCGATTCGCCGAAGCCGTTGCACAGCGTACCGATAATGATGTCCAGATCAGGATGTCTTACTCGGGCGCACTCGGCAGCGCCGAGGACACCATCGAGGCGCTGCAGTTCGGTACCACGCACATCGTCATCCAGGAAGTCGGCAACCTGGATGGCTACGAACCTTTGGCGAGCCTTGGCTCCTATCCTTACTTGATTCGCGATTATGAGCACTTCACGCAGGTCATGGTGGAGGGCGGTGTCGGCCAGCAGTTCCACGACGAACTCGAGAAGCGTGCCGGCTTCAAGCTCGTCGGGGCAGGCTATAGAGGCCCGCGGGAGCTGGCCGCCAACCGGGAAGTGCGCACACCCGAAGATCTCGTCGGATTGAAGATCCGAGTCCCCAACCAGCGGATATTTCGTGCGACCTGGGAAACGCTTGGCGCAAGCCCGACACCGATGCCGAGCCTCGATGTCTATACCGCGCTCCAGCAAGGGATCATCGATGCCGCCGAGAATCCGCTGGAGGCACAAGTACGTTCACGATATTACGAAGCCGTTCCCTATGTCATCACCACCGGGCATGTGAATGCCTATTACACCTTCATTTTCGATGCTGCCTACTTCCGAAGTTTGCCGGATGATGTACAGCGGGTGCTGGTCGAGGAGGGGGAAAAGGCAATGCAATGGGGCAGCGAGCAGTTGCTCATCCTGTTGGAGGGATACGAAGAAAATCTGCAGCAGCATGGTGTTACCATCATTCGCCCGGACGTGGAGGAATTCCAGGTAAAACTGGAGCCGATGAAGGATCAGTTTCCGCAAGACATGCAGGAGTGGATAGATAAATTCCAGGACGTAGGTCGCATCTGACCCATAAACGATCAGGCGGCCATTCGACTGCCGTCCTGTCCCCATAGGGGTATCTCGCATGAATTACTTACTCTCTCTTGTCGAGCGAAGTCTCGACAAGATCCTGATCGCTTTGTTCCTGATCATGGTCGCCTCCATCGTCTGGCAGGTCTTCGCCCGCTATGTCCTCGGAGCGCCGACGATCTGGTCGGAAGAGCTCGCTCGATTCCTGCTGGTCTGGGTCACCATGCTCGGCAGCGCCTACGTCCTCGAACACGGCGGCCATATCTCGGTGACGGTTCTCGTCGATCTGCTGCCCCTGCCGCTGCAACGGCTGATCGAATTCATCCGCGACAGCATCGTCGTATGCATGTCCGGCGCGCTCGCCTTTTACGGATATGGTTTTGCCGTCTCCGGGGCGCGTCGGGTCTCGACGGGCCTCAACGTGCAGATGAGCTGGGCATATGCCGCCATCCCGATCGGTTCTTTGCTGATCGCCCTATTCATTCTCGGCCGCCGTGCCGCTCGCTGAGGCAGCAACGATGCTCGTCATTCTCGCGGTCTCTTTCACCATCCTGCTGTTGATCGGCGTACCCGTCGGGTTCGCTTTGCTCTCGGGCAGCATGCTGACCATCTTATTCGGTGGCAGCGTCAATCCGCTGATCATTCCCCAGCGCATATTCTCCGGGATGGACAGCTTTTCGCTGCTTGCGATCCCCTTCTTCCTCTTCACCGGCGCACTCATCAGCCAGGGAGGGTTGGCCGATCGCCTGGTGCGTTTCGCTAATGCCGTAGTCGGCCGGTTTCGCGGCGGCCTGGCGATGTCCAACGTCCTCTCATCGGTGCTTTTCGGCGGCATCTCCGGGTCGGCCGTCGCCGATACCAGCGCACTCGGCAGGACGTTCATCCCCGCCATGGTCCGCTCGGGCTATACGCCCGCGTTCTCCGTTGCGGTGACCGCGGCGTCGGCGCCCCTCTCGCCGATGATTCCGCCGTCGATCGCCTGGATCCTCTACGGGTTCATCACCGATACCTCCATCATCCGGCTGTTCATGGCGGCGATCATACCCTCGCTGCTATGGGCCGCGGCGATGCTGGCGGTGGTGATCTGGAAGGCCCATCGCGAGGAAATGCCGGTACTTCCGCCCGCGCCGCTGAAGGAGGTCGTCGTCACCGCGCGCGCGGCGAGCCTGGCGCTGTTGCTGCCGGTATTCATCCTGTTCGGTATCCGCATGGGCATCTTCACGGTGACGGAAGCCGCGGCCATCGCCGTGCTCTACGCCATGGGGGTTGGCCTGATATACCGCTCGATGAACCTGAGCACTTTTCTCGAAAGCGTTCGCAGTACCGTGCAGTCGACCGCGGTGGTGATGATCATCATCGGGGCGGCGGGGCTGTTCGCTTGGATCCTGGCCCATACCCGAACCCCGGAGGCGATAGCCACCTGGATCCTCTCCGTGGCGGACACTCCGCTGGCGTTTCTCATGCTGGTCAACCTCGTACTGCTGCTCCTGGGCACGTTCATGGAGGTCAACGCGGCGAAGATCATGGTGCTGCCGATCCTCTTCCCCGTCTCCCAGCAGATCGGCATTGACCCTGTGCACTTCGGCGTGATCGTCACGGCCAACCTTTGTCTTGGCCTGCTCACCCCGCCGGTCGGCATCGTTTTGGCGCTGGCCTGCAAGATCGGAAACGTGCCGCTCGAGCGGGGCGCTGTCGCCTCCTTCCCATTTTTGCTCGCTGGAATCGGTGTGGTTCTGCTGATCACCGTCTGGCCGGACCTGTCGCTGTGGTTGCCAAGGCTGGTGCTTGGCTAGCGAGGCCCTGCCTCATACCAATCCTCAATGAGGAGTAAAAGCACGATGAAAATTCGAGATGACGGGACTTATCTGATCGACGCCGCCAAGCTTGAAACGCTGGTCGCCGACATGCTGACCCGGGTGGGGGTGGCGGTCGAGGATGCGAGGATCGTCGCGGACTCCCTGGTATCGGCCGATGTCCGCGGGATGAATTCACACGGCGTCATGCGCCTACCGGTGTACATCGAGCGGCTGCAGCGGGGGGGATTCAAGCCTGGCTCGCGGGGACGAGTGGTCAGCGAAACGCCTGCGACCGCGCTGATCGATGGCGAGGAGGGGCTGGGGGCGGTACTGACCTCGAGCGCGATGGATCTGGCGATCGACAAGGCGAAACGCACCGGCATCGCCGCGGTGGGCATTCGCAACTCCAATCACAACGGCGAAAACGCCTACTACGTGAAGCGGGCGATCGCAGCCGACATGATCGGTATCGCGACGACCAACGGCTCACCGATCATGCCCGTCTGGGGCGGCAAGACCATGCTGACGGGCCCGTTGCCGATCGCGATCGGTGTGCCGACCGAAAAGGCGCGTCCGATCATTCTCGATGCGGCGCTTGGCATGTCATCGCGCGGCAAGATCCTTTACTACGCCGAAAAGGGCATGACCCTGCCGGACGGCTGGCTGGTCGATCGCGATGGGAATCCTACCAACGATCCCAACTGGGTGAAGAAGGGCGGCTGGATCCTGCCGATCGGTGGACACAAGGGATGGGGGCTGATCCTGGCCTGCGAAATCCTTTCCGGGCTGCTGACCGGTGGGAAGTTCGGCCAGGAGCTCACCAATCTCTATGACGATCTCGATGCGCCGCAGCGCAACGGGCATTTCGTCATCGCGATCGACATCGGTGCATTCATCGATATCGGCATGTTCAAGCAGAGGATGGATGAATACATCGGGATCATGAAGGCCTCGACGCTCGCTCCCGGCACCGAGGAGATACTGATGCCCGGCGAGATCGAGGATCGCAAGGAAATCAAGCACAGGGAGGAGGGCATCCCGATCGGCCGGTCGGTGGTGGATGAGGTGGTAAGCCTCGCAGGGACGCTTGGCAGTGACGCCGACCTGATCGATCAACTGGAGGCCCGGACATGACCGAACGAAACGATCAGTGGCTCGGCCGTTTGGCCAAGCTGGAGTCAGGGCAGGTCAGCGACGTGCTCGATGAAGCCGGGATCCCCTGCCACGCTCTTTCGGCCGAGCTGTTCGCGCTCTCGCCGGGCAAGCGCTTCGCCGGGCGGGCCGCGACCCTGCGCGGCGAGCCGATCCTCAATGCCCGGACCGTGTCGCCGGCGCTCCCTGTCGAGACGATGGAAAGCATCACCTTCCCTGGATCGATCCTGGTGATCGCATCCGGCGGTTACAGAACCGGCGCGCTGCTCGGTGGCTTCGTCGCCTACAGCCTCCAGCGCGCGGGCTGTCAGGCAGTGGTGACGGATGGGGCGATTCGTGACGCCGAGGAGATCCGGGCACTCGGGCTGCCCTGCGTGCAGAGCGCGCTCACTCCGGTCAACGGCGCCAGGCGCTGGCGCGCGGTGGCCGCTGGTATCCCGGTGACCCTGCCGGGCAGCGGCGGTGGCCTGGTCCAGGTTGCGCCGGGCGACTACATCCTGGGCGATGGTGACGGCGTCGTCGTCGTGCCGCAGCAAATGATCGCCAGTGTGGTCGAAGACGCCGAGGAGCTCCTGCGCATAGAGCGGGTGATCGGCGATGAGCTGCGCGCCGGCGGCGAGCGAGCCGAGGTGTTTCGGGCCAATCCAAGATTCGCGCACGTGCGCCCGGTCACCGGGCCGAGCTGCTGAAAAGCCGACAGGAGCGATGAAAATGAACCAACTCGATATCGTCGTGATGCCGGGAGACGGCATCGGCATTGAGGTCATGGACAGCGCGCTCGCGGTGCTCGAGCAGTTGGAGGCGCGCTTCGGATTTCGACTGCGCAAGCATACCCACGCAGGCGGTGCCCTGCACTATGCGCAGACCGGCACCGCGCTGTCCGATGAGAGCTTCGAAGCCGCTCGCCGCGCGGATGCCATCCTGTTCGGTGCGATGGGGCTGCCGGACGTGCGCTATCCCGACGGCACGGAGATCGCCCCCCACCTCGAGATGCGTCGGGAGTTCGGCCTCTATGCCGGCGTGCGCCCGGTCAGGCGACTGCCGAATACGCCGCGCGTCCTCGCCGACCCGAGGTCGGATGAGATCGATCTCGTGATCATCCGTGAATCGACGGAGGGGCTTTTCTACTCGCGCGGGAAGGGCGTCGTCGAACACGACCAGGTGGCAGAGGAAACCCTGCGGATCACCCGCGCCACCAGCGAGCGGCTATTCGACTTCGCCTTCCGCCTGGCCGAACGACGCCAGCAAAGGCGCGGGCGGCCTGGCGGCGTCACCTGCGTCGACAAATCGAACGTCTTCGTCGCGATGGCGTTTTTCAGGAAGATCTTCGACGAGCGCGCCTCGGACTTTCCCACGGTAGCCGCCGACCGCGCCTACATCGACGCCATCGCGCTGGACCTGATCCGCAAGCCCTGGGCCTATGATGTGCTGGTGATGGAGAACATGTTCGGCGACATCATCTCCGATCTGGGCGGCGGTCTCGTCGGCGGTATGGGGCTGGCGCCGTGCGCCGAGATCGGCGACCAGCACGCTCTGTTCCAACCCGCCCACGGCAGCGCCCCCGACATCGCCGGCAAGGGTATCGCCAACCCCACGGCGATGCTGCTTTCCACCGCGATGATGCTGGACTGGCTGGCGCAGCGGCACTCCATCGCTTGTCTCGCCGACGCCAGCGACGCCTTGCACGCGGCGGTGGATAGCGCCTATGCCGAGCGGATTCGCCCGGTGGAGTTCGGCGGCGAGGATGGCACGCTCGCGATTACTCGCGCAGTACTGGCGGAACTTGCCGCTCAGCGCGCGTGACCCGCTCGGCCGCATGCACCCACCTAGGAGGCACGGACATTCCATGAGTCGCTACATCATCACGGTGGACTTCAAGCTCAAGCCCGGCGGCAGGAACGACTTCATGCCGCTGATGCTGGCCAACGCCCGAGCGTCGCTCGAGAAGGAAGCGGGATGCGAGGTCTTCGATGTCCTTACCGATCAGTCCGATCCGCAGCGCATCTGTCTCTACGAAGTCTATAGGGACGCTGCGGCATTCCAGGCGCATCTCGACTCCGCCCACTTCGGCATATTCGATAGGGAATCGGCGCCGTACGTGGAGCGCAAGACGGTGCGGGAGTTCACGCTGGAGTATCCCCTCAGGCGGTGAATGACCACGTACGCCAGTGGCGCTCACCGCGGAGCGGATCCGGCCAGGGGCGATTCATCGCCCCGGCATCATCTTGGTGTCATCTCGGTCAGTGATGATCGAGCCCGAGCGGGCCGAGATGGAGAATCCAGATGAAAACCTCCGAGCTGATCGAGCATCTCGAGGTGCTGCGTCGGCAGAAGGGCGATGTCGAAGTGTTGATCCGCGTAACCGGCAGGCCGGGGGAGTATCTCCATGTCCACGCGCCGGAGCCGGTGCTGATCACCCGTCAGAGCCAGCGCCAAGGAGTGCTTGGCGAAGACTGGGTGATCGCACTGGGTTGAGCCGCCAGAAGCGTTCGCCCCGAGGGCGAGGAACTGGCATCGAGAGATCGCGCGGTGGTGGCAAGGCCGTGGTTCGACTCGGCTCGTCCCTCGCCGGCTCACCACGAACGGACCAATGAACCCGTTCGTCCCGAGCGGCGCCTGTACGCGCCAAGGCCGGGTGCTGGCTCGGCAATGGGGGCGCCAGTCGAGGGATCGCGCGGCGGCGATGAGGCCGTGGTTCGAGATATTTCCGAGCATCCTGAGCGAGCGAAGCGAGTCGAAGGGCACGAACGGCCCGGGCGGCTCGTCCCTCACTCCTCACCACCAGCGCACCAGCGGGGTGGGTTCTGGCTCGGATACCCCCGCCCGTTCGTCCCGAGCGGCGCCTGTACGCGCCAAGGCCGGGTGCCGGCTCGGCAATGGGGGCGCCAGTCGAGGGATCGCGCGGCGGCGGCAAGGCCGTGGTTCGAGATATTTCCGAGCATCCTGAGCGAGCGAAGCGAGTCGAAGAGCACGAACGGCCCGGGTGGCTCGTCCCTCACTCCTCACCACCAGCGCACCAGCGGGGTGGGTTCTGGCTCGGATACCCCCGCCCGTTCGTCCCGAGCGGTGCCTGTACGCGCCAAGGCCGGGTGCTGGCTCGGCAATGGGGGCGCCAGTCGAGGGATCGCGCGGCGGCGGCAAGGCCGTGGTTTGAGATATTTCCGAGCATCCTGAGCGAGCGAAGCGAGTCGAAGGGCACGAACGGCCCGGGTGGCTCGTCCCTCACTTCTCACCACCAGCGCACCAGCGGGGTGGGTTCTGGCTCGGCACCATACCCCCGCCCGTTCGTCCCGAGCGGCGCCTGTACGCGCCAAGACCGGGTGCTGGCTCGGCAATGGGGGCGCCAGTCGAGGGATCGCGCGGCGGCGGCAAGGCCGTGGTTCGAGATATTTCCGAGCATCCTGAGCGAGCGAAGCGGATCTGGAGACATGGGATGGTGCGCTCAGCTGTAGCGGTACGACAGGCACTCGTTCTTGCGCGGCCCTTCGATCTTCCAGCTCAACGAGAAGCCGCTCGGGGTCAGGGTCAGCGTTGCACTGTAGCTGTCGCTGCCGCAGGGATGGGGCTGTTCGCTGTGGAGCGAATCGGTGCCATCGTCGTGCTCCACCAGGTCGAACAGCCATACCGCGTTGGCCTCACCGCGGCGTTCATGGTGCAGCCGCAGGCGGTCATCGAACCACGTCAGTCGATAACGATTGCGAAATGCCACCGGGCGAGGGTGCTGCTCGCTGAAGAACTCGCCGGCTTCGTCGAGCCTCACTACTCGGCGGGCGCCCTCCAGGACTGAATGGGTGGTGACCCGGCCTTCGCCACGTCCGTTCCAACCGGTCTTCGAGCCGGGCAGGGGGCGGGCGGTGAATTCCATTCGGGTGATTGCATTGATGCGCTCGCCAAGGCGTATAATCGTCGTCAACTTTAGATTTCCAAAAAGGTTTACCACTCGATGGGTTACTTGCTGGGCGTCACGCTCTTGTGGTCGTTCTCATTCAGCCTGATTGGCGTTTATCTCTCAGGGCAGGTGGATAGCTACTTCTCGGTGCTGGTGCGCATCCTGCTCGCGCTGCTGCTGTTCCTGCCGCTGCTGCGACCGCGGCGCATCGCGCCGCGTACGGCGTGCGGTCTGATGGCGGTCGGCGCGGTGCAGATCGGTGCGATGTACATCTTCTACTATCAATCCTTCGAACTGCTCAGCGTGCCCGAGGTGCTGCTCTTCACCATCCTGACGCCGATCTACGTGACCCTGATCGACGACGCGCTGGCCAAGCGGTTCTCGCCATTCTACCTGGGCACCGCCGCGATTGCGGTGGTCGGTGCGCTGTTGATCAGCCATCCGGGCGTGGAGCCGGGCTTCTGGCGAGGGTTCTGGATGGTCCAGGCCTCGAATCTTTGTTTCGCGCTCGGCCAGGTCGCCTATCGGCGCCTGCCCGGGCTCGCCGCCGTCGATGGTACCAAGCTCTCCGCGTTGCATCAGTTCGGCTGGTTCTACGTCGGCGCCGCGATCCTGGTGGTGCCTGCTTTCGTGCTCTTCGGTGACGCTTCGCGACCGGCGACGACGGCGGTGCAGTGGAGCGTGCTGCTGTGGCTCGGTCTGATCGCTTCCGGCCTGGGCTACTTCTTCTGGAACGAGGGCGCGCGTCGCGTCGATGCCGGTACGCTTGCGATCATGAACGAGGCGTTGAAGCCCGCGGGCCTGGCGGTCAATGTGCTGATCTGGAACCGGGATGCGGACGTGCTGAGGCTGACCCTCTCTGCGTTGGTGATCGGCTTCGCGCTGTGGCTCAACCTGTGGTGGACCCGCAGGCGCCGCCGCTTGGCGATCGCTTGAGGGTCACAGCGGCACGCGCAGCGGCCAGCGCTGGGCGGTGACGATCGTCGGCATCAGCGGCTCGCCGTCCGGGTCGAACAGGGCAAGCCGCAGCGGCCGGGGGCCCTCGCTCTGGTCGAAGTGCCCTGCGAGCTGGCGTTCGATTGCATCGATCGGTTGCAGCTTGGCGTCGCGCGGTGGATGCAGTGCGTGGGGCATGCCGAGACGAAATCCATACGCGGGTGCACAGCGTGCACGAAACGCAGGCCATTGGTTCCAGTGCAGCCAGCGTCCGACGAGATGCCCGGGCTTGGCGTCGCGGGGGGCGGGCAGTGCGTCGGGCCAGGGATGGAAGAGCACGCCGAGCATCGCGCACTGGCGCTCGATCGGCCCTGCGGTTTCAGCCGCCAACGCGGCACCCAGCCGCTGGTCCAGCGCGGCGCGGGCGAGCGGGGTGTCGAGCAGCCGGGTCTGCTGCTCGGTGAGATGGCGAAGCTTGATCTCGAGGCTGTCGCGGCCATCGGTGCCGATCCAGCGCCGGGCTGAATCGGGCGCGCCGGGGCCGGGTTCGAGGCCAAGATAGAACTTGATCGCCAGTTCGAGGTGAATCAGCCGGTGGGGGGCGTCGCGGCGCCGATAGAGCAAATCGAGTTCGCCGAGGGTGCGCTGGTCGACGCGCAGCACTTGGTTGGCGGCGATAAGCTCGGCGTTGGGGGCGCGTGCGATCAGCCACTGCCACAGCCGTTCGACGTACTCGCCCAGCCGCCGGCTCGGACGCTCGTCGAGCCAGGCGGCGAAGGGCGGCTCCTCCTCGGCGCGGCCGCGGCGCCAGCTCGGGTCGAGCACGCCGAGCGCGTCCAGCGCAGGGTAGCGGGTGCCCTCGGGCTGGGCCAGCGGCGGGGCATCGAGCAGCCAGGCGAGGTCCGCGTGCGCGCTGGCGGGTAATCTCAGATCGCAGGGCAACGTCATCCGGTTTGCTCCCGGTGAGCAGCAGTCAGCATAATGGCCCGCATCGCCACGCCCTCGAACCATCAGTGGAAAGCTTCCATGGCCCAATTCAGAACGGTCGGCCTGATCGGCCGTCCAGGCAGCCGCTACACCGACGAAACCCTGCGCCGGCTGCTGCGCTTCTTGCTCGCTCGCGGTCATCGGGTCGTGCTCGAGGAGGGCGTCGAATACATCGATGCCGCAGCCGACGAGGCGGTGCCCAATCAGCATATCATGCGCGCCGGCCTGGCCACGCTGGGAGCGAACTGTGACCTGGCGATCGTGGTCGGCGGCGATGGCAGCATGCTCGGCGCCGCTCGTAGCCTGTGCACCAGCGGCACGCCGGTGGTTGGCGTCAACCAAGGGCGAGTCGGCTTTCTCACCGACATTTCTCCCGACGACATGGAGCTCAAGCTCGCCGAGCTGCTCAGCGGACACTTCGAGCTCGAGGAGCGCTTTCTGCTCGACTCGACGGTCGAACGCGAAGGCGTCTCGGTGGCTCGCGCCCATGCGCTCAACGACGTGGTGGTCCACCCCGGGCAGGTTGCGCGGATGATCGAGTTCGACCTCTACATCGACGACCTGTTCGTCTATCGCCAGCGCTCCGACGGCATCATCATCGCAACGCCCACCGGCTCCACCGCCTATGCCTTGTCCGCCGGTGGTCCGATCCTGCATCCGAAGCTCGATGCGGTGGTGCTGGTACCGATGTTCCCGCATACGCTGTCGAGCCGGCCGCTGGTGGTCCCGGCCGACAGCGAGATCCGGCTTCACGTATGCGGCAAGCTCGACCAGCAACCACTGCTCAGCTGCGACGGCCAGACCCAGCTGCTGACCCATGCGGGCGACGTGCTGAGGATCAGGCGCAAGCCCGAGCGGCTCAAGTTGCTTCACCCACTTGGGCACAGCTACTACGAGAGCTGTCGCAGCAAGCTTGGCTGGAGCAACAACGGGCAATGAACATCGCGGTGGCGCAGGGCGGCGGGGTCGATCTGATCGGCGACGTGCACGGCTGCGCCAGCCTGCTCGAGCGACTGCTCGAACGACTCGACTACCACCGTGGACGCGATGGCGTATGGCGGCATGCGCATCGTCGCGCGCTGTTCCTCGGTGATCTGATCGATCGCGGGCCGGAGATTCGCGAGACGGTGGAGCTGGTGCGGGAGATGGTCGCGGCCGGCAGCGCGGAGGCGCTGCTCGGCAACCACGAGATCAGTGCGCTGCGTGCGTTTCTCCACCCCGGCGGCGCCCGGGTGCCGCGGGTGCACAAGGCTACCCTCGAGCAGTACAGCGGTCATGAAGCGCAGTGGCGAGACACGCTGGGGTGGATGCTCGAGCGACCGCTGTGCGTCGAGGGAGAGCGCTTTCGCGCCGTCCATGCCTGCTGGGATCCGTCGCTGGTGCAGCCTTTCCTCGCCAGCCACCCCGATGGCCGGATCGACCACATGATGCTCGAACGGGCGAGCGACCCGCAGAGCTTCTTCCACCAGCTGTTCGATCGGCTGACCCGCGGGCCGCAGCTGCGCCTGCCGGGAGCGCGTACGATCACCTCGCACGATGGCATCGAGCGACACAGTTTTCGCACCAGCTTCTGGATTCCGGGCCCCGAGCGCTACGGCGACGTGGTGTTCCAGCCGGACCCGCTGCCAGACGATCTCGAGCGTCGACCGCTGGATGAGAGCGCCAAGCGTCGGCTGGTTTCCTATGGCGATGATCAGCCGCCGCTGTTCGTCGGCCATTACTGGTGCCGCGGCGTGCCGGCGCTGATCGCGGCGAACCTGGCCTGTCTCGATTACAGCGCAGTGAATGGCGGCGCCTTGGTGGCCTATCGCTTCGATGGCGAGCGCCGGCTCGACGCCGATCGCCTGGTCTGGATCGACGCCGCCCGAGGTTGATTTGATTTTTTTTTGTCACCGGTGAACTTTCTCCGTGGGCCGCCGTCAGAGTAAGTGTTCCCTTGAATGATCCCTTGCTCTAGCCCGGTCGGTTCTCCCACCGGGTTTCTTTTTGTCCGCGACACTCCTGCGCTCCCCGGTTCTCGCCGTGGATGCCGATCGGTTACCATGCAAGCGCTTTTCGTCTCGCACCGTCAGGACCCCGCCAATGCCACCACCCGTGATGCGTTTCCCTCCCCGGCTCGACCTCGCGCCGCTGCGCCGCGCGCTGTGGTCGGCGAGGATCAACCATTACTATCGCGAGGATGGGGAGGGCCAGTGGATCGTGCTCACCGATGCCACTCGCCTCGCTGAGGCGCGCGAGCTGGCCGAGCGCTGGCAGGCCGGCGAGCGCCTCGACGTGGCGGTTCCCCCGAAGGCCGCACGGGGCGGCGGCAGAGCCGTTGCGACGCTTTCGAGCGCGCCGCTCACCACGGCGCTGGTGGCGGTCTGCGTGGTGATCTTCCTGCTGATGCAGGGCCTTCAACTGATGATGGTCGAGGCGCTGGCGATCGCGCCGCTGACCTTTTCCGCCAGCGGTGTCGGCAGCGCTGGGCTCGGCGCGACGCTGGCCAGCGGCCAGCTTTGGCGCCTGTTCACCCCCGCACTGATGCATTTCGGTGTGAGTCACCTGGTGTTCAACCTGATGTGGGTCTGGTACTTCGGCCGTCAGATCGAGCTGCGCGGCGGTACGCTGGCGCTGGCGCTACTGGTCGCGATCACCGCGCTGGTCGGCAACCTCGCCCAGTACGCCGCAGGAGGCTTGTTGTTCGGTGGCATGTCCGGGGTCGTCTATGGGCTGCTCGGCTACGTCTGGCTGCGCGCGCGCCAGGCCCCGGCGAGCGGCTATCATCTGCCCCAGATGCTGATGCTGTTCATGCTGGGCTGGCTGGTACTGTGCATGACTCCGCTGGCGGTCTGGATCGGCTTCGGCAACGTGGCCAACGAGGCCCATCTCGGAGGCTTGCTAGCAGGCCTTGCCGCGGCGCTGGCGGTTCATGCGCGGGCTGTGGCCCGGTGAGTGATTTCTAGGAGATGACGATGAGCGAGATGACCTTCGACAAGATGGCGCAGCAGATGAGCCCGGAGATCTATCACAATCTCAGGCGCGCGGTGGAGCTGCGCAAATGGCCCGATGGGCGGATGCTTAGCCGCGAGCAGCTGGCGCTTTGTCTCGAGGCGATGATCAAGTACGAGCGCGAGCACCAGGTTCCCGAGCAGCAGCGTACCGGCTACCTGGACCGCACCAAGCATCGCGATGACGAGCGTGGCGGCGAACCCGAGGCCGAGCGGATCAAGTGGCGGGAGTGACCGAGCTCGAGCGGCGGTCAGCCGCCCGAATTCGCGCCTGACTGCGCTGGCGCCAGTGCGCGCCGCCGCGCTTCCATCCGCTCGAGGAACACCTTCATCACTCGGGTGTAGATCTCGCCGCCTAGAAACACGTCCTCCACACCGGCATCGATATTGGGGTTGTCGTTGACCTCGATCACCACCACCCGCTCTTCGCTTTGCTTCAAGTCCACGCCGTAGAGACCATCGCCGATCAGTCGGGTGGCCCTGAGCGCCGCCTTGATCACCTTGGCCGGCACGCTGGCCGGGTCGATGGTGTCGAAGCCGCCGCTGCGTACCTTGCCCTTGCTGTGGTCGTAGATCTGCCAGTGGCCACGCGCCATGTAGTAGCGGCTGGCGAACAGCACCTTGCCGTCGAGTACGCCGATGCGCCAGTCGTACTCGGTGGGCATCCATTCCTGCAGCAGCAGCAGCGCGGAGTCCTCGAACAACGTGCTCGCCTCGCGCACCAGCTGCTCGCTGGATTCGATCTTGACCACGCCGCGAGAGAAGGCCCCGTCCGGTACCTTGAGCACCTGGGGATAGCTTAAAGTCGCCGCCAGCCGGCGCAGCGCGGGGAGATCGCCGCGGTGCAGCAGGCGGCCGCGGGGGGCCGGTATGTCGTGGGTGCCGAGCAGGGCATGGAGATAGACCTTGTTGGTACAGCGCAGGATCGAACGCGGGTCGTCGATCACCACCAGCCCTTCGTGCTCGGCACGTTTGGCCATGCGGTAGGTGTGATGGTCGAGATTGGTGGTCTCACGGATGAACAGCGCGTCGAACTCGGCCAGGCGCCCCTCATCCTTGCGGGTGATCAGACTGACGTCGATGCCGAGCCGCCGGCCAGCGCGGATGAACTGCTTGATCGCCGCGCGATTGCTCGGGGGCAGGGTCTCGCCCGGGTCGACCAGCATCGCCAGGTCGAAGCGGTAACGCCTGCGTGCCGCCGGAGTACGCCAGACCTGGCGCGAATGTCGATTGAGCGCACGGGCGAAGCGCTCCTCTTCGTTTTCGCGCAGGGCCTCGAGCGGCAGCGGCTTGAGCCGTTCGAGCCGCCAGCCTTCGCCGCGTCGCCCCAGGCGCGCTTCGAGGATCGGTGCCGGCATCCGCTCGAACAGCCAGCGGCCGAGCCGCTCGAGGCCGGGCAGGCCGCTGTCGCCGAAGAACAGCCGCAGGCGCAGCTGGTCGCCTTCCAGCAGGCCGCGTTTGGCTTGTTCGGCGATCACCGCGTCGAGTCCGTCGAGCTCCAGGTGGGTCAGCGCCTTGCGCGACAGCTGGTTGAGCGTCTCGACGCTGGGCTGGACTCGCTGGCCGCGGGCTTGGGCGAGCAGCGAGACGTAGTAGCCGGTGCCGAGATAGCCGAGCTCGCCGCACAGGTTGATCACATGGGTGGCTTTGTCGGAGGCATCCAGGGCGAGGAAGTCCCGCGCGGTGATGACATCGTCGCTGGGATAGAAAGGGCGCCAATCGCTGATCCGATCGACGACGATGCGCAAGCGTGACATGGTGCTGATCCCGTATAGAGGCGGTGCGCGAGGAGCCCAGCATGCGCTAGCCTTGCGCCAGGGACAAGCGCTCGCCATCATGGCGTCCGTCGCCCTGGAGCCACGGACCCCCAATGACCGACGCCACCGCCAGCGTAGTGCTCGAACTGCGTACCGCGCACCCCGATGACCTCGACGAACTCGAGGAGCTGGAGTTCGACAGCTTCGACGGCGATCGCTTCAATCGCCGCCAGCTGCGCTATCTGCTCAGCCGCGCCCGCGCCGTGACCGTCGTGCTCGAGGACGTCGCCGGCACATGCGCACCGCCGCAGCGCATCCTCGCCTATGGCACCCTGCTGTTGCGCAGCAACAGCCACAGGGCTCGTCTCTACTCGCTCTGCGTGCATCCGGCCATGCGCGGCAGCGGCCAGGGACGTCGACTGCTGGTCGAACTCGAACGCCGCGCGCTCGAGCACGGCGCCAGCGAACTGGTGCTGGAGGTTCGCGCCGACAACCGCCGAGCGCTGGGTCTTTACCGCCGTATGGGATACCGCACCCTGCACTGGATCGATGACTACTACAGCGACGGCTGTGCGGCATGGCGAATGTCGAAGCCGCTGCCGGCACCCCTGGACTAAGCACTCCCCGCGAGAGCGTTCGCGTTTCGCCGACCCCATTTCTCATCGCCGCCGCACGATCCCTCGACTGGCGCCCCCATCGCTGAGCGGGTGCTCGATCTTGGCGCGTGGGCGCCGCTCGGGACGAACGGGTGGGGAAAGGGCGCCGAACCTGATGCCTGCCCGTTCGCGGTGAGCGCCCGAGGGATGAGGGCAGTGGAAGGAACCGCTCGTGGTGAGCCTCCTGTGCCATCGCGATGGCACTGCGCATGGACCTTGAACCCGAGTAGCATGGCTGTGTTGCCGCAAGCAGCGTGGCCGCATGTCTTTTGGTGCCGGGTGCCCGGTGGTGAGAATGGCTCTGGTCGTGGGCTGCTGCGCATTATGGTGAGCCTGGCTTCCCGTTGGAAAGATTTGTCTTCCCAGAACACGACCGGGCTTGCGGTAACCCTTTCTCCATCGACCCGTTCCCAGGAGCTATGAGATGGCCCACTTACCGGTATTGGATCCATTGGCAGCCTTCGTGGATGTCGGCAGCGAGCAGATGTATGTGTCGATTGCCGGGGGGGAGCCGAAGGTCTTCGGCACGTTCACGGCACAGCTGCATGAGCTACGCGACTGGCTGTTGTCGCAGAAGGTGAAGTCGGTGGCCATGGAGGCCACGGGGATTTACTGGCTGCCTCTGTACAGCGTGCTGGAAGCCGCGAAGCTACAGGTGCTGATGGTCAACGGTAAGCACACCCGCAATCTGCCGGGTCGCAAGACGGATATGAAGGATTGCCAGTGGGGAGCGACGTTGCACGCGCACGGACTCTTGCGGGCAGGCTTCGTGCCCCCAGCCGAGATCCGGCGCTTGCAGGATTACCTGCGACTGCGTCAGGACCACATCACGCTGGCCGCAGGGCATGTGCAGCATCTGCAGAAGGCCTTGGAGCGGATGAACATCAAATTGCACGATGTCATCAGCAACCTGGTGGGCCGCAGCGGCATGGCGGTGATCCGGTCGATGCTCGAGGGTGAACGCGATCCTGAGCGACTGCTGGCTTTGTGCGACGTGCAGATCCGCCAGCAGAAGGCCGAACGGATCAAAGCCTCTCTGCAAGGGACCTGGGCCGAGGAGCATCTGTTTGCGTTGCGCCAGGCGCTGGAAAGCTGGGAGCACTACCAGCGTTTGATCAGGGCTTGCGACCAACAGATCGAAGCGGTGCTCCGTTCGATCGACGTCGATCCTCCGACGTCGCCGCCGTCCAAGGCGCACAAGCGAGGCGGTGCCAATGCACCCCAGATCGATGACCTGCATCCGATGCTGGTGGCTCTGTGTGGAGGCAATGATCTCACCGTGCTTCCCGCCCATACGGACTACAGCGTCCTGCAACTCATAGGTGAAGTGGGAACCGACCTGACCCAGTGGCCGACCGAGAAACACTTCACCGCTTGGGCCGGGCTGGCCCCCGGGAGTCATCAGAGCGGTAAGCGCCAACGCTCGGCCAAGCGCAGGCGTAATCGTGCTGGGCGCCTGTTTTGCGTCATGGCCCGCAGCCTCGCTCGCAGCAAACACATTGCGCTGGGCGGTTTTTACCGTCGGATGGCGGGTCGCCGAGGTGGATTGATCGCCAATATCGCCCTGGCGCGCAAACTCGCGGCGCTGTTCTGGCGCGTCATGGTCAAAGGATTGGACTATGTCGAACACGGACTCCAGTACTACGAGGCACAGGCGCTGGAAACCAAACAACGTTCCATGCGTCGACTCGCCAAGCAGCTCGGGTTCTCCGTGACGCCTATCCAGACTGAAGCTCAAAATGCTTCTGCCTGAAAGTTGAGGAAGAACGATATGACGACCGCCCAATCTCCCCCCTGATCATCCCCCTGTCGAGGAGAACTCGGAGGGGGTTCATGGAAAGCGTCCGAGGGATGAGGGCAGTCGAACCACGGCCTCACCGCCGCCGCTCGATCCCTCGACTGGCGCCCCCACTGCTCGAACGGGAGGGGGCTCGCGGCGGCGTCGGTTCGCTTTAGATATGCGCGGCTAGCGAGGGCCATAGCACCAGCAGCGCGCCGAGTGCCACCAGCAAAAGCCCGAGGCGCTCGCGGCCGCCCACCCGTTCGCGCAGCCAGTGGCGTGAGAGCAGTAGGGTGAACAGCACCTCCACCTGTCCCAGGGTCTTGACCAGCGCCGCGTCCTGGAGCGTCAGTGCCGAGAACCAGCACAGCGATGCCAGCGAGCTGCTCAGGGAGACGCCGAACACCGCACGCGGGCGTGCGAGCAGCTTGCCGATCGTCGAGGGTGAACGGATCGCTAACCAGGCCATCAGCACCACTACTTGCAGGCAGACGTTCCATACCAGCGCCCAAGCGGCGGCCTGCATGAATGGCGCGTCCAGGGTCAGCGTGGCCTGGCGTACCAGCAGGGTGGTCAGGGCGAAACACACCCCGCTGCCGAGCCCGAGCGCAAGCGTGGTGAGATCGAGCTCACCCGGAGCACTGCGCCCTTTGAGCAACCACACCGCTACTGCGCCGAACGCGACGCCGAGCCAGCCCACCACGCCGAGCTGGGCGGCGAAGAAGGCGACTCCGAGGAGCGCGGCGAACAGCGCCTCGCTCTTCGCCAGGCCGACGCCTGCGGTATAGCTGCGGCGTTGGAAGAGCCGCACCATCAGCAGGGTGGCGATGATCTGGGCCAGGGCGCCTGCGCTGGCTGGAAGGATGAAGCCGAGGCTGAAACCGGGCAGTGGCGCAGGGTCCAGGGCGTAGAGCAAGCCGAGATAGCCGAATGCCAGCGGCGGTGCCCAGAGAAACCTGGCCAGGGTGACGCCGAGGGCATCGATTTCGCCGCTAAGGCGCTTCTGCTGGGCATTGCGCAGCGCTTGGGAGAATGCGGCGATCAAAGTGAACAGCGACCAGAGCATGGCAAGTTCCGCGCGAAAGTTCGATCGCGATGGTGCGATCAATGTCAGCCCAAGGCTGCGTTAATGAAATGGTTTATCATCCTCGCTCCAGCGGCGGGAGCCGAGTTCAGGGTGTCGGCCACCTTAGGCCGTCGTCGCGGAAGTTCACAGTGAAAAAGAGTTATTTCCAGGATTCCAAAGCGCTATGCAGCGTCGGGGGAGGGTCAATGGGGGGTAAACCAGGCAGCGAGCCGGAAGACCAGCCGATCGGGGTGGATGCGCCGCGCCCTCGACGCAGCCGCAGTCGCTGGGCCAGGACCATGTGGGTGGGTCTCGCCGTGCTGTGTTTCGCGATCGGCGTGGTTGGCATCTTCCTGCCGCTGCTGCCGGCCACTGACTTCTTCCTGCTCGCCGCGATCTGCGCATCCCGCGGTTCGCGGCGCCTGGAGCGCTGGATTCGTGCCAATCGGTTCTCCGGCCCGGCGATCGAGGCCTGGGAGCGCGAGCGAGCGATATCGCCGCTGGCGAAGTGCCTGACGGTGGTGATGATGAGCTCGAGCCTTGTGATCATCTACCTGCACACCGGCTTCAACCTGGTGTTCTGGGCGGTGCTCGCAGTGCTGGTCGCGGTGGCTGCGTTCGTCCTCAGCCGTCCATCTCCGAGCCGCGATCAGCGGGGTGACGCCAACTGAGCGCGGCCTATCGGATTCCGGCGTTGCAACGTCGCACGGGCGGTCGACGGCTCAGCGAATCACCGGCTCGCCGTGGAAGCGGCGACGCGAGGGCGGCGAGACGCCGAAGCCGACCTCCAGCATCAGTCGCGGCGCGCGCTGGGCCACGGTCCCCATATGGAAGCCGAACGGGTCCTCGGCAAAACCGTAGCCCGGTCCGCCGAGCAGGGTCAGGGCGTTGTCCTTGCCGTAGTCTGCGTAGACTTCATCGGCGCTGTGGCCGACCAGCGGGCTGAATTGGTGGCGCAGGCTGCGCTTTTTGTGGCTGCCGCGAAGATAGACGTGGGGCCCCTGGTCCGGTTCGACACCGCTTACGTAGAAGAAGAACTTGATCATCCGCCAGTCGTCGAGGTCGAAGTGATAGCGATCCTGGGAGGCAAGGTTCTTGTCCGCGTCGGACGCTTGCTGTGACGGGAAGCTCCACCACAGCCGGGTGCTGACCACGCGCGCCCGATCGCCCAGGTAGCGCGCGGCGACTTCGTGGAGCAGCGGGTCGCGCTGCACGCGCATCGCCGCGGGGCAGTCGAGCACTTTCTCGAAGTAGTGACCGCTGAGCAGGGCGCGACCGAAGCGCACTTCAGCTTCGGCGTACTGCGTGGCGTCGAGCTCCAGCCGGCGATCGAAATTGCCAAAGCAGGTCTCCCGGCGGGTGAAATCGAGGATTTCTGCGCAGATATCCTCCGGCAGTACCAGCCCGACATGGATTCCCTGGGTACGTACCTGCTCCACGACTTGCTGCGGCTCGACCCGTTCGAACAGGCTAGCGCGATTCGGTGTATCGGCCGCTCGATAAGGCCTCGCGCGGCGCCAGTGCAGGCGGCGAAACAGCATGATTCGCGCGAGTACGAACATTGCGATCCACGACGGGCGCTCGCGCAGGTCGGCCATGTAGGTCGGCAGTCTGGCGGCCATGCGGTGTAGCCTTCCCGAGCGACGTGCGATGGTTTCGAGATCGTCGGCTTTTTTCCTGGGCTGTCTGCTGGGCTGCATGAAAGCTGCGCTCCGAGTAGGGAAACGTGGTAAGGCATGACAACCGGCGCAGAATGATCCGATGGCGGGCGAGTCGATCAGCGTTCGCGTTCTGAAAGCTGGGGCCGCGCGAAGGATTCGTCCTCGAATCGATGCCGCGCCCAAGATCAGGTTCGGCGTCGAATGGATAAGTTTCAATTAGGTCGAAGGGGGTAGGGACGCAGGAGCTTAGAATGCGAACGATTTGGTGTGAGGGGTTCAGGCTGACAACGGCGCTCTGATTTTACTCGCTTTTTCCCCTATGATGTCCTATGTGGGCGCGCGGGCCTGATGCGCCGAATGTCGTTAGCCGATATCGTGCGCCGATGTCGAATACGCTCTCTACCTACACTCTCAGGCAGCGCAGGAACCTTCAATGGCCGAACCTCAAGCGATTCATCTCAAGGACTATCTTCCTCCGGCCTATCTGGTCGATGACGTGGCGCTCAAGTTCGATCTCGACGATCACGCGACCCGTGTTTCCGCCCGGCTCAAGATGCGCCGTCATCCACAGCGTGAGGCGGGGCTGCCGCTGGAGCTGTTCGGCACTGCGCTGCGCTTGACCCACATCGCGATCGAAGGCCAGCCGCTGGACGAGGATGAGTATCGCCTCGACGCAGAGCGGCTGGTGATCGCCAAGGTGCCGGAGCGCTTCGAGCTGACCACCGAGGTGATCATCGACCCGGCCGCCAATACCGCGCTCGAGGGGTTGTATCGTTCGAGCTCGATGTTCTGCACCCAGTGCGAGCCCGAGGGCTTTCGTCGGATCACCTACTATCCCGATCGGCCCGATGTGATGGCGACCTTCACCACCACGGTGATCGGCGATCGCGAACGCCTGCCGGTGCTTTTGTCCAACGGCAACCCGACCGAGTCGGGCGAGCTGCCCAACGGTCGGCACTTCGTTACCTGGCGCGATCCCTTCCCCAAGCCGAGCTATCTGTTCGCCTTGGTCGCCGGCGCGCTCGAGAAGGTCGAGGATCACTTCACCACCGTCAGTGGCCGCCAAGTGACGCTCCAGATCTGGGTCGAGCGGGAGAACCTCGACAAGACCGAGTTCGCGATGGGCGCGCTCAAGCGTGCGATGAAGTGGGACGAAGAGGCCTATGGGCGCGAGTACGACCTCGATCTGTTCATGATCGTCGCGGTCAATGATTTCAACATGGGCGCGATGGAGAACAAGGGGCTCAACATCTTCAACAGCTCCGCGGTGCTGGCCAATCCGGCGACCACCGTCGATGCCAACTTCCAGCGCGTCGAGGGTATCGTCGCCCACGAGTACTTCCACAACTGGTCGGGCAACCGGGTCACCTGCCGCGACTGGTTCCAGCTGGCGCTGAAGGAAGGCTTCACCGTGTTCCGCGACCAGAGTTTCTCCGCCGACGTCAATTCCGCACCGGTCAAGCGCATCGAGGATGTCAGCGTGCTGCGCACCATGCAGTTCGCCGAGGACGCCGGCCCCACCGCCCACCCGGTGCGCCCGGAGAGCTTCATCGAGATCTCCAACTTTTACACCCTGACGGTTTACGAGAAGGGCGCCGAGATAGTGCGCATGCTGCGCCAGCTGCTCGGTGCCGAGCGCTTTCGCACCGGGGCGGATCTCTATTTCTCCCGTTTCGACGGCCAGGCGGTGCGGGTCGAGGATTTCGTCTCCTCGATGAGCGAGGCGGGAGATGTCGATCTCACCCGGTTCATGCGCTGGTATGCCCAGGCTGGGACGCCGGTGCTCGATGTCGAAGGCGAGTATGACGCCAAAGCGCAGGTCTATCGGCTCAAGGTGCGCCAGCATACGCCTGCGACCCCTGGGCAGCCGGCGGAGCGGAAGCTGCCGCTGCACCTGCCGCTGCGGCTCGGTCTGCTCGACGCCGGTGGCGCGGCGATACCGCTGTGGCTCGATGGTGAGTCGCGCGGCACCGATACCGTGGTCGAGCTATTCGAGGCCGAGCACGAGTTTCGCTTCGAGCGCGTGCCGAGCGCGCCGGTACCCTCTCTGCTGCGCGGTTTCTCCGCACCGGTGAAGCTCAGGTTCCCCTACGACCGTGAGCAGCTCGCGCTGCTGGTCAAGTACGACGAGGACGGCTTCAACCGCTGGGACGCGGGGCAGCGTCTCGCCCTGGCGGCGATCGAAGAGGTGATGCTTGCACTGCAGGCTGGTGCCGAGCCGCGGCTCGATCCGACCCTGCTCGATGTGTTCACCCACCTGCTCGACACGCCGAGCGACGATCTCGCGGTGCTGGCCGAGATGCTCAAGCTGCCCTCCGAGGCCTATATCGCCGGCGAGCAGGAGGCGATCGACATCGACGCCATCCACCAGGCGCGGCGTTTCGTCACCAGGGCACTGGGCGAGGCGCTCGAGCCGCGCTTCAGGGCGCTGTTCGAGGCCAACCAGAGCGAGGCACCTTACGCACCGTCGTTCGAGCAGATCGCCCAGCGCTCGCTCAGAAACGTCGCGCTCGGCTATCTCTGTGCCACCGGAGGGGAGAAGGCGCTGCATCTCGCCCAGCACCAGTTCGAGCAGGACCGCAACATGACCGACGTACGTGCGGCGCTGACCCTGCTCGCCCACAGCGACGCCCACCAGCTTGGCGATCCGGCGGTCAAGGCGTTCGGCGAGCGCTGGGCCCACGATCCGTTGGTGATGGATCAGTGGTTCGCGATCCAGGTCACCCGGCCCCAGCCCGATGTGCTCGACCGGGTGCGCTTTTTGATGCGCCACCCGGCGTTCTCGATCAAGAACCCCAACAAGGTGCGCGCGCTCATCGGCGCCTTCGCCAATCTCAACCGGGTCAACTTCCACCGTCTCGACGGCGAGGGTTACCGGCTGGTCGCCGACGTGGTGATCGAGCTCAACCGGCTCAATCCCGACATCGCGGCGCGGATCGTCACGCCGCTGACGCGTTTCCAGCGCCTCGACGCCAAGCGCCAGTCGCTGATGCGCGCCGAGCTCGAGCGGATCCGCCGCGAGCCGCTGTCGCGCAACCTGTTCGAGGTGATCGAGAAAGCGCTGGCATAAGCGTAATCCGGCGATAACGCCCCGGCCTTGCACCGCTACCTGAAGTTGGACGCTGGTCCAGCTCTGGCGGCGGTGCAAGGCCGGGGCGTTTGGTTTTGCGCGGTCAGCGCTGGGGCTGGGGCTGGTCGAGATCGAAGCGCCCGAGGCGCTCGAAGGCGTCGAACTGGACCGCCGCATAGCGCGAGGTTCGCGCACCGCTGTGGGCAACGCCCGGCAGCCGGCTGAACGACCAGGCGAACGGCAGGCCGAGATCGCTGGCCTCGCGGTGGGCACTGCGATAATAGAACCACGCGCGCTGCCGGCGATCGCTGCCCTGGGCATCCGCGCCTGGGCTGTGCCGGGGCGGCGGCGTCGCGTCAGCGTCATCTTCGGCGCCAACGGTGACCAGCAGCGGCCGTGCGAACAGCTCGGCGAGCTCCTTCGACCCGACTTCGACCGGTGCGTCGGCGAGTCCGTAGGGCCAGGGGATGTGCCGATCCGGTAGCGTCCACCAGCCGGCCGCCGCGCATACCGCGGCTTCTACCCTGGCGTCGGGCAGCAGGGTAAGCATGCGATGGACGAACTGGCAGCCTGCGCTGTTGCCGTAGAGATAGTAGCGCTGGCGCGAGGTGTGGCCGCTGCTGCGCAGCCACTCGAACAGTTCGTCGATGGCGGTGAAGGCCCATTTCTCCCGAGGGGCCGGCTGGCCGTCCCGATCGTTGAGCCGGCCGAGGTTGTAGCCCTCGGCACCGGGATAGGCGCGCTGGGAGAAGCGCGGCGCCACCACGACGTAGCCATAGCGATCCGCAGCCTCGCGCCACTCGTCACGGTAGGTGGCGGCATTGCGCAGCAGGCCGCTGAGCACGATCACCACCGGTGCATCGAGGCCGGCACCGGCGGGGCGGTAGGTGAACAACACCATGCGCTCGCCATCGCTGCGCTGAAAGCTGAGCTCGGATGCCCCTTGCGGCAGCTCTGCCCGGGCGTGGCCGAGCAGTGCCAGCAAGCACAACCCCAAGATGATGATCCGCACCTCGATCCTCCTTGAAGTTCCTTTCAGGCCTCGCTGCTGGTGAGCGCCTGGGATCGAACCAGGCCTCATCGCCGCCGCTCGATCCCTCGATGCTCGTTCCTCGCCCTCGGGACGAACGGGCAGGGGGCCGTGAAAGCCGCCGACGGTCCACCCGCTGTTCGCTCCCTCGATGCGCGTTCAAAGCATGTGGTGAGCTTGTCGAACCTCGCTGCCCTCGGGACCAACGGGCCTGGAAGTAAATTCCCCAGTGATCCGTTCAGCCCATCGGCAGCGGCTGTTCGAGCACCCGGCGGAGCACGAAGCTCGAGTGGGCGCCGGTGACGCCTTCGATCCGGGTGATGCGATTGAGCAGCAGGTCGTGGTAGTCGTCCATGTCGCGGACGATCACCTTGAGCTGGTAGTCGGCCTCTTGGCCTGTGATCAGCAGGGCCTCGAGCACCTGGGGCAGCTCGCGGATGCGCGCTTCGAAATTGGCGAAGCGCTCGGGGGTGTGCTGGTCCATCGATATGTAGAGCAGCGCCATCAGTCTCAGGCCCAGCTTCTTTGCATCGACCTCGGCGCGATAGCCAGTGATCAACCCGCTCTCCTCCAGTGCGCGAACCCGGCGCAGGCAGGGTGAGGGGGAGAGGCCGATACGGTCGGCCAGGTCCTGGTTACTGATCCTGCCTTCGCGCTGCAGCAGTTCGAGGATGTGGCGATCGAAGCGATCGAGACTGTAGAGGGGCTCGGCGGCGTTCATCTGGGCTCGCTCTCGAGGGGGTGGATTTCAATATTTCTCGTTTGTCTGCAACATGATGCCATAAAGGTGGGTTTGTGGGGATTTTTAAGCAATATAAGTCGTTCGTGCGCGGCATATACTATGCACGTTCAAGCGTCGGGGCCTCTTTGCGCCTCACCGCCGTCATTTTCGTCGAGGAGTGATCATGTTCAACGCCCGTTCCGGTGCCTTCGATCATCGCAAGTACCGTCCCGCGCCCAAGGTGCCGTCGTTCGATCGCCGCTGGCCCGATGCCGAGATCACCAAGGCGCCAATCTGGGTCAGCGAGGATCTCCGTGATGGCAACCAGGCGCTGCTCGAGCCGATGAGCGTGGAGCACAAGAAGCGCCTCTGGGCGCTGCTGGTCGCGGTGGGGATCAAGGAGATCATGGTCGGCTTCCCCTCGGCGAGCCAGCCGGACTACGACTTCGTGCGCTGGTTGATCGACGAAGACCAGATTCCTGGCGACGTCACCATCGCGGTGCTGGTGCAGGCCCGCGAGCACCTGATCGAGCGGACCTTCGAGGCGCTGCATGGTGTGCCCAGGGCGATCGTGCATCTCTACAATTCGACCTCGCCGGTGCAGCGTGAGCGGGTGTTCGGCATGGACCGCGCCGGGATCATCGAGATCGCCCGCCAGGGTACGCGCTGGGTGCGTGAGCGCGCCGATGCCCGCCCGGGGACCGAGTGGCGCCTGGAGTACACTCCGGAGAGCTTCTCCAGCACCGAGATCGATTTCTCGCTGGAAATCTGCGAAGCGGTGCTCGACGTCTGGCAGCCCACCGCCGAGAACAAGGTGATCCTCAACCTGCCGACCACGGTGGAGGTCGCAAGCCCCAACCACCACGCCGATCAGATCGAGTATTTCTGCCGCCACATCAGCCGGCGCGACTGCGTGATCATCTCGGTGCACACCCACAACGATCGTGGCGGCGCGGTGGCCTCGGCGGAGCTCGCGCTGCTCGCCGGTGCCGAGCGGGTGGAAGGTACGCTGCTCGGCAATGGCGAACGCACCGGCAACATGGATATCGTCACGCTTGCGATGAACCTCTACAGCCAGGGCGTCGATCCGAAGCTCGACCTCTCCCGCCCCGACGAAATCATCGAGGTGGTCACCGAGTGCACCCAACTGCCGGTGCACCCACGTCACCCCTATGTCGGCGAGTTGGTCTACACCGCCTTCTCCGGCAGCCACCAGGACGCGATCCGCAAGTCGCTCAAGCGCCAGGGCGAAGACGAGCCCTGGCAGGTCGCCTATCTGCCGATCGACCCGCGCGACCTGGGCCGCGACTACCAGGCGGTGATCCGGGTCAACAGCCAGTCGGGCAAAGGGGGCATGGCGTTTTTGCTCGAGCGCGATCACGGCATCAGCCTGCCGCGCTGGATGATGCTCGAACTCGCTCCCCACGTGCAGCGCGAAAGCGAGCGTAGGAGCGGCGAGCTTTCGAGCGACGATGTGCGTTCGATCCTGGTGCGCGAGTACGCCGTCGCGGCGCCCTATCGGCTCAAGGGTTATCGCAGCGATCGCGGCGATGGCGAGCAGCTCAGGGTCGTCTTGGCCCATGGTGAGCAAGAGGTGATCGTCGAAGGCGAAGGTAACGGGGTGATCTCTGCTTTCATGGCGGGATGGGAGCGCATGAGCGGGCAGCGGGTGAGCGTGATCGACTACAGCGAGCACGCGCTCGGCGAGGGTAGCGACGCCAATGCGATCGCTTTCGTCCAGCTCAGCGTCGAGGGCCGGCGGGTGTGCGGCATGGCGGAGGATGGCGATACCGTCAGCGCGTCGCTGAAAGCGGTGATCTCGGCGCTCAATCGGGCGATGGTCGAGCGTGGCGAGGTGGTTGGAAGCGGCGAGTCGCTGGCGGTGTGAATAGCACAAATCGAAAAAGTGTGACGTTTTCTCCCTATCGTTTGCACATTTTCAATCTATATTAAGTTTTGTCGGTTCGAGGTTCCCTGCCGACATCCCTGATTACCGCGGTGGAGAGTGTTTCCACCGCGGTCTTTTTTTCGTGTCCTAGCTGATCAGCCAACTGAGCACCAATAGCCCGAGCAGCAGCCAGATCACCCCCGCCACCAGCGAGCGGCGCAGCAGGGCGCGTATCCCGGTGTAGAGCAGCATCAGGCCGATCACCAGTACGACGATGCTGGCCACCGAGTCGCTGACGCCGAGCGCCCCGGTCAGCCCATGGACGAACCCTCTGGCCGCGTCGCTGATGCCGGAGAAGAAACCGCCGAGCAGCTCGACGACGAAACGGATCGCATTGCCGATCGTCCGCCCCAGGGCGTTGAAGAAATCTTGCATCGTGCTTGCACTCCTTGTGCGGCTCGCGGCCCGGCGCCAGGGCGGGGACCGCGAGAATGTCAGGTGGGCATCTGTGCCTTCAGCCAGCGGATCTCTTTGTCCCATATCTCGGGTTCGATGGTCTCGAGGATCATCGGGATCTCGTCGATCCGCGGCTCGTTCATCAGACAGCGAAAGGCGTCGAGCCCGATGTTGCCGCGCCCCAGGCTATGGTGCCGATCGACCCGGCTGCCAAGCGTGCTCTTGGCATCGTTGAGGTGCATCGCCTTGAGATAGTTCAGTCCTAACACCGCGTCGAGCTCGTCGATCACCGCGGTGCAGCTCGCCTCGCTCCTCAGGTCATAGCCGGCGGCGAAGGCGTGGCAGGTATCGATGCACACGCCTACCCGTGATTTGTCCTCGACATGTTCGATGATCTCGGCGAGCTGCTCGAAGCGAAAGCCCAGATTGGTGCCTTGGCCCGCAGTGTTCTCGATCACCGCGGTGACGCCCCGAGTGGCGTCTAGGGCGAGGTTGATCGATTCCCCGATCCGCGCCAGGCAGTCGTGCTCGTCGATCTTGTTGAGATGGCTACCGGGGTGGAAGTTGAGCAGGGTGATGCCCAGCTGCTCGCAGCGCTGCATCTCATCGAGAAAGGCGGCGCGTGACTTCTCGAGCCCCTCGCGTTCGGGATGGCCGAGGTTGATCAGATAGCTGTCGTGGGGAAGGATCTGGTGTGGCCCATAGCCATGCTCGGCGCAGGCCGCCTTGAACGCTTCGATGCTCTTTTCTTCCAAGGGCTTGGCGTTCCACTGGCGTTGGTTCTTGGTGAACAGGGCAAACGCCGTTGCCTCGATCTCGACAGCGCGGGCGACCGCCTGGTCGACGCCGCCCGCCGCGCTGACGTGGGCTCCTACGTATTTCATGCATGCTCCGCTCAAGGGGCTTGGGGTCCGGCGTACCGGCCGAGGGTTGGCGCATTATCCAGGATCGAGCGCGAAAGATCAGCGCGAGGGCTCGAACGACACGCCATCGAGCAGCGCATCGAGCCGGGCGAGGGCGTCCGGGCTCGAGAACGGCGACTCGCGCGGCGGGTCGAAGACCTCCCCGTTCACCCCGAAGACCAGCGCATCGAAGGCGTAGCAGCGGCCCTCCACCACTGCGCGATAGGCGTGCCCGTGCAGGTAGTGGCTCATACCGGCGTCATCGATGTCGAAGCGCTCGAAGCGAGCGCCGTCGATGATTCGTTCACTGCTCGCGGAAGAGGCGGTGGCCGTCGCTGGAGCGTCCATGCAGCGAGCCAACGCTTGAGGGTCGTTGCTTTCGCCAACGCGTAGTTCGGCCTGGGCGATGTCGTCGGAATCCGCCAGACGCAGCGCGATGATCGAGCGCCCGGGCTGTTCGGCTTGCAGCTTCCAACCCTGGTCGGTGAAGTAGCCAGGCTCGAACGGACCACGTTCGATGCCCTCGGGCACGGTGATGGCAAGGCCGCTTTCACCGTCTTCGAAGCGCTCGGGTTGTGGCCCGCAAGCACTGAGCGCGAGCGCGCCAAGCCCAAGGCAGAACCGTGCCCCGACCGGAAGTCTGATCATCTTCGCTGCTCCTATTTACCTCGTGTCTTCGAGGCAGCATAGTCGCCCGTCGCCATGGGTCCCCGATTCCATCGTCGCTCGATGTGCCCGATGCATGTTGGGACGCACCGCGCGACCCACGCTTGACCGACGCCTCGCGCAGGGCGAGGCTGCCCGGTCTCGCTGTGGGATGTTCTACTTTCTGATCAAGCGGAGTTCGCGTGTCTGCAGATCGTACCTCTTGGCTCATCGCCCTGCTGATGGCCTTCGTCATGCTGATGCCGATGGGCATCGATATCTACCTGCCGGCGCTGCCCGATATGGGCCGGGATTTCTCCAGCTCGATCGAATCACTGCAGGTGAGCATCACCTTGTTCTTGTTCGTCGCTGGTTTCGGGCAGGCATTGATCGGGCCATTGGCCGATCGCTTCGGCCGGCGGCCCGTGGTGCTGGCGGGCGTGCTCGGCTACGCGGCCGGGTCGCTGCTGGGCGTGTTCGCGCAGGAACTGACGCTTTTCTATCTCGCTCGTGGGATCCAGGGGCTCGGCGCTTGCGCGGCCTCGCTGGTCGCCTTCTCCGCGGTGCGTGATCGGTTCTCTCCGGTGCAGGGCGCGCGACTCTACAGCTACATGAATGGTGCGCTTTGCGTGGTCCCGGCGCTGGCACCGGCGCTCGGTGGTTTTCTCGCGATCCACCTCGGCTGGCGCAGCACCTTCGTGTTCATGGCGCTGTTCGCTTTACTGCTGGCCGGTGCGATCGCGCTGCGCTTCGACGAGACCTTGGCGCCCGGGCGCCGAGCCGGTGGCCCGATCTATCGCTGGCACCGCTATGCGCCGGTGCTGTCGAGCGGAAGCTTCTACTACTACGCGGGGCTCGCGCTCGCCGGCATGGCGATGATCCTGGTCTTCGTCGCCAGCGCGCCGGTGATCCTGGTCGAGCGGCTGGGCCACTCGCCGATGGTGTTCAGCCTCTGGTTCGGCGCCAATGCGATGGTCAATATCGTCGCCTTCGTTCTCGCGCCGCGTCTGCTCGACCGACTCGGGCGCGTGCGGCTGATGCGCATCGGCATGTGGGTGCTGGTGGCTTCCGGCGTGCTCAATCTGCTCGGTTGGGCGCTGCTGCCGCTCGGTGCACTGGTGTTCATGCTCCCCGTGGCGACGCTGACGATCGGCTTCTCGCTGGCGCTGGGGGCGACGCTGAGCCTGATGCTCGAGCCTTTCGCCGACCGGGCCGGCACCGCCGCGGCGCTGTTCGGTACGCTGCAGCTGAGCGGTGGCGCGCTGCTGGCGACCTTGCTATTGGCCACGCCGCTGCCAGCGCAGCTGGCGATGGCGCTGATCGCCATCGGTGTGGTGTTGCCGCTTTTGTACTGGGCGCCTGGGTCGTCGAATCCGCACGACGGTGATTCGAGCGCACGATGATCCGAAGCCGTGGTCTCTCTTTTCGCCGGTGATCAACGTGGCGCCGCGGCGTTCTTTCGCCGCTGCAGGCAGGGCGCAAACATTGGCGCGGTGAGCGATTCACACGCCTGCTTACCCGCTGGATACGCTAAGCTTTTAGGGTATGCTTTTTTTTACACAGCAAGGGTCGAGTGGCAAACAAATCTCACGTTTGCCATCGCCCAGGCATGTGATGCTAAATAGCGGCCGCCGCAAAGAAATCGCAGGCTAGCCCGGTCTGTCGCGAGGCGCCGGGACGAGACGGTGGCGGTCCGCGGGCACCGTCATCCAGGTATCAAGAGGAGTTTTTCGTGCCTTTTCGCTTTCAACCGTGTCATCCCGAGCGCTCCTCCGCGCTGCTCCAGCGGGTCGCCGCACTTTCTTTGGGTGTGATCGGTCTGGTCGGTCCCCATTTCGCGCTCGCGTTCGATTTCGACGATGTCGCCGAGCAGGCCCGTGAACTATCCCAGCGAAGCTATTCGGCGCCGTCCAGCAACCTGCCCAGCGCGCTGCAGGATCTCGATTTCGAGCACTACTCCCATATCAAGTTCAAGGACCAGTACTCGCTCTGGCGTGGTGAGAACCTGCCTTTCGATCTCGGCTTCTTCCACCAGGGGATGCACTACGACCTGCCGGTGAAGATCAACGAGGTGGATGGCGAGCAGGTGCGCGAGCTGCACTACAGCCCGGACCAGTTCGATTTCGGCGACAGCCAGGTCGATCCGGCCTCGCTCAGCGATATCGGCGGTTTCGCCGGGTTCAAGATCAATTACCCGATCAAGGGCAGCAACAAGCAGGAAGTGATGGTCTTCCTCGGTGCCAGCTACTTCCGCGCGATCGGTACCGATCAGCGCTACGGCAGCTCCGCCCGGGGACTCGCGATCGATACCGCGCTCTCCTCCGGCGAGGAGTTCCCGCGCTTTCGCGAGTTCTGGGTCGCCAAGCCCAAGAGCGACGACCGCTATCTGGTGGTCTACGCACTGCTCGACTCGCCGAGTACCACCGGCGCTTATCGGTTCGTCGTGCGTCCGGGTGACGACACCATCGTCGACGTCAAGTCGCAGATCTTCCTGCGTCACCAGGTCACCAAGCTCGGCGTCGCGCCGCTCACCAGCATGTACCTGTTCAGTCCGTCGCAGCCTTCCTCGACGCTCAACTATCGCCCGGCGATTCACGACGCCTCGGGGCTCGTCGTGCGCACCAGCAGCGGCCCCGATGACGACCAGTGGCTGTGGCGCCAACTGATGAATCCGCGCCGGTTGAGTATCTCCAACATCGATGCCGCAGGACTGCGCGGTTTCGGCCTGATGCAGCGCAGCCATGATTTCGACGACTACCAGGACCTCGATGATCGCTACGACCAGCGCCCGAGCGTATGGATCGAGCCGACCAACACCTGGGGCGAGGGCAGCGTCGAACTGGTCGAGATCCCGACCCCCGATGAGACCAATGACAACGTCGTCGCCTTCTGGCGTCCGGCCCAGCAGCCCGAGGTCGGCACGCCGCAGGAGTTCTCCTATCGGATGACCTTCACCCGCAACGAGCAGCGGCTGCAGAACCCGGATATCGCCTGGGTCGACCAGACTCGCCGCTCCCAGGGCGAAGTGCGCCAGGCAAACCTGGTGCGCGAGCCCGATGGCTCCACCGCCTATGTGGTCGACTTCCGCGGCCCGAACCTCAAGGGGCTGGATAGCAATGCCGGCGTCACCGCCGAAGTCGATGCGGGCGAGAATGGCGAAGTGGTCGCCGCCGAGGTCAAGCGCAATCCGGTGACCGACGGCTATCGCATGATCCTGCGGGTCAAGCCGAACGACGCATCGAGGGCCATCGATCTGCGCGCCTTCATCAAGGACGGCACCGGTAGGCGGCTGTCTGAAACCTGGAGCCTCATGAAGCAGCCTGATGCCTGATCAGATTCCCACTCCCTTCAACCCCGCCCGTGACTACCTGGAGCGCTTGGCGCTCCAGGCGCGGGGAATCAAGGCGCGGCGCGAACTGCTCGGCCATGCCGAGCAGGAGCTCTCCCTCGCCGAGGTGCACCAGCGCCTCGGCGGCGGCGCCACGCGCGAGGACGACCCGGCGAGCGTCTCGGTTCTTCACCGCCTCGAGCTGATCTACGGCGTCGATCGCCTGGCGCCGCCTTCGGTGCTCGGGTTCGATCGGGCGGGGCGGGTGCAGCTTGCCACCACGCCGCCGATCAACCGCACCCCTATCGCGCCGAAGCCATGGACCACCGGGCCGATCGCCCGGGTGATCAAGGGCATCCGGCTGCGCATGGGTAAGGCCCAGCCATGGATGAGCAAGCGCGAGGCGAGCGAGCGGCCGGCGAAGCCGCGCTGGCGCAAGGTCGGGATGGCCCGCCGGGTGCTGCTGCTGGCGCTGGTGGTGGCGCAGAGCGTGCTGGCGATCAGCTACATGAGCACGGTGCTGCCGCAGGATGGGCGTACGCCGCTCGAGTTCTCGGTGATGGTGCTGTTCGGCCTGCTGTTCGCCTGGGTCTCGTCCGGGTTCTGGACCGCGCTGATGGGCTTTTTCCAGCTGCTCACCGGGCGCGATCGCTATTCGATCAATGCAGATGAAGTGGACACCGAGGCGCCGATCGCAGCGGATGCGCGTACCGCGCTGGTGATGCCGATCTGCAACGAGGACGTCAGCCGGGTCTTCGCCGGACTCAAGGCGACCTATCTGTCGCTCGCCGATGCCGGCCAGCTCGAGCATTTCGACGTCTATGTCTGCAGTGATTCCTATGATCCCGATATCTGCGTCGAGGAGCAGCACGCCTGGCTCAGGCTTTGTCGCGAGGTCGAGGGATTCGGGCGGATCTTCTATCGCCGCCGCCGTCGGCGGGTCAAGCGCAAGAGCGGCAACATCGATGACTGGTGCCGCCGCTTCGGTGCCAACTACCGCTACATGGTGGTGCTCGATGCCGACAGCGTGATGAGCGGCGCCTGCCTCAAGCGTCTGGTCCAGCTGATGGAAGCGCATCCCAACGCCGGCTTGATCCAGAGCGCGCCGATCGCCGCGGGGGCGCATAACCTCTACGCGCGTCTGCAGCAGTTCGCCACTCGCGTCTACGGGCCGCTGTTCACCGCGGGGCTGCATTTCTGGCAGCTCGGTGAGTCCCATTACTGGGGCCATAACGCGATCATCCGGGTCGATCCGTTCATGCGCTACTGCGCGCTGGCGCCGCTGCCGGGCAAGGGCTCGCTCTCCGGCGAGATCCTCTCCCACGACTTCGTCGAAGCGGCGCTGATGCGTCGCGCCGGCTACGGGGTATGGATCGCCTATGACCTGCCGGGCAGCTATGAAGAGATGCCGCCCAACCTGATCGATGAGCTGCAGCGCGATCGTCGCTGGTGCCACGGCAACCTGATGAACTTCCGGCTGTTCCTGGTCAAGGGCATGCACCCAGTGCACCGTGCGGTGTTCCTCACCGGGGTGATGTCGTATCTCTCCGCGCCGCTGTGGTTTTTGTTCCTGGCGCTTTCCACTGCGATGCTCGCGGTCACCACCTTCTCGGTACCGCAGTACTTCACCCAGCCGATGCAGCTGTTTCCCACTTGGCCCGAGTGGCACCCTTGGCGCGCGGTGGCGCTGTTTTGCACCACGCTCACATTGCTGTTCCTGCCCAAGTTCCTAAGCGTCATCCTGATCGCGGTGAAAGGGGCGTCGCAGTTCGGTGGCACGCTCAGACTGTTCGTCAGTATGGTGATCGAATCGCTGGTATCGATGCTGCTCGCACCGGTGCGGATGCTGTTCCATACCCGCTTCGTGCTCGCCGCGCTGTTCGGGATCAAGGCGAAGTGGACGTCCCCCGACCGCGAGAGCAGCGAGACCAGCTGGGGCGAGGCGACCCGGCGCCATGGTGGCCAGACCCTGTTCGGGATTCTCTGGATCGCTGGGGTATTCATGCTCGACCCGCGTTTCTTGATGTGGCTCTCGCCGATCGTCGGTGCGTTGGTGGTGTCGATCCCGGTATCGGTGATCACCAGTAAGGTCGGGCTTGGCCTCGGTGCAAGGCGCAGACGGCTGTTCCGCATCCCCGAGGAGTCCAACCCGCCGCGCGAGCTGCGCCGGACCTGGAAGTTCACCGCGATCGCGCGCGAGCGGCACGCGGCACCGAGCTTCGTCGAAAGCGTGGTTTCCCCCGCGGCCAATGCGCTCGCGTGTGCGATGGGGGTGGCACGTCACGGTGAGTCGGAGGCGCTGGAGGCGCAGCGGCAATCGATCGTGCGTCACGCGCTGGTCGCCGGCCCCGACAAGCTCGAAAACGGCCTGCGGCTCTCGCTGCTCGATGATCCGGTGATGCTCTCGCGGCTGCACTACGAAGTGTGGGAGCGTCACGATCGCTTCCCCTCCTGGATCTCGAGCACCTACGGGGAAGAGCAGCTGCCCAGGCGGCTCGCGCTCTGAGAGCTTTTCGATTCGAAATCCCAGAGAGATCGAACGTCGTTCGGCCACACAGCGCCACCCGGGTCCAAGTGAACCCTGCAGGCGAGGCGCCCGCGTTGATTGCGAGCGCCTCGCCGGTGGAAACCGCCCAGGCCGACGCTACCGAAGCGTCGGCCTTTTCGTATGGCGCGACCCTCGGCGGGGAGGGCTCGGAGATTCGACTGGCTCACCTTGCCACGGGCGGAGTGGCCGGCACCTCACTCCCTCTCAGGATCGTTCGGCGGTTGCGCCCCGGAGATGCTCGATAAGTGCGCGGAAGGCCGGTGAGGTCTGGCGAGCACCAGGATAGTAGAGACTGAAGCCCGGCAAATCCGGCAGCCAGGCTTCGAGCACCGGTAGCAGGCGACCCGCGGCGATGTCGTCGGCGACCTGACTGCTGAAAACGTAGGCGAGACCCAGGCCGTCGAGCGCCGCCATCCTGATCGCCTCGCCGTCGTTCAGGACCAGCACCGTTTCAGGCCGGAACCTGATCCACTGGCCATTTTTCCCCAGCGTCCATCGATGCAGCCGGGAGCTTGCGAACCTGTAGCCCAGGCAGCGGTGCTGCTTGAGATCCTCCGGGGTTTGTGGTGCGCCGTGGGCGCGAAGATAGTCGGGCGCGCCGACGATGGAGATCGGCGACGCCTTGGTGAGTGGAAGCGCGACCATGTCCTTCGCCACCAGGTTGCCGAAGCGGATCCCCCCGTCGAACCCGTCGGCCACCGGATCGTTGAGGCCGTCGTCGATCGACAGATCGAGATGAATTCCGCGATGGCGGTCGAGGAAGTCGCCGAGAATTGGCCGTAGCACTTCGTCGTAGCAAACCCGGGTCATGGTCAGCCGGACGGTGCCGGAGATCGTCTCACGCATGTTCTGCAGCATCGACAGCTCGTCGCTGATGCTGCCGAGCGCCGGCACCAGCGTCCCGAGCAGGCGCTTTCCCGCCTCGGTGGGAGCGACGCTGCGCGTGGTCCTGGCGAGAAGCGCCACGCCGAGTCTCTGTTCGAGCTGGCCTACGGCATAGCTGATCGCGGACTGCGAAAGCCCGAGTTCGGCCGCGGCTGCGGTGAAGCTTCTGTGGCGCGCCACGGTCTCGAACACGGCGAGATCGCGCAGGATGATGCGATCCATTCATCCATCTCATTCATAAGTTCATGCAAATTCTACTATCTAGTCTCTGAACCGGTCATCGCTTATCTTCCGAAGCGACCTCCCGCGGCGGTTTCGCAGGACCAGCCACAAAGGAAAAAAGCATGATACGCAAACTCGCAGCGCTCAGCCTTGCGGCCATGACGCTATCCGGACCGGCGCTGGCCGATGCGAAGAACGTCGTGCTGGTGCATGGGGCAACGATGGACGGCTCCGGCTGGCGTGACGTTCATGATCTGCTCAAGCGCCAGGGGCTGTCGGTCAGCGTGGTGCAGCTGCCGCATACCAGTTTCGAGGATGACGTGGCCGCGACCCGCTTGATCCTCGCGCAGCAGGATGGCCCGACGGTGCTGGTCGGCCACAGCTACGGGGGTGCTGTGATCACCGAGGCCGGCTTCGACGAGCGGGTCGGGGCGCTGGTCTATGTCGCGGCGTTCCAGCCCGACGCGGGTGAGACCTTGGCATCGCTGACCGAGCGCTATCCGATGACCTTCGAAACCAAGCTGCTCGACGAGCAGCATTTCGTCCCCGACCCCGCAAACTATCACCAGGCTCTGGCGGCCGACCTGCCGGAGGAGCTGACCGACTTCATGTCGGCTTCTTCGAAGCCGATGACGTTCGAGCCCTTCTCGGTGGAGTTCACCCGCGCGGCCTGGCGTGAGAAGCCGAGCTTCCAGATCGTGACGACGCAGGACCGGGTTCTCGATCCCGAGCTATTGCGCTGGATGTATGCGCGCTCGGGTGGGGAAACGGTCGAGATCGAGGCGAGCCACATGGTCTACATCTCCCGGCCGCAGGAGGTGGCGGAGGTGATCCTCGATGCCGTGGCGGCGGTTTTGGACTAGAAAGAGCGGGGAAGCGGTAGAAGGATGCACCATTGCCGGTGGTTTACGCCCTTGGTCGATATCTCGACCAAAGTCGGCAGCGAACTTTGGGCTAATCGCCCAGGATGCGTTAGGGGCGGGCACGGGACTCGCCCGGAAAGCGTATCGACCGGGGAGTGGTGCATGGAACAATACAACGAACGATACCGCCGCATATTGGGTGATCCGCGCTTCGATGAGCTGGTCAGAAAACGAGGGCGCTTCTCGGCGATACTCAGTGCGCTGATGCTTAGTCTCTACTTGCTCTTCATCCTGCTGATCGCCTTCGCTCCTCATCTGCTGGGCACGCCGCTCGGGCGCGATACGGTGATTACCTGGGGCGTTCCCGTGGGAATCGGGCTGATCTTGATCGCGATCATCCTGACCGGTGTCTACGTGCGCAGGGCCAATGGCGAGTTCGATCGCTTGACCGCCGAGCTGTTGGCGGAGGTGAAATGATGAAACGCCAAAGCATCGCGCTCGGCGCGCTTCTCGCATCGCTTCCCGCCGCCGCCTTGGCCCAGAGCGGTGAAGCGGGGATCACCGGGGTCAACGTGCCGGCGATCATCCTGTTCTTGGTCTTCGTTGCCGCGACCCTTTACATCACTTGGTGGGCTTCCAAGCGCAGCAGCACCGCGAGCGACTATTACGCCGCCGGGGGCAAGATCACCGGGTTCCAGAACGGCCTGGCGATCTCCGGGGATTTCATGTCGGCGGCCTCCTTCCTGGGTATTTCGGCGCTGGTGTTCACCTCAGGCTACGATGGGCTGATCTACTCGATGGGATTTTTGGTCGGCTGGCCGATGATCATGTTCCTGATCGCCGAGCGGCTCAGGAACCTCGGGCGATATACCTTCGCCGACGTAGCCTCCTATCGGCTCAACCAGCGCCAGGTCAAGGTGCTTTCCGCCTTCGGGTCGCTTGCGGTGGTGGCGCTCTATCTGATTGCCCAGGTGGTCGGGGCGGGCAAGCTGATCCAGCTGTTGTTCGGCCTCAACTACCATGTCGCGGTGGTGCTGGTCGGGGTGCTGATGGTCTGCTACGTGCTGTTCGGTGGCATGCTGGCGACCACCTGGGTGCAGATGATCAAGGCGGTGATCCTGCTGTTCGGCGCCACCTTCATGGCGCTGATGGTGCTCTACCACGTCGGTTTCAGCCCCGAGCGGCTGTTTCGCGAGGCGATCGCGGTGCATCCCAGCGGCGAGGCGATCATGAGCCCGGGAGGATTGGTGTCCGATCCGATTTCGGCGATCTCGCTGGGGCTTGCGTTGATGTTCGGCACCGCGGGCCTGCCGCATATCCTGATGCGCTTCTTCACCGTGAATGATGCCAAGGAGGCGCGTAAGAGCGTATTCGTCGCGACCGGCTTCATCGGCTACTTCTACATCCTCACCTTCATCATCGGCTTCGGTGCGATCCTGCTGGTCAGTACCAATCCCACCTTCCATGACGCCAATGGCGCAGTGATCGGCGGCACCAACATGGTCGCGGTGCACCTTGCCGAGGCCGTCGGCGGTAGCCTGTTCCTCGGCTTCATCTCGGCGGTGGCCTTCGCCACCATCCTCGCGGTGGTCGCAGGGCTGGCGCTGGCGGGGGCGTCGGCGATCTCCCACGATCTCTACGCCGGGGCGATCAAAGGCGGCAACGTCGATGAACGTGTCGAGGTGGGGATCGCCAAGGTCACCGTGGTGGTGCTGGGCGTGGTCGCGATCCTGCTGGGTATCGCCTTCGAGAACCAGAACATCGCCTTCATGGTCGGGCTGGCGTTCTCCATCGCCGCAAGCTGCAATTTCCCGGTACTGCTGCTGTCGATGTATTGGCGCCGGCTGACCACCCGAGGCGCGGTGTGGGGTGGTGGACTCGGATTGGCCACCGCTATCGCGCTGATGATCCTCGGCCCGACCATCTGGGTGTCGATCCTCGGCAACGCCGAGCCGATCTATCCCTACGACTATCCGGCGCTGTTCTCGATGATCGTCGCCTTCACCGGGATCTGGCTGTTCTCGGTCACCGATCGTAGCGAGGCGGGCGCGCGCGACCGGTCGAGATTCGACGATCAGTTCGTCCGTTCCCAGACCGGGCTTGGCGCGAGCGGGCGAATGATCCACTGACACCGTCGTGCCGTCGCCGTGATACGGCCCATCGAAGCTTCGATGGGTCGGTGCCGATGGTGCGCGGGTAAGGCACTCTCAGCGCGGGCGCGTTCCGCCATCGATATCGCTCGCCGCGGCTCGCCGGTCGCGGCTTGGCGGAAGGCCGAAGCAGGCGCGATAGCAGCGCGAGAAGTAAGAGGAGGAGGTGAAACCGCAGGCGATCGCGACCTCCAGCACGCTCGCCCCCCCTTCGCGTAGTAACTGCCGCGCCCTTTGCATCCGCAGCTCGAGGTGGAACAGCGTCGGCGTCTTGGCGAGCTGGTGCTTGAACAGGCGCTCGAGCTGGCGCACCGAAATGCCGTGGCGTCGCGCCAGGTCCGCGGTATCCAAGGGCGTGTCGCAGCACCGCTCGAGCTCTTCGACGATTGAGACCAGGCGAGGATTGGTGATGCCGTAGCGCATGGCGGTGCGGGTTCGCTGATGATCCTGTCGGCTGCGGATCCGGCCCAGCACGAACTGTTCGGACACCTCGAGCGCAAGCGCATGGTCCTGGTGAGTGGCGATCAGCGCGAGCATCAGATCGAGTGCCGAGGTACCTCCCGCACAGGTGATGCGCTGGCGGTCTATCTGATAGAGCGCTTGGCTGACCTGGACGCGTGGGTAGCGCTCTTCGAATGCCGGGATCGTTTCCCAGTGCAGCGTAGCCTGATGGCCATCGAGCAGGCCCGCTTCGGCGAGCATGAAGCTTCCGGTATCGACGCCTCCCAGCACGGCGCCGCTTCGGGCCCATCGATGCAAGAGCCGCTTGAGCGCTGGCGAATAAGCATCCAGCGGTTCGAAACCCGAGACGATGAAGAGAATCGCTCCGCTCGAGGGCGGGCCGGTGGCATCGATCTCCCCGATACCTGCTTCGACGTTGAGCGAGAGCCCGCTGCTCGCGGTCACCGGCGCGCCGTCGAGGCTGCGCAGGCGCCAGCGATAGCTGCCCGGGCGGAAGCGGTTGGCGACGCGAAACGGTTCGATCGCGCAGGTGAAGCCGAGCATCGAGAAGCCGGGCAGGAGCAGGAATTCGAGTCCGACCGTCATGGCATTACCGGCTCCGGCGAGAGGTGGGCGTGCTGCTGGGTTCGATGTCGACGGATTGAAACTCGGTGTCGGAGGATTGCAATCGCGCGCTCGGCAAGGTCCATAGACTGTCTGGGACCAGCCAGGCGCAAGCTGGCGCCGAGCCGATCCCAGGAGATGGCAATGAACCGCGATGTGATCGTCACCTGCGCGCTTACCGGCGCCGGCGACACGACCCAGCGAAATCCCGATGTTCCCGTCACGCCCAGGCAGATCGCCAAGCAAGCGATCGAGGCCACCAGGGCGGGAGCGACCATCGTCCACGCGCACGTTCGCGATCCCGAAAGCGGTGCGCCGAGCCGCGATCCCGAGCTCTATCGCGAGGTGGTCGAGCGAATCCGAGAAAGCGACGAGCAGGTGGTGATCAACCTCACCGCTGGCATGGGCGGGGATCTCGAGATCGGGCCCGACGAGGAGCCGATGCTGTTCGGTCCCGGCACCGATTTGGTCGGGCCGCTGGCCCGTCTTCGCCACGTCGCGCAACTGCTTCCCGATATCTGCACGCTGGACTGCGGCACGCTCAATTTCGGCGATGGTAATTCGATCTATGTCTCCACGCCAGCGCAGCTGCGCGCCGGGGCGCGGCGGATAACCGAGCTGAGCGTGAAGGCCGAGCTCGAGATCTTCGATACCGGACACCTGTGGTTCGCCAAACAGATGCTCGCCGAGGGGCTTCTGGACGCGCCGCTGTTCCAGCTGTGCCTCGGCATTCCCTGGGGGGCGCCCGCCGATACCACAACGATGAAGGCCATGGTCGACAACCTGCCGCCGGGAGCGCAGTGGGCAGGGTTCGGGATTGGCCGCATGCAGATGCCGATGGCCGCGCAGTCGATGCTGCTGGGAGGCCACGTGCGCGTAGGGCTCGAGGACAACCTCTGGCTCGACCGCGGGGTGCCGGCCACCAACGCGGCGCTGGTGCAGCGGGTCGGCGAGATCATCGCCCGCTTGGGAGGGCGGGTACTGACACCGGCCGAAGGGCGCGAGCGCCTCGGCCTCTCTCCACGCTGATCCAGGAGCCTATCGATGTCACCGAGGCAGAACAACACCCCCGTTGAGATCGAGGTCTTCGCCGCGGTAGGCACGGGAGTGATCGGTTCGGGATGGATCGTTCGCGCCCTGACCCACGGGCTGGACGTACTGGTATGGGACCCCGCCGCAGGCGCCGAAGCCGCGCTGAGGCAGCGTATCGATGCCGTTTGGCCAACGCTCGAGGCCAATGGCATCGATGCGACGGCGTCGCGTGACCGGCTGCGTTTCACTCAGAGCCTCGAGGAGTGCGCCGCGAGCGCCGACTTCATTCAGGAGAGCGCGCCGGAGCGCCTCGAGCTCAAGCGCGAGCTCCACGCCAGGTTGAGCGCCAGCGCCGATCCCACTACCTTGATCAGCTCCTCGACCTCGGGACTGCTGCCGAGCGAGTTCTATCGCGATGCCCGGCATCCAGAGCGCTGCCTGGTCGGGCACCCGTTCAATCCGGTCTACCTGCTGCCCCTGGTCGAGGTGGTCGGCGGTGAGCGGACCAGCGATGAGAGCCGCCAGCGCGCGGCGGCGTTCTATCGCCGCCTGGGCATGCGCCCGCTGCAGGTGAGGAAGGAAGTCCCGGGGTTCATCGCCGATCGCCTGCTGGAGGCGCTGTGGCGCGAAGGGCTCCACCTGATCAACGATGGCGTCGCCACCAGCGGCGAGATCGACGACGCGATTCGCTTCGGCGCGGGGCTGCGTTGGTCGTTCATGGGGACCTTCCTGACCTATACGCTGGCCGGAGGCGATGCCGGCATGCGCCATTTCATGGCCCAGTTCGGTCCCGCGCTCAAGCTTCCCTGGAGCTACCTCGAAGCGCCGGAGCTCAGCGAGACGCTGATCGACCGGGTGGTCGACGGCACCTCGGCGCAGCTGGGCGCCAAGAGCATCGGCGAGCTCGAGCGGTTTCGCGACGACGCTCTGATCGCAGTCCAGGAGGCGCTCGAGCGCACGCGCCGCGCCCACGGCATCGAGGAGACGCTGTGACTCGCCCCTGGAGTGCGCCTTGCTACGTCGGTGAAGTCGATCAGGCCTGGGTGGACTACAACGGCCATATGCGCGACGCCTTCTATCTGCTGCCGATGAGCATGGCGAGCGATGAAATGATGAATCGGATTGGCCTGGATGAGCGTGGACGCAGCCTGCTCGGCCATACGCTCTATACCCTCGAGGCGCATCTTCACTTTCTCGCCGAGGCCAGGCTCGGCGCGCGAATCGAAGTCGGCAGCCGGCTGGTCGAGCACGACGCCAAGCGGTTGAGGCTCTGCCATCTGATGTACCTGGGAGCCGAGCGCAGGCTCTGCGCGGCGAGCGAACAGCTGTTGATCAACATCGATGTGGCGAGCGGACGCTCAACGCCCTTCGCTGATCGCGTCGTCGCGCGGATCGACCACGGCATCGACGCGGCTGAGGCGCTTGAATGGCGGCAGTGGGCCGGGCAGCGGATCGCACTGAAGAAGTGATTCGAGGGGCTGTCGAATGCACCGCCCATCGGCCGAGCCGATGGGCGGTGGGGGTGGGCCGGGCGTCAGTCGCGGTAGGCGTCGATCGGTGCGCAGCTGCAGACCAGGTTACGATCGCCGAACACGTTGTCGACCCGGTTCACCGCCGGCCAGAACTTGGCCATGCGCGTTGCGGCCGAGGGGAAGCAGGCGGTGTCGCGCGAATAGGGGTGGGACCATTCGCCGGACAGGTCGCGCTGCGTGTGCGGGGCATTGACCAAGGGGTTGTCGTCGCGCGGCCATTCACCGCTCTCGACCCGGGAGATCTCCTCGCGGATCGCGATCATCGCGTCGCAGAAGCGATCGAGCTCGTAGCGCGACTCCGACTCGGTCGGCTCGATCATCAGCGTGCCGGCGACCGGGAACGACATGGTCGGTGCGTGGAAACCGTAGTCGATCAGACGCTTGGCGATATCCTCCTCGCTGACACCGCTGATCGCCTTGAGCGGGCGAACATCGATGATGCACTCATGCGCCACACGCCCCGACTCGCCCTTGTAGAGCACCTCGAAATGACCGTCGAGCCGCTTGGCGATGTAGTTCGCGTTGAGGATCGCAAGCTCGGTCGCTTCGCGCAGGCCGCGCGCGCCCATCATCTTGATGTAGGCCCATGAGATCGGCAGGATCGAGGCGCTGCCGTAGGCCGCCGCGGAGACCGCGTGGCTGTCGGGCTCGATGCCCTCGAGCGGGGTCACCGCGTGGTTCGGCAGGTAGGGCGCGAGGTGCGCCTTCACGCCGATCGGCCCCATCCCAGGGCCGCCGCCGCCGTGGGGGATGCAGAAGGTCTTGTGCAGGTTGAGATGCGAGACGTCGCCGCCGAAGTCACCGGGGCGACAGAGCCCGACCTGGGCGTTCATGTTGGCGCCGTCGATGTAGACCTGGCCGCCCTGGGCATGGACGATCTCGCATGCCTCGCGCACCCTCGCCTCGAACACCCCGTGGGTGGAAGGGTAGGTGAGCATGATCGCCGAGAGCCGCTCGGCGTGTTGCTCGGCCTTGGCCCGCAGATCGTCGATGTCGATGTTGCCGAGGCTGTCGCACTCGACCACCACCACCTTCATCTGCGCCATCGCCGCCGAAGCCGGGTTGGTGCCGTGCGCCGAGCTCGGGATCAGGCAGACGTCGCGATGCCCCTGGTCCTGGGCCGCCTGGTAGCGTCGGATCGCCACCAGCCCCGCGTACTCGCCCTGGGCGCCGGAATTGGGCTGCATCGACAGCGCATCGTAGCCGGTCACCTCGAGCAGCGCGTGGGAAAGCTCGTCGATCAGCTGCAGGTAGCCGCTGACCTGGTCGCGCGGGGCGAACGGGTGGATGTCGGCGAACTCGGGCCAGGTCACCGGGATCATCTCGGTGGTGGCGTTGAGCTTCATCGTGCACGAGCCGAGCGGGATCATCGCATGGGCCAGCGACAGGTCCTTGTTCTCCAGCCGTTTCAGGTAGCGCAGCATCTCGGTTTCGCTGCGATAGCGCTTGAAAGTCGGGTGGGTGAGGAACTCGCTCTGGCGCAGCGCCTGGATGGGCAGGCCATGGCCATCGCGATGCAGGCGGTCGAGCTCGGCGACGCCGAGGCCGTGCTCTGCTCCGAGCAGCACGTCGAACAGCGCCTGGAGATCCTGTGCGGTGGTGGTCTCGTCGAGGCTGATCCCGATCCTTCGGTCCTCGCGATAGCGCAGGTTGATCCCGGCGGCGAGCGCGCGGCCGCGCACCGCTTCGACCTCGAGCCCTTCGACGGTGAGGGTATCGAAGTAGTGGCGGTTGACCCGGGTGACGCCCTTGGCGGCGAGGCCCTCGGCGAGCAGGTGGGTGAGCCGGTGAATGCGGCTGGCGATCCGGGTGATGCCTTCCGCTCCATGATAGACCGCATAGAAGCCGGCGAGGTTGGCCAGCAGCGCCTGGGCGGTGCAGATGTTCGAGGTCGCCTTTTCGCGGCGGATGTGCTGCTCGCGAGTCTGCATCGCCATGCGCAGCGCCTGGTTGCCCTGGCTGTCGCGGGAGACCCCGATCACTCGGCCGGGAATCGAGCGCTTGAGCGCGTCGCTGACCGCGAAGTAGGCGGCGTGAGGGCCGCCAAAGCCCATCGGCACGCCGAAGCGCTGGGAGTTGCCGAGCACCACATCGGCCTTGAATCGTCCCGGCGCCTCGAGCAGCGCAAGGCTCATCAGGTCGGCGCTCACGCAGGCCATCGCCTCCTGGGCATGAGCGAGTTCGATCAGCGCGCGCAGGTCGTGGATCTCGCCCTGTTCGGCGGGGTAGCCGAACAGGGCGCCGAACACCTGGTGCTCCTGGATCCGCTCGGGACGATCGATGATTAGCTCGAAGCCCAGATAGGCAGCGCGGGTGCGCAGCACATCGAGGGTCTGCGGCAGCAGGTCCGAGGCGGCGAAGAAGGCGTTGCAGCTCCTGGCTTTCTTGTTCGCCCGTGCGCACAGCGCCATCGCTTCGGCGGCGGCGGTGGCTTCGTCGAGCAGCGAGGCGTTGGCCAGCTCCATGCCGGTGAAGTCGATGATCACCTGCTGGAAGTTGAGCAGCGCCTCGAGCCGGCCCTGGCTGATTTCCGGCTGGTAGGGCGTGTAGGCAGTGTACCAACCCGGGTTCTCGAGCACATTGCGAGTGATCACCGCCGGCATCAGGGTGTCGTAGTAGCCCATCCCGATGTAGCTCTTGAACACTTTGTTGCGCTTGGCCAGGCTCTTCAAGTAGCTGAGCGTCTCGCGCTCGCCCTTGGGTGCTTCGAGCGCGAGTTCGCGGCCGAGACGGATGTCGGCCGGGATGGTCTTGTCGAGCAGTCCGGCAAAATCGTGCTCACCGAGCACCGCGAGCATCGCAGCGACGTCTTCGCTGCGTGGGCCATTGTGGCGGGAGATGAAATCGTCGTGAGCGGCCAGATCAGCCAGCGCCCGAGTGTCGAGAGCCATGAAGTTACCTGCGACGGAATGTAAGGAAAAGGGCGGCCTCCGCGCCGTTGGGGCGGAGGCCGTGCCAACGGCTTACTGCGCGTCCAGCAGGCGCGCGTAGCCTTCGGCGTCGAGCAGTTGTTCGAGCGCCTCGGCATCGGTGAGGCGCAGCTTGAGCAGCCACGCATCGGCATAGGGGTGCTCGTTGACGCTCTCGGGGGCGTCTTCGAGTTCGGCATTGACTTCGATCACTTCGCCGGCGACCGGCGCATAGAGATCGGAGGCGGCCTTGACCGACTCGATCACGCCGAACTCGTCACCGGCGGCGAGACTGCGGCCGATCTCGGGAAGTTCGACGAAGACCACGTCGCCGAGGGCCTCCTGGGCGTGGTCGGTGATGCCGATGGTGACGGTGCCATCGCCATTGTCGAGCACCCATTCATGGCTTTCGGCGTAGCGCAGCTGCTGGGGGATCTCGCTCATCGCTTATTTCCTATGAGAAACTTTTCTTGGTTGAAGAAACTCGTCGCATTATGCCGCAAACCCTCTCCATCGACTAGCGTCGCAGGGTGACTTCGAGGAGTGCGGCCAATTCTCTTCGCCGGTGCCCGGTGGGCATCTCCACGCGGGATGGGAGCTGGGTTCGCTGCCGATCGACCGTGCCCGACACTGCCAGAGTGTGGTCTGTGCCGCGATCTGTCCAGTGGCCGATGAAGCGACGCGGCGGCGGCTCGGGCACGGTGTGTGATGAGCGATAAAAGTTTCCGATAGGAAATTTTTGCCCGGCGATATTCTCCACGCCCCGTGCTCGGGCTAACCTGTCGTTTTCATAGCGCCGCAGGGTGGCGTCCTTCTCATCCATCCGTCCGGAGATTCCTCCATGTGTAGCCTCAAGCGCACGCCGCTTTACTCCCTTCATGCCGAATACGGCGCCAAGTTCGTGCCGTTCGCCGGCTACGAAATGCCGGTGCAGTACGCGCTGGGGGTCAAGCGCGAGCACGAACACACCCGCGCCGCCTGCGGGCTGTTCGACGTCTCCCACATGGGTCAGGTGCTGCTGCGCGGACGCGACGCGGCGCAGTCGCTGGAAGCGCTGGCGCCGGGAGACTTCATCGACCTCGAGCAGGGCGCCCAGCGCTACTCGTTCTTCACCAACCCGGAGGGCGGCCTTTATGACGACTTTATGACCGTCAATGCGGGGGACCACCTCTACCTGGTGGTCAACGCGGCTTGCAAGGACCAGGACATCGCGCTTTTGCGCATCGGTCTCGATCCGAGCGTCGATGTCGTGGCGCTCGACGATCGCGCGCTGCTCGCCCTGCAGGGGCCGCAGGCCCAGGCGGTGATGGAGAGAATCTGCCCCGAAGCCAACCGCCTGCTGTTCATGCAGCACGCGCGCTTCGACGTCGAGGGTGAAACCCTGTGGATCAGCCGCTCGGGCTATACCGGTGAGGACGGCTTCGAGATCTCGCTGCCGGCGGCCTACGCCGAGGCGTTCGCGCGCCGCCTGCTGGGCGAGCCTGAGGTCGAGCTGGTCGGCCTGGGCGCGCGGGATTCGCTGCGCCTCGAGGCGGGCCTGTGCCTTTACGGTCACGATATCGACGAGCACACCGATCCGGTGTCGGCCTCGCTGGTCTGGGCATTGGCCAAGTGCCGTCGCCAGGGCGGCGAACGCGAAGGCGGCTTCCCCGGTGCGGACGTGATCCTGCCGCGGTTGGCCGCGCGCGACGAGCTCGAGCGCCGGGTGGGGCTGCTTGGAGAGGGGCGTGCGCCGATACGCGAGGGCACCACGCTGTTCGACGGCGAAGGGCGCGAGGTAGGCAGGGTCACCTCGGGTACCTTCGGCCCCACCGTCGGGCAGCCGGTGGCGATGGGCTATGTGCGGGCACAGGCAGCGGCGCTCGGCACCAAGCTCTATGCCGAGGTGCGTGGCAAGCGGCTACCGATGGAGGTGGTCAAGCTGCCGTTCGTACCGGCTCGCTACCATCGCGGCTGATTCAGCCGGCGGGATGGCGGATCGCTCTGAAGGTGAGGTTGATCCGCAGTCCCGCGCCTTTCCTGGGTGGCAGCGCATGCTGCAGTGCCCGCTGCACTCCGGGGCCCATCACCAGCAGGGCGCCGTGTTCTAGGCTCAGGCCGAATGGCTCGCCCGCGGTACCGGGGCGGGGTCTGAAGCGCATCACCCGGGCGGCGCCGAGGCTCAGCGAGACGATCAGCGGATCGAAGCCGAGCTCGGGCTCGTCGTCGCTGTGCCAGCCCATTCGCTGGTCGCCATTCTGATAGCGGTTGATCAGCACGCTGTCCAGCGGCGCTGGCACCGGCCAGCCCAGCGAAGCGGCCAGCGCCTTGGCCTGCGCGTCGACGCGTTGGCACAGCTCGGCGAGGTCCGCGCGCCACGGTGAGGGGATGAAGAGCGTGCGCGAGTAGCGATAGCGCCGATCGGGGGCGCCCATCCATACCTGGCTGCGGGGGATGGGGTGGCGCTTGCCGAACAGGGTGATGTCGGGCCGCTGCCAGTCGAGTTCCTCGTCGAGCGAGCGCAGCAGCCGCAGAGTGCTGCGCTCATCGAACGGGTTACGTCGATACCACAAGGCATGGACCGGGTGGACACGCTGCCAGCTTTCGATCGTCACGGCCGGCTCAGAACCAGCCGGGGAAGGAGCTATCGATGGCGAGGATGCCGAGCCGTGCGATGGCGAAGCCGATCAAGGCGCCGGCGGCGACATCGGTAAGATAGTGGAGGCCGAGGATCACCCGCGAGAGGATCACCGTCACCGAGAAGGGAATCACCACTACCAATAGCGCCGGCACGTAGTAGGCGACCAGGGTAGTGAACATCACCGCATGCAGGGTGTGGCCGCTTGGAAAGCTGTAGCGGTCGAGCGGCGGCATCGTGCACGGGATGATGTCGAAGGAGATGTAGGGCCGTTCACGACACAGTTGGTTCTTCAGCAGGCGATAGAGCAGGCCGCCAAAGGCCGCGCAGAGTCCCCAGCTCACGGCCAGCAGCCAGCCCCGCGCACCGAGGAACAGCGGCACGCTGAAGCACAGCACGACCCAGGCGGGGTAGTCGCCGAGCCGGCTGGCGACACGAAACAGCCAGAGCAGCGGCCGATAGGCACCGAGCCGGGCGATGCGATTGCAGGCTCGCCACTCGATCATGTCGAGGCGCTTAAACAGCGGATAGATCTTTTCGCGCATCCCCCACCTCCTGTGCCTGATGCAGATGTCCTATGAAGGTCTCGGCGATTCGCTCCCAGCCGAGGGAAGAGACCCGTGCGCTGGCGGCGCGGCCCTGGGCCCGGACTCGCTCGGTGTCGGCGGCGAGCTCGGTGGCCGCGGCGACGAAACCGGCGGGATTATTGCACGCCACGGTGACACCTTCACGACCGCGCTCGATCAGCTCACCGGCCGCCGCATAGTCGAAGGCGAGCGTGGCCAGGCCGCTGGCCATCGCCTCGGTGACGACGTTGCCGAAGGTTTCCGAAAGCGAAGGGAAGAGAAACAGGTCGGCACTGGCGTAATGTCTGGCCAGCGCCTGATCGCGCAGGAATCCTGCGAAGTGAACCCACGGCAGGCGACGCTCGGCCTCCTTGCGCAGCGGCCCATCGCCGACGATCACCGCGATCTGGTCAGGATTGGCCGCGCGCATCGCCTCGAGCGCCTCGATCAGCAAGGTGACGTTCTTCTCCACCGCCAGGCGCCCGACGTGCAGCGCCACGCAGTCGTCGTCGCCGGCACCCCAGGTCTTGCGCAGCGCCAGATCGCGAAAACGCGGTGAAAAGCGCGCTGGATCCAGGCCGCGTCCCATCACCTTCACGTTGCGATAGCCCGCCTTGGTCATGCGCTCGGCCTGGGCGCTGGTCGGCACCAGGGTGATCTGGGTACGGTTGTGGAAGCGCTTGAGGAAGGTGCGTACGAAGGGCCGTACGATGCGCAGCAGGATGTAGTGCTGACTGTAGTGGTCGAAATTGGTATGGAAGCCACTGACCACCGGAATGCCGAGCCGGCGGGCGACGCGCAGCGCGATCAGGCCAAGCGGCCCTTCGGTGGCGATGTAGATCACGTCCGGGCGATGCGTACGCCAGTGATCGCGCAGCCGCCGGGGGCTGGTGATACCCATCTGCACGCCATCGTAGTCGAGCACCGGCAGCGCTTTGACCTGGAGCTCCGCTTCCATCGCCGGATCACGGCCGCCATCCTCGGGACGAGGGCGTACCAGCTGCATCGGATAGCCGCGAGCGCCGAGCTGAGCGACCAGCTGCCCGAGCGTATGGGTGACGCCGTTGATCTCGGGTTGCCAAGTCTCACTGACGAAGGCGACCCGGCAGGGCACCTGCTCGACCGACCCCCTGGAGAGGGGATCGATACCGGCGGCGGAACCGACGCCATGGCTGAGTTGGAACGAAGAGGTCACGACCTGATCACCTCAGCAGTCGTCGCGGATCGACCGGCTTGCCCGCGTTGCGCACGTCGAACAGCAACTCAGCTCTCTGGGTCGATGGATCACGGGCCAAGCGACAAACCGGGGTGCCGGGCGCGACCTGGGCACCAACGCTAACTTCAAGACTCGCGCATTGAGCATAGACCGTCTGTAGATCGTTCGCATGGTGAATGATCACCACCCGGCCGAGCTGGCGCATCTCCTCGGCGAAGCGGACGGTGCCGGGATAGACCGCCTTGGCATCCAGGTCGGAGCCCGCGGTGAGCAGCATCGGCTGGAGCGAGCCGCGTCCGTCGGCGCCGAACTCACGGCTGACCTGGGCGTCGCGCAGCGGCCAAGGCCAATTGCCTACGCCCCGCGGCAGCGGTGCGGCGGGCGCGGCCCGGCTGGCGGCGATCGCCCGCTGGCGGTTGATGTCGACGCCGCCGGAGGAGGTGGTGGTGCGAGGAATCGAGATCAACCGGCCGACCGGCAACTGGCTGGGGGAGAGCCCGGGGTTGGCCTGCTGGATCGCGCCGGCGCTGGTGGAGAAGAGGTTCGCAAGCGCAGTGAAGGTGTCGCCCGCACGGACGCGATATTGATAGCTGCCGCTGCCGGGGGCGCGCTCCTCTCCATCGGGCAGGCGCAGGCGCTGTCCAACCTCCAGGCGGTCCGGAGAGATCGTCGGGTTGAAGCGTTGCACCCTCAAAAGCGGCACGCCCGCGCGATTGGCGATGCCGTGCAGCGTATCGCCCCGTTGCACTACGTACCAGCCACCACCGCTGCCGGCGCTACCGCCGCCGCTGCTGGCACAACCGGCGATCAGCACGACCAGCAGCAGGGTCAGCCAATACCCGAGATGCGGGAGCGCGACGCGAGCAGGTGATCCTTTTCCTGCCAAAGCGAGTTGATCCATGCTTGGAAGCGTTTCCTGTAGTGCTCGTCGTTGAGATAGTCACCGTGGCGCGTCCACTCGGGCAGCGCTCGCTGCTGGATGTGAAGCTCGATCGGTGGGGTGCGCCCGCAAAGAAAGTCCCAGAAGCCGACCCGTAGAGGCTCCCCTTGCCTCGTACGATAGACCAGCGTGGCATCGAGGACGCCGGCAAGTCGGTCACCGAGCAGCGCGGCCACCTGGGCGCAGCCACCCGCCCGGGGTTTGAGCAGGTGGGCATGGGGGCTTCGCTGGGCGTCATGCTTGGCCCGGGTGAAGCGAGTGCCTTCGGCGAAGACGTAGAACGTCGTCGGAGAGCGCTGGGCGAGCTCGCACATCCTTTGCATCTGTCGCAGGTCTCGCTCGGAAGCGTCCCGGCTGCGGCGCAGCAGTGGGAACTCCATCGCCCAGAATGCAAGGCCAACGATGGGGAGCCAGCGCAGCTCGCGCTTGACCAGAAAGCGCGGCGGTGAAAGCCGTCGGCACAGCGCGTGCTGGAGCACGAAGATATCGGTCCAGCTGCGATGGTTGCTGATCACCAGCCACCAGGCGTCGATCGAGACTCCCGCTGGAATCGTCGCCTCGATCCGCGGGTTGAGCCACCAGCGTATCCAGACGAGGTTGGTCGAGAGCCAGCGCTGAGCGGTTTCATCGAGGCCGTGGGTGACCGCCCGGCGCAGCGCGGGGCTCAATGCCAGCGGCTTCGCCGCCGCGAGCAGGCACAGCGGCACGCCCCAGAAGAGGGTGGTGAGGCACAGAAGAAGCGCACTGACCGCGCCCCTCAAGGGCGCGGTCAGGCGGTCGATGCGCGGCATGGGCGCGAAAAGGCTGTGCTGATCATGGCGCGATTGTCGCACAGTCGGCAGGCCGCGGGCGAGCGGGCCTGGCGTCGTCGCTGGCGCGGCAATCGCTTGCAACGGCCGCTCAGGCCGCGGCGAAGTCGCGATCGGCCTGCGCCAGCAGCGCACGCAGTTGCGCCTCGAGCTTTGGTGCGCAGCAGATCAGGTCCTCGCCATGCAGTTCGGCGGGAATGCCTGCCGGCACCGGGCCGAGATGGCCGATCAAGGCACCGGCCTCTGCGGCGATCAGCCGACCGGCGGCGAAGTCCCAGGGCGAGACGCTTTCGTAGTAGGCGTCAAGGCGGCCACAGGCGACACCGCACAGATCCAGCGCCGCCGAGCCGTTGCGCCGCACGTCGCGTCCGGCGTCGAGTACGCGCGCAAGGCGTGCCACCTGCTTAGCCCTGTCTGCGCGGGTATAGGAAAAACCGGTGGCGATGAGTGCTTCATCGAAGGCGTCGGCGGAGCTGGCAGCGATCGGTGCGCCGTTGAGCCATGCCCCTCGGCCGCGGATTGCGCTGAAGGTTTCATCGAGGAAGGGCGCGTGGACCACGCCGAGCTGGATCTCGCCATCCAGCGCCCAGGCGATCGACACCGCGACGTGGTGGTGGCCGTGGGCGAAGTTCACCGTGCCGTCGATGGGGTCGACGATCCAAAGCGCCGCCTCGAGATCGACCTGGCGGGAGTCCGGGGTCAGCTCCTCGGTCAGTCGGCTCTCATTGGGGAAGCGTTGGTCGAGCGCCGCGGCGATCTGCCGGTCGACCGCCACATCGGTGTCGGTGACGAGCTCCACGCCGCGTTTGAGGCTCTTGGCGAAGCTTGCCTCGCGGCGGGCGGCGACGATCGTTTCGCCGGCCTGGCGGGCGAGGGCGAGGGTGAAGTCGAGACGCTCTTCGAGCCTCAATGATGATGACATGCAAACTCTCCGGGGGTCAGCGTTTGACGGGGCGTTTCTGCAGCTTGCGTTGCAGGGTGCGGCGATGCATGCCGAGGCTGCGCGCTGTGGCCGAGATGTTGCCGTCGTGTTCATGGAGCACGCGTTGGATGTGTTCCCAGGTCAGGCGATTGACCGAGGGCGGGTGCTCGGCGATCTCGGTGTCCGGATCCGGGGAGGTGTGGTGCAGCGCGTGCAGTACCTCGTCGGCATCCACCGGCTTGCACAGGTAGTTGGTGGCACCGAGCTTGATCGCCTCGACCGCGGTCGAGATGCTCGAGTATCCGGTCAGAATCACCGCCTTGCAGTTCGGGTTGATCGAGAGCAGTTCGGGCAGCAGCTTGAGCCCCGAGCTCTCTTCGAGCTTCAAGTCGACGGTGGCATAGTCCGGGGCGTGTCGATGGGCGAGCTGCATCGCGTCGGTGGCGGTCTGGGCGACCATCACCTCGAAACCGCGGCGCTTCATCGCTCGCTCCATTACTTGGCAGAAGAGTTCGTCGTCGTCGACGATCAGAAAGGTGATCGGCTGATCCATGGCGCTCGTTCTCTTGTCGTGACCGGCGCAGGCCGGTCTTCCCGCGAAAGTAGCGTGCTTTCCGGGGCCCTTGGAAAAAGCCGGAACGGATGGGGGCGCCCGCGAACTCGGTTCGCAGCTTCCGCCTTCCGCCTTCCGGCCGTCTGGCCCGTTTCGTCTACGCTCGTTTTTGTTTTCCCGGACAGGTCCAGGGTGGGGTCGTGCGCATTTTCGTGCGCGTATTGCGGACCCAACCTACTGGATGCCACCGGCGATGGGCAGGCTCACCTCTGTGAGGGTGCCGCCTCCGTGGTGATTGTACAGGCTCACGCCGCCGCCAAAACGATCGAGGGTCGAGTGGGTCAGAAACAGTCCGATCCCCATGCCCTTGGACTTGGTCGAAACGAAGGTCTCGCCGAGTTGGTCGGCGATCTCCAGCGGTACGCCAGGGCCGTAGTCGCGAATCTCGAAGTACACCCGCTCGTCGTCCCAGTAGAGGCGCAGCTCGATGTTGTCGGGATTGGCGTCGGCGGCATTGTTGAGCAGGTTCATCACCGCTTGGTCGAGCGTGGTGTCGACCTCGATCTGCGGTGGCCGCCCTTTTTCCACCTCGAAGTGGTAGCTGACGTCATGGCGCATCACCAGCCAGCGGTTTATCACTGCTCCGAACCAGGCCGCGGCATCGAGTTGCTCGATGCCGTCGGCCTTGCGTTCGGCGCTGGCGGCGAGCGCGCGCAGATGCGCCTTGCAGGTCTCGACCTGGCGCTTGATCAGGTCGATGTCCTGCAGCAGGGCGGGGTGCTCCTTGAGCTCCGCGCGCATCTCGCTGAGCACCACCGCAATGGTCGACAGCGGAGTACCGAGTTCATGGGCCGTGCCCGCCGCCTGGCTGGCTACCGCGATCACCTGCTCGTTGCGCAGTGCGGCTTCGCGGGTACGCGACAGCGTCAGGTCGCGTCGGCGCAGCGCCAGCGCCATCTTCGAGATGAAGAAGGTCACCAGCACCGTGCAGAGCAGGAAGTTGAGGCCCATGCCGATGATATGCAGGTTGAACGGCAGCCCGCGCACCTCGCGGGAGAGCTCCGGTACCGGCAGATAGAAGAACATCAACAGCAGGTAGGCGAGCACCGCGACGCTTGCGATCAGCAGGGCATCGCGCCAGCGCAGGGTGGCGGCGGCGATGGTGACCGGCACCAGCAGGTAGGTGACGACTGGGTTGGTCGCACCGCCGGTGAGATAGAACACCAGGGTGAGGCCCGCGATCTCGATCAGCAGGTGGTAGGTGTACTCGCGCGCGGTGACTGGACGATTGCGGCCCAGGCGCCACCAGGTGGCGACATTGAACGCCGCCATCGAGAGAATCGTCGAGATCACCAGCAGTACGTCGAGCTTGAAGTCCAACAGTTCGATCCCGGTGATCACCGCGATCAAAAAGCCCGTCCAGGTGATCCCGCGCATGATCGTCAGGCGAATCAGGTTCTGGCTCGGTGTCGACAGTGACAGCGGGGGCTGGGTGGGATCCATGGATACCGCTCAAACCGGAAAAGGGACCGCTATCTTAACGGCTAGTCACGTTGGTTGCATTGTCGCGTCGGGTTGGCTCGAGCGCCTTGGACGATGGCCCGGAGGAGAGCGGCCACGACTGGAAACGAGCACGGGCCACCGATCGATCGATGGCCCGTGCTTGGGGAAGAAGCGCGCCGCGGGGCGCGAGGGTCAAGCTACTTTCTGCTGCGGGAAGTTGCGCTCGTGGGCTTCACGGGCACGACGCAGTCGCATGCGCTGGTCTTCCTTGAGCATCACTTCATGGGCGCTTTGCATGGCAGTGGCCTCGCATCGGGTGAGGAGGGGCGATTCGAATGCAAGGTCATGTTAGACCAAAGTCTAGTTGTTGTAAATTTACTACATATCGAAAAAGGCGGTTTTTCCTCCTGTCGCGTTCAGAGTCCCAGCAGCGTGATCAAGCTGGCATAGAAACTTTCTTGATCGAGTGGGTCGCGACGGCTCGAAAGGCGCCCCGAGGCCTTGAGGCTGGCGATCTCCCACGCGCCCGCGGCGGTGCGTACCAGCAGCAGCGCCTGTTCTTCGGTGCCGGCGCGAATCACCCGCTGCTCGCCGACGAACAGGGTTGGATCGAGGGTCACCGTCAGGCTGCCGGCATGGACCCGGAACTGTTCGATCGGCACCGCTTGCTCTTCGCTGCTGAGCTCGACGGTGAGTTCGGCGGCGGCGGTGGAGTGGGCGAGCCTCGAGGCGTTGATCTCATCGAGCCAGCTACCGAGGCGCGCATAGAGCCGATGTACGGCCAGTACCCACTGGCGCGCTGCCTCGAGCTCGCGACGGTCGAGTTTCTCCTCCTGTTCGATGAGTCGGCGTGCCCTTTCGATCAAATAGTCACGTGTTGCGCTCACGGTGTCCGCCCAAGCGATGTGCTGGTCAAGAGGAGTTGGCGGTGCCCTGGGGAGGGCGCCGCCGCGGTGTTTCGAAACGAGTGTCCGAACGATGTACCGACAAGCGCGATTCTTGGTCAGTCCGACTCGTGTTGTCCAGCCTCACAGGGGTACTTGGGCCTCGTCGCCGGGGGGGCAAGGGCCGGATGAGTACGAGATCACGCAGTGATGCGATATCATGCGCGCACAGACTTCGGCGGCGGAGTACGGTGCCGATAGCACTTTCCCATCTGCGTGCAGGCACGCACGAAATCGAATGGATCCCTAGATGTCAGTTGCGCAGCAGGCCCAAGAAGCGGGGCTAAGAAGGACCTTTGCCATCATCTCCCACCCTGACGCTGGCAAGACCACGTTGACCGAGAAGCTTTTGCTGTTCGGCAATGCGATCCAGGTCGCGGGTGCGGTCAAGAGCAAGCGCGAGGCGCGCCACGCCACCTCCGACTGGATGAAGATGGAGCAGGAGCGCGGCATCTCGGTGACCACCTCGGTGATGCAGTTCCCCTACCGCGGTCGGATCGTCAACCTGCTCGACACCCCCGGCCACGAGGACTTCTCCGAGGATACCTATCGGACCCTGACCGCGGTCGACTCCGCCCTGATGGTGGTCGACTGCGCCAAGGGCGTCGAGGAGCGCACGATCAAGCTGATGGAGGTGTGTCGGCTGCGCGACACGCCGATTCTCACCTTCATCAACAAGATGGATCGTGAAACCCGTGACCCGGTGGAGGTGATGGACGAGATCGAGACCGTGCTCGGCATCCAATGCGCGCCGGTGACCTGGCCGATCGGCATGGGCAAGGCCTTCAAGGGCGTCTACCACTTGCTCGAGGATCGCCTGTCTTTCTACAAGTCCGGGCAGGGCCACCGGATCCCCGACGACGTTCACATCGATGGGCTCGACAGTGCCGAGGTCGACTCGGTGCTTGGCGCCCAGGTCGCTCGAGAGCTGCGCGAGGAGATCGAGCTGGTGCGGGGGGCTTCGCACCAGTTCGACCTCGAGGCCTATCGGCGCGGTGAGCTGACCCCGGTGTTCTTCGGCACGGCGATGGGCAACTTCGGCGTGCGCGAGATGCTCGATGGCTTCGTCGAGTACGCGCCGCCGCCGCAGACCTACCAGACCGACCAGCGTGCGGTGACGCCCGACGATGGGCGTTTCACCGGCTTCGTGTTCAAGATCCAGGCCAACATGGACCCGCGCCATCGTGACCGGGTGGCGTTTCTCAGGGTCTGTTCGGGCAGGTACGAGAAGAACATGAAGATGCACCATGTGAGGCTCGGCAAGGACGTCAAGATCGCCGATGCGCTGACCTTCATGGCGGCCGACCGCAGCCAGGTCGATGAAGCCTGGCCGGGTGACATCATCGGGTTGCACAACCACGGCACGATCCAGATCGGCGATACCTTCACCGCGGGCGAAATGATGCGCTTCACCGGGATTCCTCACTTCGCCCCGGAGCTCTTCCGGCGTGTACGGCTGAAGGATCCGCTCAAGGCCAAGGCGCTGCAGAAAGGGCTCCAGCAGCTCTCCGAGGAGGGCGCTACGCAGGTTTTCATGCCGATCAACAATAACGATCTGATCGTCGGCGCGGTGGGCATGCTGCAGTTCGATGTGGTCGCTCATCGGCTGCATGACGAATACAAAGTCGACTGCCTGTATGAAGCGGTCAACGTCCAGACCGCGCGTTGGCTGCATGGCGATGAGCGCAAGCTCGACGAACTCAAGCGCAAGTCGACCGAGAACCTGGCCATCGACGGCGGGGGCTTTCTCACTTATCTGGCGCCGACCCGGGTCAACCTGCAATTGATGCAGGAGCGCTGGCCCGATATCGAGTTCCGCGCCACCCGTGAACACTGACTTCGCGCTGGCATGAACGCGTCCGTTCCAAGCGCGGACGCGCCGTTTCCGGCCGGCCCAGTGCCCTAGCGACGGGAACCAAAGGCGACTAATGTCAAAAAGTTGCCGCGCAAGAGCGGTAATAATCCAACAAGACAGAGGCGCCCGGTTCTTTTGGGCGCCGAGATAGATAACATTCAAGGAGTCAGACGATGATGGCAGGCTTTCTCAAGGATTTTCGCGATTTCGCGGTCAAGGGCAATGTGGTCGACATGGCGATCGGGATCATCATCGGGGCGGCGTTCACCTCGATCGTCAATAGCCTGGTCCGGGACGTGTTCACCCCGATACTCGGTCTGATCACCGGGGGGCTCAACTTCACCGACCTGTTCGTCACCCTGCGCGATGGCGCCACCGCAGGGCCCTACGCCACGCTCGCCGATGCCCAGGCGGCCGGTGCGGTGACGATCAACTTCGGGCTGTTCCTCAACGCCACCATCTCCTTCCTGCTGGTCGCGCTGGTTTGCTTCATGCTGATCCGCAACATCACCAAGCTGCAGCGTATGACCCAGAAGGAAGAGGCCGCGGCCGCGCCGACCACCAAGGAGTGCCCGTACTGCCTCTCCAGCGTGCCGCTGAAGGCGACTCGTTGCTCGGCGTGCACCTCCGAGCTCGAGGTCGCTCAGCCAGCCAGCTGAGGCCTGCGCTTCGATGCTGATCGATGCCCATTGCCATCTTGCCGCCGACGCATTCGATTCGGATCGTGAGGCGGTCATCGAGGCGGCGCGGACCCACGGGGTCCGCGCTTTCGTTTGTGCCGCCACCGACCGCGCCAGCTGGGCGCCGCTGCTGGCCCTGGCGCAGCGGCACGCGGAGGTATCGGTATGCCTCGGCCTGCACCCCTGGTTCGAGCATCGGTGCGAGGGCGAAGACAACGATCTGGATGCGCTCGAGCGGCTGCTCTCGACGCGGCCGGCTGGGGTCGTCGCACTCGGTGAGTGCGGAGTCGATGCGAGATCGTGCGATGATTCCCAGTGGGCGCTGTTCGACGCGCAGCTATCGATCGCCGAGCGCCTGCGGCTGCCGGTGGTAGTGCACTGCGTTCGGCTCAATGACCAGGTCGCCCAGCGGCTCAGCCGTCATCCACGGCTGCCGGGAGGTCTTATCCATGCCTTCGCGGGCAGTCTTCAACAGGCCGAGCGCTTCCTCGACGCGGGCTTTTTGCTCGGCATCGGCGGTGCGGTGACCTTCGATCGTGCGCAAAAGCTCAAGCGCGTGGTGGCGGCACTGCCAGAGGATGGCTTCGTGCTCGAGACCGATTCTCCAGACATGCTGCCGGCGCCACTGCGCGGTCGCGAACAGCGCAATACCCCCTCCAACCTCCCTCTGGTGGCCGCCGAGGTGGCGCGACTGAGGGGTTTAGAGCCTGCGCGGCTCGGTGAGACCACCAGCGCCAATGTGCGGGCGCTGTTCCGCTCCAGGGCCTGAATGGGCTGAGGTTCTTCCACGCTGGTGTGGAAAGGCCGTCGGCTATGGGGCGCAAGGCGATGGGGGCTCGCTGCCGATTGCGATCTGGAAGTAGGCATCCTCGATCGCCACCGACAGCAGTTCATCGTGGAGGATCAGGAACAGCGCGTCGTTGGACATCGATTTTGCCTCCTGCAGCGGTATCTGGAGCTTTTCCGCGACCAGGATGTCCAGTGCTTTCCTGCCTGAGAGGTTGTTGAACGGGCCGCTTCTTTGCGTTCTCACCCTGTGCGCCAGGGTCTTCATCAGGATCTCCTTGAAGACGCCGCCGAATGTGTTCGGCCCATGCATCCTCGCAGGCGAGAGCAGTCGTCTGATGATGCGGGCTCTATCCTCGGCGGACGCCGGCAAATGTTCATCTCCGGCGCCGATGGTTGCCGAGGGCATCGGATCAGTGGAGCGGGGGGCTTCGCTGGTCATGGATTAACGCTCAAGCGCAATGGTCTCGACGCACGCCGGGCCGGCGCCGACCCATTCCATGGCCGGGCAGTGACTTCCAATGTTCAACGCGCGGTTGCCTGCAAGGCAGCTGAGGCTGGCCGAATCCGCTGCGGTCTAGGGCGTTGGGATTCGGCTCGTGCCCAGCGGGCTGTTCGCGGTGCGTGCAACTTCACCATGATGAGTGAGTGACATAGTGCGTCAAAATGTAACAATTCGAAACATTTTGAGCGAAGCGGGAATAATGTCAATAATTTTTGTATGGGTATTGTCCCCGGCGCAGCCGTGCCCTTGCGATCACCCGGCCGGCTGATGCGCGTAGCTCATGCCCTGCTGGCCGGCCGGGAGCCCAAAGCCATGCAGCCGGGTGCATCGGGCACCCCCGGTGTTAATCCTCCGCCACCAGGGTTTCCGGATCGAGCCGTTCCACTGCGTAGGGCAACTCGAGCCGTGCGGCCTCGGCACTGCCGACGCTCAGCGCAATAGGCGCTTCTCGTAGCGTCACCACCGCGAGCATTTCGCTGCCACCTTGCTCGTTCGGCTCCACGGCTACCACCGTGCCGACCGATTTGCCGCTCTCGCGATCGAGCACCGGGTCGCCTACCGCGATCGTTGCATCGCCCTCGACTGCGAGCCGTGCCAGGCGTTTTTTCACCTGGCCGCGATAGTGGGCGCGGGCGACTACTTCCTGGCCGGTATAGCAGCCCTTCTTGAAGCTGATCCCGCCGAGCGCTTCCCAGTTGATCATTTGCGGAAGCCAGGCGTCGCTCTGGCTCGCCTCGAGCCAAGCCACACCGTGGCGGATCTCCTCCAGCCACCAGCGTGACTCGATCGCTCGGGTAGCCGCCTCGGCGCCGCTTGGCGCGGTGCCCAGCGCCAGGACCCGTCCTTCTCCGGGGGCGCGAATCAGCCAGCGCTGGTCGTCGCGCTGTACCTCGCCGGTCCGGCGCGGCAGCGTTGCGACCTCGAGCCATTCGTTGATGCGCTTGTCTTCCCCGGCGAGCCCGTAGAGACCGATATCGTCACGCTGGCGAATCTCGGTCTTGAAGAACACCGCGTACTTGGCCAAGTGCGCGCGCAGAGTCTCGCTCAGGCTGGTAGGCGTGATCAGCCAGTAGCGCTCGGGCTCGGCACGCAGCAGCTGGACGTTGGCGATCACTCGTCCCTTGGGGGTGCAGAACACGCCATAAGGGGCGAAGCGATCGTCCGCGTGGCCCACTTGGGCACTGATCTGGCCCTGGAGGAAGCGCTCGGCGTCCTTGCCCGCCACCTCGACCACGGCCAGCCGTGAGAGATGGACGTTCAAGGGGGCAGGGGCGCCGAGGATGAAATCGCTCATGGCGGGTGGATCTCCGCTGGGCTCGCGTGCTGGACGCGAGTGGAAAGTGGTTCGACCATCAGCTGTGACCTGCTGGCAGGGTCGTCCGTTCATTCGGGCCAATATCCGGGTTGATGGTGCGTTTTTCAATCGCCGGGCTCGGGGGCGGGGGCTAGAATGGTGGCGCCAATCGAATCATCAACCGCTTGATCAAGGAGTCACCCATGGCCGTCTCTCTCAATCTCGAGGGTCTCAAGAGCGTCGAGGACGTCAATCGTCTCACCACCGCGCTGATCGAACTCGACGGCGTCGACAACGTCGAGGTCGCGCGCGAGTGGGCCGAGGTGGAAGGACAGGTCAATCGCGGCCAGCTGGTCAAGGCGGTAGAGCGCGCCGGTTTCAAGGTCAAGGGCTGAACGTTTGCCGGGCAGTCGTGGCGCTCGCCCTTGCATCGTAACGTTTCTGGCCATATATACAGTGATTGCGCCCTTTCAGCGTCACCCCAGGAGCCAGGTGCCATGAGCAAGCCGTTTCGCATCGAATCCCGCTACCAACCCGCTGGCGACCAGCCTGCTGCGATCGATTCGCTGGTGGCCGGCCTCGAGGCGGGGCTGGCGCACCAGACCCTGCTCGGGGTGACCGGCTCGGGCAAGACCTTCACCATGGCCAACGTGGTCGAGCGGCTGCAGCGCCCAACCATCGTGCTGGCGCCGAACAAGACCCTGGCGGCGCAGCTCTACGGCGAGTTCAAGGCGTTCTTCCCCGATAACGCGATCGAGTATTTCGTCTCCTACTACGACTACTACCAGCCGGAGGCCTACGTTCCCTCGTCGGATACCTTCATCGAGAAGGACGCCTCGATCAACGACCACATCGAGCAGATGCGGCTGTCGGCGACCAAGGCGCTGCTCGAGCGGCGCGATGCCCTGATCGTGGTCTCGGTGTCGGCGATCTACGGCCTGGGTGATCCCGAGCAGTACATGAAGATGCGGATGCACTTCAACCGGGGCGAACTGATCGACCAGCGCTCCTTCCTGCGCCGGCTCGCCGAGCTGCAATACACCAGAAACGACGCCGATTTCCGCCGCGGTACCTATCGCGTGCGCGGGGACGTGATCGACGTTTTCCCCGCCGATGCCGAGGACGAGGCGGTACGCATCGAACTGTTCGATGACGAGATCGATACGATCAGCCTGTTCGACCCCTTGACCGGCGAGGTGCGCGGCAAGGTGCCGCGGATGACGATCTATCCTAAATCGCACTACGTCACCCCGCGCGAGACCATTCTCGGTGCGATCGAGTCGATCAAGGCGGAGCTCAAGGAGCGCCTCGATCATCTGCGCAGCAACGACAAGCTGGTCGAGGCGCAGCGTCTCGAGCAGCGTACCCTCTACGATATCGAGATGATGCTCGAACTCGGCTACTGCAACGGGATCGAGAACTACTCGCGCTATCTCTCTGGGCGCGCGCCTGGGCAGGCGCCGCCGACCTTCTTCGACTACCTGCCGGACGACGCCCTGCTGTTCATCGATGAGTCCCACGTCAGCGTGCCGCAGGTCGGTGGCATGTATCGCGGCGACCGTTCGCGCAAGGAGACCCTGGTCGAGTACGGTTTCCGCCTGCCGTCGGCGCTCGACAACCGGCCGATGACCTTCGAGGAGTGGGAGGGCATCGTGCCGCAGACGGTGTTCGTCTCGGCGACGCCGGGTAACTACGAGGAAGAGCACGCAGGCCAGGTGGTCGAGCAGGTGGTGCGCCCCACCGGGCTGCTCGACCCGGTGGTGGAGGTGCGTCCGGCTTCGACTCAGGTCGACGACCTGCTCTCCGAGATCCGCCTGCGCGTCGAGGTCGGCGAGCGGGTGCTGGTCACCACCCTGACCAAGCGCATGGCCGAGGACCTGACCGAGTACCTCGATGAGCACGGCATTCGGGTGCGCTACCTGCACTCCGATATCGATACCGTCGAGCGCGTCGAGATCATTCGCGATCTGCGTCTTGGCAAGTTCGACGTGCTGGTCGGGATCAACCTGCTGCGCGAGGGGCTCGACATTCCCGAGGTCTCGCTGGTGGCGATTCTCGATGCCGACAAGGAGGGCTTCCTGCGCTCTACCCGCTCGCTGATCCAGACCATCGGCCGGGCGGCGCGCAACGCCAACGGCAAGGCGATTCTCTATGGCGACCGGATCACCGACTCGATGCGTCGGGCGATCGACGAGACCGATCGCCGGCGCGCCAAGCAGGTCGAATTCAACGCCGAGCACGGCATCACGCCGCGGACGGTGACCAAGAGCGTCGCCGATATCATGGAGGGGGCCCAGGCACCCGGCACGCGCAGGAGCAAGCGTCGCGACGAGCGCGGCGCGAGCGCGTCCAAGGCCGGCCCCGACGACCAGGCACTGGCGCTGATGGGGCCGCAGGAGCTTGCGCGCGAGGCAGCCCGGCTCGAAGAGCAGATGCGCCTTGCCGCGCAGAATCTCGAGTTCGAGCGCGCCGCCGAGCTGCGCGATCGGCTCCACCTGCTCAACGAACGTCAGCTCGCGCTGGGCTGAGCCGGGAGATGCCCGAAGGTCCCGAGATCCGTCGTCTCGCCGATCGCCTCGACCGCCTGCTCGGCGGCCGGGTGATCGAGCGGGCTTGGTTCGCTTTTCCTCATCTGCAGGCCCAGGTCTCGCGGCTGGAAGGGCGTCGGCTCACCTCGGTGACGAGCCGGGGCAAGGCGCTGCTGAGCCGCTTCGACGAGGGCTCGGTGATCTATTCGCACAACCAGCTCTACGGTGTCTGGCGTATCGGCCGGCGCGGCGAGATGCCCGTCACCGCGCGTTCCCCTCGGCTGCGGCTTTCCACCGCCCGTCACGATGCCTGGCTATTCAGTGCCTCGGATATCTCGCTCTGGCGAGAGGAGGAACTGGCGCACCATCCGTTCCTTTCGCGGCTCGGTCCTGAACCGCTCGACCCCGGGGTCGACGTCGCCGATGTGGTGGCTCGGCTGCGCCTGCGCGAGTTTTCGTCGCGCCAGCTCGGTGTGCTGCTGCTCGATCAGGGCTTTCTCGCCGGCATCGGCAACTATCTGCGCTCGGAGGCGCTGTTCTTCGCCGGCCTCCTGCCCGAGTGGCGCCCGCGTGAGCTCGACGACGCGCAGTGCGCGATGCTCGCCGAGCGCATTCTGAGCGTTACCCGCCGCGCCTATCGCCGCGCGGGGGTGACCAACCTCGCGGCCTGGCGTGAGCCGATGATCGCGCAGGGCCTGACCCGCCGGCACTGGCGTCATGCGGTGTTCGGCCGGGCGGGGGAGCCGTGCCACGCCTGCGGCACGCCGATCGGGCGACGGCTGGTGGCCTCGCGCCGGCTGTATTGCTGTCCGCATTGCCAGCGCTAGCCGGAGCGCCGGCGGTGGAGTGCTGCCGGGCGTTTTGCACGGCTACCTTTCGGATTCTGGTCCGGGGCTTGGACTGAAGCGATTTTATACCGTTATCTTTCTTGTCTGGCCTGAAGAACCGCTCGATTGGCTGCTGTTTGCCGCTATACCGGGGTGTGGTGGGATGAATCGTAAGGAGCCCTCGGTTATCCTCTAGCTCACGCTAACCGTCTGATTCGCAGGCGTCCCTCCATTGGTCGGTCGAGGAGCTCGATGACAGCGATAATTGGCGGCACGCTGATCGTCATCATCCACGTGCTTGGGGTGTTTTCCGCCGTCACGGCACTGATGTCGAGCCGTACCTCGCAGGGTGCGATTGCCTGGATGATCTCGCTGGTCACTTTTCCCTACGTCGCGGTCCCGGCGTTCTGGATTTTCGGTCGTCCACGCTTCTATGGCTACGTCAGCGCGCGCGAAGAGCGTGACAGCGAGCTGCGCCGTGTGCTGGAGGGGTTCGGCAAGCGGGTCGAGCCGTTTTTACCGCATCTCGAGGCGCACAATGGCCGGGTGAGGGCGGTCGAACGGCTGGCGATGATGCCACTGACCTCGGGTAATCGCGCCGAGCTTTTGATCGATGGGCATGCCTCGTTCAAGAGCATGTTCGATGGCCTCGCTCGTGCTACCGACTACGTGCTGATCCAGTTCTTCATCGTTCGCAACGACCGCCTGGGGCAGGAGCTCAAGCGCCGGCTGATCGCCTGCGCCGAGCGCGGCGTGCGGATCTGCTTCATCTTCGACGAGATCGGCAGCCACAAGCTTCCTGAGCGCTATCTTTCCGAGCTGCGCGATGCGGGGGTGGAAGTCACGCCATTCGGCTCGTCCAAGGGCTGGCCGCACCGCCTCCAGGTCAATTTCCGCAATCACCGCAAGGTGCTGGTGGTCGATGGCCGCGAGGGCTGGGTGGGCGGGCTCAACGTCGGTTGCGAGTATCTCGGTGAGAAGCCGAGTGTCGGTGCCTGGCGCGATACTCACCTGCGGCTCGAAGGGCCCAGCGCACTCGGGCTGCAGGAGGCGTTCTGGGAGGATTGGTACTGGGCCACCAACGAGATCCTCGCCCTGGACTGGCGCCCGCGGGCGGCCGAGGGGAGCGATCAGCACGTGGTGGTGGTGCCCTCGGGGCCGGCCGACCCACTGGAGACCGCTGGGCTTTTGATCCAGAACGCGATCCACACCGCTAAGCGGCGCTTCTGGATCACCAGCCCCTATTTCGTGCCTGACCAAAGCGTGCAGGACGCCCTCAAGCTCGCCGCATTGCGCGGGGTCGACGTACGGATCATGATTCCGGAGCGCCCGGATCACCTGCTGGTGTATCTTTCGGCGTTCTCGTTTCTCGGCGAGATGATCCAGGCGGGGGTAGAGATCCATCGCTACCAGCCGGGGTTTCTCCATCAGAAGGTGATGCTGATCGATGACCATACCGCTGCGGTCGGCACCGTGAACCTCGACAACCGTTCGTTCCGGCTCAATTTCGAGATCACCGGATACGTCATCGACCATCGCTTCGCCGCCGAGGTCGAAGCCATGCTGGCGGAAGATTTCGCCCACTGCCGGCGTGTGTCGCTCGGTGAGATCACCCATCGACCGCTGTGGCGAAAACTGGTGTCGCGCGCGGCCTACCTGGCTTCTCCGATCCAGTGAATGGAAGCAATCGCGCCTTGCGCGCCATGACTCGAGTCGATTGAGATGAACCTAGAAACCAAGTGGCTGGAGGATTTCGTTGCGCTGGCAACCCTGCGCAGCTTCTCTGCCGCGGCGCGCAAGCGTCACGTCACCCAGCCCGCGTTCAGCCGCCGGATCCGTTCACTCGAGCAGGCCGTCGGTACCGTGCTGGTCGATCGTTCGACCACGCCGGTGAGCCTGACGCCGGAGGGGCAGCTGTTCGTGATCACCGCGCGCAACCTGGTCGAGCAGCTCAGCGAGTGCCTTGGGCATCTTCGTGGCCTTGAGATGGCCAACGAAAAGCTCGATGTCGCCGCCGCCCACTCGCTGGCGCTGGCGTTCTTCCCGAAGTGGATTTCAAGACTGCAAAAGGGTGTGGGGGAGCTGCCGACCCGACTCCTGGCGATGAACGTGGGCGATGCGATCCATCTGCTGCGCGAGGGTAACTGCGACCTGATGCTCGCCTACTACGACCCTGACGCCAACATGCAGCTCGACGACGAGGCGTTTCCGTCGTTCTCGATCGGTCAGGTCAAGCTGATGCCGGTCTCCGTGCCCGAAGACGGCGGGCGGGCGCGCTTCGATCTCGACGGTGACGAGAATTCGCTGCCGTTTCTCGCCTATACCCAGGATGCGCTGCTCGGTCGCAGCATCAAGCTGATGCTGAAAAACGATCCTCTGCGTTTGCGCTTGCGTACGGTGTATGAGACTGCGATGGCGGAGGGGCTGAAGGCGATGGCGCTGCAGGGAGCCGGGGTCGCATGGATCCCCGACTTCTGCATTCGTGAAGAGCTCGCCAACGAGCGGCTGGTGCGCGCCGGAGACGAGCGATGGGATATCCCGCTGGAGATTCGCCTCTACCGCTGTTCGCTGGTGCATAAACCGGGCGTAGAGCAGCTATGGCGCCGGTTGCAGAAGCTTCCACGGGACATGCTAAAGGCTTGATTCGATAGTTATACCGTTTTCTCGAGGCGCGTCATCTGCCACTCAGCTTTCATCGTTGGCGCTGGGCAGGCGCTCCAGCGCATGCATGAAATCGTTGCCCCAGCGGTGGATGTCATAGCCGCGTAGGGTATCCATCATCCGTCGCCAACGCTCCTGGCGCTCCGCCAGCGGCATGGTCAGCGCGCGATGGATCATCTCGGCCATGCCATCGATATCGTTGGGATTGCACACCAGTGCGCCATCGCCGAGCTCGGCGGTAGCGCCGGCCAGATGGGAGATGATCAGCACGCCAGGGTCCTGCTCCGCTTGCGAGGCGACGAACTCCTTGGCCACCAGATTCATCCCATCGCGCAGCGGTGTGACCAATCCCACCCGCGCCTGGCGCATGAAGCCCATGATCACCTCGCGGGAATAGCCGCGATTGAGATAGCGCAGCGGCGTCCAGTCGAACTCGGAGAAGCGCCCATTGATATGGCCTGCGACCCCTTCGAGATCCGCGCGCAGCTCGACGTATTCGTCGACGTCCACCCGCGACGGCGGCGCGATCTGCATGTAGGTCACCTTGTCGCGATGATGCGGGTAGAGCTCGAGCGTGCGCTCGAAGGCGGCGAAGCGCTGGTGGATCCCCTTGCTGTAGTCGAGCCGGTCGACGCCGATGATCATCGGGCGCTCGAGCAACGAGCGTGACAGCCGCCTGCTCGGCAGCGACTCGCGCCCGGAGGCGGCGAGCGCTGCGACTTCGTCGACGTCGATCGAGATCGGGAAGGTGCGGATGTCGACGCAGCGATCACCGTAGCGCACGCGGTCTCCTTCCACTTCCGCGCCGAGCCCATGGCGCAGGGCCTGGACCAGGTTGTCGCGATCTCCATCGGTCTGCATGCCGATCAAGTCGTAGCCGGTGAAGGCCTCGAGCAGTTCTTCATAGTCCGGCAGCACCCGCAGCACCTGCCACGGGGGAAAGGGGGTGTGCAGGAAGAAGCCGATGGGTACGTCGGGGGCCAGCTTGCGCAGGTAGGTGCCCAGCGCGATCAGATGGTAGTCATGCACCCATACCCGCGCCCGTTTGGTGATCCGCTTGCTGATCCGTTCGGCGAACATCCTGTTGACCCTGAAGTAGCCGCTGCGCTTGCGGCGGTCGTAGGCCATCTTGTCGACGCGGTAGTGGAACAGTGGCCAGAGCACTTCATTGGAGAAACCGGTGTAGTAGCTGTCGTAATCGTCACGGCTGAGCGGATAAGTGGCGAAATCGACCCCGCCGAACGAGTACTCGGCGGGCGGCGGCTCGGGTTCGCCTTCCTCGACGATCTCCCCGCCCCAGCCCATCCAAAGGCCGTTGCCACTTTTCAGTGCATTGAGCAGGCCGACCGCGAGGCCGCCTTGGTTGCCTTCGCCGCTCTCGGGCGGCGGTACCCGATTGGAGATGACGATCAAATCGCTCATCGGTGGATATCTCCTGGAGTCGGTGGAAAGTATCGAACGAGTCTCAGTGCGTCGTTTCCCGCCAAGTATGGAGACAGGCTGCGAGCCAGGCGTGGACGGCGGCGGGATCCTGCAGGCGGTAGCGGGCCCGGCTCTCTCCTTCGCCGACCTTGATGGTGATCCCTGAGCGTGCTTCGGCCGCGCGGAAGCCGTCTTCATCGGTGAGGTCATCGCCGATGAACACCGGCCTGCGGCCATGGAAGGGCGCCTCACCCATCACTCGGTCCACCGCCTGGCCTTTGTCGCTGCCCGCCAAGCGCAGGTCGAATACGCACTTGCCGTGGTGAACCACGTGACTGCCGAGACGACTGGCTTCCGCCTCGATGGCGGCATGCGCATCAATGAGTGCTCGATCGAGCCGCTCTGCGGCGACGTTGCGATAGTGCAGCGCCAGACTCGCGCCCTTGTCTTCGAGCTGCAGTCCGGGGTGGCGGGCGCTCAGCGCGGCCAGGCGCACGCGGGCACCGTTCAGCGCCTCGGCATCGAAGGGGAGGGTGTGATGGTGACCATCCCGGTCCTGCCATTGCGCGCCATGCTGGCCCAGCATCACCGGCGCGAAAGGATGCAGGAACCGCCCGAGCTGTTCGAGCGGCCGACCGCTCACCACCGCGATCGCTCCGGTAAGCAGACGCTGCAGCTCGATCAGCAGCTCCTTCACGTGCGGTGCGAGTTCGACGGCTTCGGGACGATCGACCAAGGGGGTGAGGGTACCGTCGAAATCGAGCAGCAATGCACATTCCGAGCGGGCGGCGGGGACGGGAGGATGACCCCCCGACGTGAGGTGAGGCAAAACACTCTCCTTCGATAGCCAATGGCGCAGGTCTTCTTAAGATTAGGCAAGATCGCCTGCCTGCGCCAATCGGCTCGCCGCTGTCGGCCTGGTTCAGGCGGTAAGCACGGATTCCATCCAATCGACCGCGGCGACGCCATCGAGGTCGAGACAGACATCGACCAAGCCGCCCTGCTGCCAGCGTTGGTCTGGATACTTGCGCCCCTCGGGAGCGAACAGGGTCAGGCCTTCCGCTGGGCCTTCGGTGACCACGCTGAGATAGCCGCGCTGGCTGGTGAAGAGCTCCGGATGCCGCAGCCAGGCCACCGCCACGCTATCGTGCGGACAGCAACCATCGATACCCAGCGCACCGCGATAGAACTCGGCATAGAACGCGTAGCTCTTCTCCAGTACTTCGCCAAGCGCGCCCTGGGCGCGTGCGATCCGCGCCATCCGCGCAGGCTCGATCACCGTCTTGTGCGTGACGTCGAGCCCGACCAAGGTCAGTGGCCATTTTGCGGTCAGGACCCGGGCGGCGGCGTGGGGATCGGAGAAAATGTTGGCCTCTGCCGCAGGGGTGACGTTGCCGCCCTTGTGGATCGAACCGCCCATCACCACCACGCGTTTGACTCGATCGACCAGGCTCGGATCGAGCTGCAGGGCGGTGGCGAGGTTACCGAGCGGGCCGACCGCGACCAAGGTGATCTCGCCCGGGCGGCGACGGGTCTCTGCGACGATGAATTCAGCGGCGCTGAGCTCGACCGGCTTGCCGTTGACCGGTGGGAGCTGCTGGTTGCCGAGGCCGTCGGCGCCGTGGATCCAATCCGGCACGGGATGAGGCGTCTTGACCAGCGGTGCAGCGGCGCCCTGGGCCACCGGGATCGATTGGCCGGCGAGTTCGCTGAGCAGCAGGGCGTTACGTGTCGCCGTCGCGATATCGACATTGCCGAAGGTCGTGGTGAAGCCGACCACTTCGATCTCGGGGTCGGCCATGATCAGGGCAATCGCTTGGGCGTCGTCGACACCTGGGTCGGTGTCGAAGATCACGGGAATACTCATCGGCTGCGCTCCTCGCGGCTATCAATGGAGATGGACCGCCGGATGGTGCCGAAAAGCGCTGTAGCGGGCAAATGGAAACCGCGCCGCAGGCCCTCGTCCGGCCAACATCGCCGGCTCAAGCCTGGGCTGCGATGAACGCGTCCACCTCGTCACGCTCCGGAATACTGCTCGAGGCGCCTTCGCGCTGTACGCAAAGCGCCGAGGCGGCGCTCGCCAGCGCTAGCGCCGCCTCGGGCCGTTCTCCCTGCTGACGGGCGGCGAGGAAGTAGCCAACGAAGGTGTCGCCCGCGGCGGTGGTATCGCGCGCCTCGACCAGGAACGCGGGGCGGGCCAGCCGGAGTTCGCCATTGGCGTATCGAACGCCGTCACCACCCAGGGTCAGTACCAGTTCGAGCCCCGGGTAGCGCGCCGCCAGCAGATCGAGCATGCGTTGGTGATCGTGCTCCTCGACCTGGTCGCCAAGTGCTGCGAGCAGCATCTGCGCCTCGCCGCGATTGACGAACAGCATATCGATCCGCTCGAGCGGTAGCCCTGCGATCATTGCTTCCATCGGTGCCGGGTTGAGCGCGATGCGCAGCCGCTTAGCCAGGGCGAGCTCGATCACCCGGGAAAGATCGCCGCACTCGTTCTGCGCCAGCAGCCAATCGCCCGGCTGGGCCGCAGTGATCGCCGCTTCGAGATGTTCATTTGGCACCGCCCGATTGGCACCGGGAAACAAAACGATGCTGTTCTCGGCCTGGTCGTCCACCTGGATCACGGTATGTCCGCTAGGTATGTCATCGAGTGTGGCCAGATGCCGGGTGCCGATTCCCGCTGAGTCGAGCAGCGCCAGGATCCAGCCGTCCGCCGCGCCGATCGCGCCCAGGTGTTCGACCTTGGCCCCGGCCCGGGCCGCGGCGAGGCTCTGGTTGGCACCCTTGCCGCCGAGCACTTGGACGTAGTGGGTGCTGGCGAGGGTCTCGCCGGGGCGCACCAGATGGGGCACGCGATAGACGTTGTCGACGTTGACCGAGCCGAAGTTGTAGATCATGGATGGGCCTCTGCTGGGTGCTGAGAGATCATTGAGAGAGATCATTGACTACATAGTATCCATCTTTCAATCGGTTAGCCTGCTCGGAAGGCGGTTGCCACGCCGTCTTTCAGGTAAGGCTTCGCCGGCCGGCCGGCCGGTGCGGTAGGCATGGAAGGCAGGGGTAAGGCAAGGAGAGAGCGGGGCGGTGAACTAGCGCGGGCAGCAAGGGTCTGAATCGATGTTCCTCGGCTCGGGGAAACGCATGACCGTCGGCCACACTGCACATGGCTTTAATCCTTGATATTTTCGGAGGCGCATATGATTGACCCAGGGGCTCCATCCATATTGCGTAAGAAGGTTGGCGGCATGACAGTCATCATGCTGAGCGACGGTCATTTGGATGTATCATTTGAATTACTCGACGAAATCGATAGCGATCATGCCGAGAATATTCTCAGAAATAACGCGATCGATCCAATTCCGCGTATAAATATAAATGCCTACATCGTGCTGAAGGGGGATCAGACAATACTGGTCGATGGCGGAGCCGGGGGGGCTGAATGGTTGGGGAGGGCGGCTCCAGGATGCACTCGCGGCGGCCGCGATCGATCCGTTGCAGATAGATACGGTGCTTTTGACGCATGCTCATGCCGATCACATCGGCGGGTTGGCAGGGCCACTGGCAACGCCCCATTTCAAGAATGTGCAAAGGTTATTCGTTCATCGCGACGAGCTGGCATTCTGGACCGACGAGCCTATTCACGCCGCAGCGCCAGATGCGTTCAAACCTTATTTCGAATTAGCCAAGAATGCATTTTCCGCCTACGACGGCAGGCTGGTCCCATTCCATCATGAAGATATCCTACCCGGCATCCAGGCCGTGCCGCTGCCAGGGCATACGCCTGGACATACCGGCTTTCTACTGAATGACGATGGAGATGCGCTGCTCATATGGGGAGACATCGTGCATTTCCCGCATATTCAAGTCGAACGCCCGCAAGTGACCATCGCTTTTGATGGTGAGCCGGCCCGCGCCGCTTCGACTCGAAAGCAATTGCTCGATCGTGTCGCCACCGAAAGACTCATCGTCAGCGGGATGCATTTCAATGCGCCCGCTACCGGTCGGATCGTGCGCGAAGGCGCATCTTACCGGCTTAGCTACGACGCCTGATCATCCAGCTGTCGACCGGCGTCAGTAGAAAACCGCTGTTGGTCATCAACGGCCACGTGTCGACCGCTGCTTGAGAGGCGCTCTGGATGCCAGGTTTGCGCGTGGTGAGATGAAAAAGTTTCCCTTTCTATCATGGTGAGCTATCTTCGCACAGGCAGCCGCACGCCTTAGAGATGTTCCAATATTATCATTTAATTAATTGCGCTTTCATGAGGGATGGAACGATGGCCGGCGGGAGCTTATTGACACTGTTGGATGACATCGCCACGTTGCTCGACGATGTTTCAGTATTGACCAAAGTGGCCGCGAAGAAAACAGCGGGTGTCGTCGGCGACGACATGGCGCTGAATGCCCAGCAATTGACCGGCGTTCCCGCGAATCGCGAGCTGCCCATCGTATGGGCGGTGGCGAAGGGTTCCTTTCTCAATAAATTGATCTTGGTTCCTGTCGCGCTATTGATCAGTGCCATGGCGCCTTGGTTGATCACGCCGCTGCTCATGTTGGGAGGCGCTTTCCTTTGTTATGAAGGTGCGGAGAAACTGCTGCACCGCTTTTTGCACAAGAATGAAGATAGGGCGGAGCAGGTGAGGGCGGCCGCCCGAATTGAAAATGATAGTGATCGTTTAGCGTTTGAAAAAGATAAAATAAAAGGCGCGATAATGACCGATTTCATATTGTCGGCGGAAATCATCGCTATCACGCTAGGGAGCGTGGCCGGCAGTGAGTTCGTGCCGCAGGTCATCGTTCTTTCCATCGTCGCCATAGGGATTACGGTGTTGGTGTACGGATTGGTCGCCGGCATCGTCAAAGTGGATGATTTTGGCCTGTACCTCACCAAGCAGTCGAGTCAGCTGGTCAGGAGCGTCGGCAACGGCATCCTATGGCTGGCCCCGTATTTCATGAAGCTGCTTTCCATCGTGGGCACCATTGCGATGTTTTTGGTCGGCGGCGGTATTCTGGTGCACGGCGTACCCTTCATCCAGCATGGCGTCGAAGCGGCGGCTGAAACCGATCTGGGTATTCCCAGCATCAGCGTAATAATAATGCCCATCATGCCCATGCTGTTCAATTTCATCGCCGGTATCGTCGTCGGCGGCATCATCGTCGCGGTCGTCATGCTGTTCAAGAAACTCAAACCGGCCGCCACCCCCAAGGGCAAGTAGCCTCGCCTTGGATGATCGGAGTTCAAAGGTGGTTGTGATGCCTTTATTTCGCTCGGGGCGTGGGCGCTGGAAATAAACCCACCGCCGGCTCAAATAGAGAGTAGGGTGGGGTGTGATGAGGCTGGCGATGTGCCTCGGATGGGCCAAGCTGCATAGCCGCAAGGGCTGAGCAATCGTTTACGGGCTTCCATCTAGCCTTGTCACCAGAATTCGTAGTGTTTCCTGCCCAACCCTCACCGGTTGGGTTTTTTTGTGCTCGGCATCTGCCGGCTCACCGCCGGGAAAATGCTGATTCGTTGCCTGAAGGAACGATTCAGCAAGAGCGCAGACATCCCCATTATCGCTAAGCTAGCTGAACCTGGGCCAGGCGAAGGGTGCCCCTCACGATGCCTGCGCGTGCCCGGCAGACTAGCGATTATGGAACTGAAGTCTAGTTAAATGTTTTTATCATCTTGGGACGTTTTGTAAATGCAGGGCTTTCTGGCCCGCTGGGCTCAACTACCCACGCGCTGGGACGATGTCAGCGCGACACCCAGCCGCGTTCGATCAGCGTGGCGAACAGCCGGCGATGAATGCCACGGGCCACGCGATAGAGGGTCGGCATGTAGATTGGGCTGGTGACTCGTGCCAGGCAGGCACTGGCCAGAGCCACTGCGGTGCCGCCGAGCATGTCGAGCGGAAAGTGGACGCCAAGATAGATTCGCGACCAGGCGATCCCGAGACCCAGTATCGCGAAGGCGAGGCCGAGCAGGCGGACTTCGCGGCGCAGCAGCAGGCTGAAGGCGACGGTCATGATGATCGTCATGTGGTCGCTGGGAAAGGAGGCATCCGGTGCGTGCTGGAGGAAAGTGTGGCCCACAGGCATCACGAAGGGACGAGGGTGGTGCCATAGCGAGCCGATCACGAAGTTGATCGACAGCGCCACGCCGCAGGCGAGCAGTGCGCAGAGCATCAACTGATGCTGGCGCTGGTCCCGCCGCAGCCAGCCGACCACCAAAAGCGCTGGCACCAGAAAGATCGCGTAGACCGCGAGCAAGTGAGCGAGCAGCATCGAGGCGGCGGGAGAGCTGGGTGTGGCGTTGATCAAGTCGAACAAGGTGAGGTTGAGCGCTTCCATGGCCGGTTACCTGAGTCTCTTATCGTTTTGCGCCCGATCTAACCCATGGATGGAACCCGAGGTAGAGAAAGGGGCGAAGTCGTGTGTGAGCTTCGCCCCATCTTAGCCGAGCGGTTACTGCGGTCCATCATCTATTTGTAATAAAAATGCAACATTTTTGTCACGAACCAGTACCGATTATCAGTGTTGCGATCGAGAAATAGATTAGTACGCCACAGGCGTCGCAGAGCGTGGCCACCAGCGGCGCACTCGCGGTGGCCGGGTCGACGCCGAGGCGGTCGAGCAGAAAAGGCAGCGACATTCCAAGCAGGCTGCCTGCGATCACGATCACCACCATGCTGATCGCCACCGCCTCGGCCACGCCCGCGCCGCCGCGCACCATGCTGATCGGCGAGATCGCGATCGCCATGGTGAGGCCCAGGGTTCCCGCGACCAGCAGTTCGCGGCCAAGCAGCCTGGTCCAGTCGCGGATGTTGATCTCGCCGGTACCCAGGCCGCGCACCATCAGGGTGGCGGCCTGGGAGCCCGCATTGCCGCCGCTGCCGATCAGCAGCGGCAGGAAGAACACCAGCGCCACTTGCGCGGCGATGGTCTCTTCGAAGTGGGCGATGCCGGCACCGGAGAAGAGGTTGCCGAATACCAGCAGGACCAGCCAGAACACTCGTTTGCGATAGAGGGTAACGAGGCTGGTGCGGCCGATGCCGCGGTCCAGCGAGCCGACGCTGCCCGACTTGTGGAAGTCATCGGTGGTCTCCCGTTCGACCACGTCCATCGCATCGTCGTAGGTGACGATGCCGACCAGCATCTCCTGCTGGTTGACCACTGGCACCGCGAGCAAGTCGTAACGGGAGATCAGCTTGGCGACCTCTTCCTGCTCGGTGTCGGCTTCGACCTTGATCACATCGGTGATCATCAGCGACTTGAGCGGTGCCAGGGGGTCGGCCAGTATCAGCTGGCGCAGCGACAGCGTTCCGGTGAGGCGAAGTTCCCGGTCGAGGATGAATATCTGGTAGATGGTTTCCGCATCGGGGGCGGTCTGGCGCACCCGGTCGAGCGCTTGGGAGATATTGAGCTCCTCCGGCACCGCGACGTAGTCGGTGGTCATGATCGCCCCGGCGGTGCCTTCCTCGTAGCTCGACAAGCGGCGCATTTCCTCGCGCTCGCGCCGCGCCATGCGGCGCAGGATGCGTTCGCGCCGCACCGGTTCGAAAAGATTGAACACGTCGGCGCTGTCGTCCGGGTCCATCTCGGTGAAAAGCCGCGCCAGCTCGTCGTCGTCGAGGCGCTCGGCGAGATCGAGCTGCTTGTCGGCGGGAAGATAGGAGAAAACGTCAGCGCGCTTTTCGATCGGCAGCCGCGCCAGCAGCGCAAGGCCAAACGGATCGTTCTCCTGGGCGAGGATCTCGGCAAGGTCGGCGCTGTGCGCCTCTTCGAGTAGCCGCTCGAGGGCAGCGTGATCGCCGGCGGCGAGCGCTTTGCGCACTTCCGGCATCAGGTCGGTGAAGCTCATCGAACTTTCTCCTGCGCGCCGTCTCGCGCGCAGGCGCTCGTACTAGCGGGCGGCGGCGGGATCCGGGGCGGATGATGAAGCTAGGCAGCGATCGACGTATAGGTCTGAGCTACGCCTATGTGAGTCCATGAGATAGAGGGTCTCGTGTGTCGCCCGGTGGTCGAGGCGTGCCAACATTAGTCGTAGCCCTCGATGCCGTCAACCGCACTGGCGAGGACGTTGCCTCATGGGCGTGCTGAGGGCATGCTGGCGCCGGCCCCAGCGAGAAAGCGGGCGGTTTCAAGGAAGGATGGGATAAACAAGGAGCGTCATATGATCACACTGTTCACCCTGACCGGCGAGGGGCTGACGGTCGACGAGGAAGTCGCGCCGGGCCCCCTGCCGGACAACTGTCTGTGGGTCGACGTTTGTGATCCGAGCGACGAGGAGTACGCCTGGGTGCAGTCGCTCTACGATGGCGAGCTGCCGACGGTCGATGAGCTCGACGAACTCGAGTACTCCTCTCGCTTCCAGATCGATGGAGAGGGCATCCGGCTGACTTCTCTGTTTCCTTTCCGCCAGAAGCGCGAAGCGAAGGGGCTGAACGTCTCCTTCCACCTCGGTGAGCGCTACCTGATGAGCCTGCGCGACGAGGAGATCGGCATCCTGCGCCTGTTTCGTGGCTACCTGCGCCACCAGCGCATCCGCCCGCAGACGCCGGCGGAGATCCTGATCGCGCTGCTCGAGATGAAAGTCGAGGTGCTGGCCGACCAGATCGAGCACATCTATGGCGAGCTCGAGCGACTCGGCCGCCAGGCGATGGAGCCGGATGCGCTGGAGGAGACCTTGCGCGACATTCTCCAGCAGGAGAACCACAACGATGTGGTGAGGCTGTCGCTGCTCGACACCCAGCGCTCGCTGCGCAACCTCGCCCGCCACCTGCCGGCGCAGCTCGACGTCCATGGCCACGGCGACGACGTCAACGAGATCCTGCGCGACATCGATTCACTCAACCCCCATACCACCTTCATCTTCGAGAAGATCAACTTCCTGCTCGACGCGGCGATCGGCTTCACCAATGTGGCCCAGAGCAAGATCATCAAGATCTTCTCGGTCGCCGCGGTGGTGTTCCTGCCGCCGACGCTGATCGCCAGCATCTACGGCATGAATTTCGACGTGATGCCGGAGCTGCACTACCAGTATGGCTATCTGCTGGCGATGCTGTTGATGATCTGCTCGGCGCTCGGCACCTATCTGTTCTTCCGCTGGCGGCGCTGGCTGTAGCGCAGGCGCTCAGCGCGCGAAGTGGGTGCGGATGTTGTCGGCGGTGAGCTCGATGATCCGTGCCCTTGCCTCCGGTGCCGCCCAGGCGCTGTGAGGGGTGACCAGCAGGTTGAGCTCCTCGCTCAGCGCATCGAGCAGGGCATGCCCCGCGCGCGGTGGCTCCTCGGGCAGGGTGTCGACCGCCAATCCCCCCAGGGTGCCGCGACGCAGGGCCTCTAGCGCGGCGAGTTCGTCGATCACGCCGCCCCGGGCGCAGTTGATCAATAGCGCGCCGGGCTTGAGCAGGGCCAGGCGATGGCTGTCGATCAGCCCGCGGGTCTGGTCGTTGAGCGGGCAGTGCAGGCTGATCACGTCGCTTTCCGGCAGCAGGGTGTCGAGTGGGGGGCGGGGATCGTTCGCGCTGCCGGGGCGCGCGGCGAAGGTCACATGCATGCCGAATGCTTGCGCGAGGCGAGCCACTTCGCTGCCCAGTTCGCCCTGGCCGACGATGGTCAGGCGCTTGCCGGCGAGCTGGACGATCGGACGATCGAACAGTGAGAAGTGCGGGCTGCGCTGCCAGGCGCCGAGGGCCAGGTCGCGCTGCACCAGATTGAGCTGGGTAGCGAGGCCGAGGACCAGCGCCATGGTGTGCTGGGCGACGCTGGCGGTGCCATAGGCGCTGACATTGCGCACTTCTATTCCTGCGCGCCGTGCAGCGTCCAGGTCGATGTTGTTGATGCCGGTGGCGAGCACGCAGATCAGTTCGAGATCCGGGGCGGCCTCGATCGCCCGCTGGTCGATCGGCGCCTTGTTGGTCAGCGCGATGCGCACACCGCGCAGCCGCTCGGCGACTTCGTCAGGGGTGCTGGTCGGGTGGACTTCGAGGGTGTCGACGCACTCGCGCAGCGGCTCGAGGTCGATGTCCATGCCCAGGGTGGTGGCATCCAGTAGTACTGCACGCATCAGCCTCGCTCCTCCGCTTGATCTTGCCCGTTGGCCGTCGCTGCACGCTATAATGGCGTGCTCAATGTGTGCAACCCGTAATGCATTCATTCATCCTCGTGGCGCGAGCGTCGCCGGCGAGGTGTATCAGGTGGAACGATCATGCCGATCTATGAATATCAATGCCGCGCTTGCGGCCATCACCTTGAAAAGCTGCAGCGCATGAGCGCCCAGCCGCTGACCCTGTGCCCCGCCTGCAAGGCGGAAAGCCTCGAACGCGTGGTTTCCGCGGCGGGCTTCCGACTCGCAGGCGGTGGTTGGTACGAGACCGACTTCAAGTCCTCCTCCAAGCGCAACCTGGCCGGCGATGCTGGTGCCGGCAGCGCGCCGCCGAGCAAGGGCAGCGCGGACGGTTGAGCGCTACCCCCGACGCCCCGCCGCCGCCGGCGGGGCGCGAAAGACACGTATCACGCAATGGGAACTGAAATGCGCAGCCATTATTGCGGCCAGCTGAACGAGAGCCTGGTCGAGCAGCACGTCACCCTCTGTGGGTGGGTCCACCGCCGCCGCGACCACGGCGGCGTCATTTTCCTCGATCTGCGCGACCGCGACGGCATCGCCCAGATCGTCGTCGATCCCGATACGCCTGAAGCCTTCGCCAGCGCCGACCGTGCGCGCAGCGAGTACGTGCTGAAGATCGTGGGTCGAGTCCGGTTGCGCCCCGAGGGTACCCAGAACGCCGATATGCCGACCGGCATGATCGAGGTGCTGGCAAGCCGGGTCGAGCTGCTCAACTCCGCGCAGACCCCGCCGTTCCAGCTCGACGAGCATGGCAAGGTCGGCGAGGAAGTGCGGCTCAAGTACCGCTACGTCGACCTGCGTCGCCCTGAGATGGTCGAACGGCTGAGACTGCGCTCCAGGATCACCCACAGCGTGCGCGCCTATCTCGAGGAGCACGGCTTCCTCGATATCGAGACGCCGATCCTTACCCGGGCCACGCCCGAGGGCGCGCGCGACTATCTGGTGCCGAGCCGCACCCATCCAGGGCACTTCTTTGCCCTGCCGCAGTCGCCGCAGCTGTTCAAGCAGCTGCTGATGGTCGCCGGGCTCGATCGCTACTATCAGATCGCCAAGTGCTTCCGTGACGAAGACCTGCGCGCCGACCGCCAGCCCGAGTTCACCCAGATCGACATCGAGGCCTCCTTCGTCGAAGAGAACGACATCATGTCGATCACCGAGGCGATGGTGCGTGGGCTGTTCCGCGACGTGCTCGAGGTCGAGCTGCCCGAGTTCCCGAGGATGCCCTATTCCGAGGCGATGCACCGCTTCGGTTCGGACAAGCCGGATCTGCGCATTCCGCTCGAGCTGGTCGATGTCTCGGACCTGATGGCGGACGTCGATTTCAAGGTCTTCTCGGCACCGGCCAACGCCGCCGACGGCCGCGTCGCCGCGCTCAAGGTCGAGGGCGGTGCCGCGCTTTCGCGCAAGCAGATCGACGACTACACCCGCTTCGTCGGTGTCTACGGCGCCAAGGGCCTGGCCTGGATCAAGGTCAACGAGCGCGCCAAGGGGCTCGAGGGGCTGCAGTCGCCGATCGTCAAGTTCATGGAGAACGTGATCGAGGAGCTGCTCGACCGCGTAGGGGCCAAGGACGGCGACGTCGTCTTCTTCGGTGCCGACAAGACCCGTATCGTCAACGATGCGATCGGCGCGCTGCGGGTCAAGCTCGGCGAGGACCTGAACCTCTACACCCGGCGCTGGGCGCCGCTCTGGGTGGTCGACTTCCCGATGTTCGAAGTCGACGACGCTGGCCGGCTCTCCGCCTGCCACCACCCGTTCACCGCGCCCTCGTGCAGTCCTGAGGCGCTCAAGGCCGATCCCGCCAGCGCTTTGTCGCGTGCCTATGACATGGTGCTCAACGGTACCGAGCTGGGCGGTGGGTCGATCCGTATCCACGATCAGCAGATGCAGAAAGCGGTGTTCGAGGTGCTTGGGATCGCTGAGCAGGAGGCCAGCGAGAAGTTCGGCTTCCTGCTCGATGCGCTGCAGTTCGGTGCCCCGCCCCACGGTGGCTTGGCCTTTGGCCTCGACCGCCTGGTGATGCTGATGGTCGGCGCGCGCACGATCCGTGACGTGATCGCGTTCCCCAAGACCCAGAGCGCGGCCTGCCTGCTCACCGAGGCGCCGGGGGAAGTCAGCGCCCAGCAGCTCAAGGAGCTGAACCTGCGTCTTCGCCAGAAGAACGGCGAGTGATGTGCCCGGACCCGGCGCTCGCCGGGTCCGGCAGCAATTCATGCGGTAATCGAAGGTTCGCGCGCGACGCGAGCGGAGGTCATCAGTGGCTGGCCATAGCAAATGGGCTAACACCAAGCACCGCAAGGCGGCGCAGGACGCCAAGCGTGGCAAGATCTTCACCAAGCTGATTCGCGAACTCACCGTCGCAGCCCGCCAGGGCGGCAGTGATCCGGGCGCCAATCCCAGGCTGCGTATCGCGATAGACAAGGCGCTGGGCGGCAACATGGCGAAGGACACCGTGCAGCGGGCGATCGACCGCGGCGTAGGCGATGGCGACACTGACCAGATGGAAGAGCTGGTCTACGAGGGCTACGGCCCCGAAGGGGTGGCGGTGATGCTCGAGTGCATGACCGACAATCGCAATCGCACCGCTTCCGACGTGCGCCACGCGTTCACCAAGCAAGGCGGCAATCTCGGCACTTCCGGGTCGGTCGCCTTCCTCTTCAGCCAGCGTGGACAGCTCGGCTTCGCCGCCGGCAGCGACGAGGAGGCGGTGATCGAGACCGCACTGGAGGCGGGTGCCGACGACGTGGTCGAGCAGGAGGATGGCACGCTGCTGGTGGTCACTACGCCGGCGGCCTTCGGTGCGGTCAAGGACACGCTGGTCGAGGCGGGGCTCGTTCCCGAAAGCAGCGAGGTTGGGATGTTTCCCGACACCTACACCACCATCGACGATCCGGAGCTGGGCCGGCGGGTGATCAAGCTGATCGACATGCTCGAGGAGCTCGACGACGTCCAGAACGTCTACACCAATGCCGATTTCAGCGACGCTGTGCTCGAGGCGCTCGAGTGATCCTGCTCGGTATCGACCCTGGGTCGCGGCGCACCGGGTTCGGCGTGATCGATGCCGGCGTCGGCGCGCCACGCTACGTCGCCAGCGGTTTCATTCGTATCGATGCCGATCAGCTCGCCCAGCGGCTGGCCCAGGTCTACGCGGGCATTGGCGAGCTGATCGCACTTCACTGCCCGGCGGAATTCGCCATTGAGCGGGTCTTCGTCGCCAAGAACGCCGACTCCGCGCTCAAGCTCGGTCAGGCGCGCGGCAGTGCGATCGTCTGCGCAGCCAATCATGGCCTGCCGGTGTTCGAGTACGCCGCTACCCTGGTGAAGCAGACCGTTACCGGCCACGGCGGTGCCGACAAGGCGGCGGTACAGCGCATGGTGGCCTCGACCCTGCATCTCGACGGCCTGCCGCAGCCCGATGCGGCGGACGCCCTCGCTATCGCGCTGACCCATTGCTATAGCCGCCGAGGACTGATAAAACGCGCCGAAGCCTCGGTTACGCGCAGGCATGTGGGGCGCGGTTGGCGAGCCTTTCGTCCCGGCTAGCGCAATATCGGACCCTGGTCTCTCACTTCCTGCCTGATATGATGACTCAGCGGAATTTCTTATCACTCGCGGCGCGCGTCAGCGCGACCGCGAACGGGTGTACCTCGAGGGATGGATGATAGGACGGCTTCACGGCATTTTGATCGAAAAGCAGCCTCCCTGGGTCGTGATCGACGTGGGCGGGGTGGGCTACGAGCTCGAGGCCTCGATGAACACCATCCTTTCGCTGCCGGCGCTAGGCGAACAGGCACGCCTTTATACCCACCTGATCGTTCGTGAGGACGCCCACCTGCTCTATGGCTTTCGCGACGAACTCGAGCGGCGGATGTTTCGCGAACTGATCCGCATCGCCGGGGTCGGCCCACGCATGGCGCTGGCGATTCTCTCCGGCATGGAGCGGGGGCAGTTCGTGCGCTGTTTGATGGACGAGGATGCCCAAGCGCTGACGCGGCTGCCGGGGGTCGGCAAGAAGACCGCCGAGCGGCTGATCGTCGAGATGCGCGATCGATTGACTCGCTGGCCCGAGCTCACCCGCGAGGCGCAGCCGGATCTCGGCGCGCTCGAGCGGCTGCTCGACGGCGAGGCTTGCGAACTCCATCCCCCTGGCGCCCGTGGCAACTACGTCGATGCAGAAGCGGCATTGATCGCGCTCGGCTACAAGCCGGTCGAGGCGACCAGGATGCTCGCCGAACTCGACCATTCGCTTTCCACCGAAGCGTTGATCAAGAGCGCTTTGGCCCAGCGGATAGGTAGCGGCCGCACCGAGGCACGTCGATGATCGAGCCCGATCGCCTGATCTCGGCCGAGGCGCAGGGACGCGAGCCGCGTGTCGACTATGCGATCCGCCCGCGCAGGCTCGCCGACTACATTGGCCAGCCCGCGGTGCGCGAGCAGTTGGGTATCTTCGTCGATGCCGCCCGCGGGCGCGGCGAAAGCCTCGATCACACCTTGGTCTTCGGGCCACCCGGGCTTGGCAAGACCACGCTGGCCAACATCATCGCCGCCGAGATGGAGGTCGACATCAAGTCGACCTCCGGCCCGGTGCTCGAGCGGCCGGGCGATCTCGCCGCGATGCTCACCAGCCTCGAGCCTGGCGACGTGCTGTTCATCGACGAGATCCACCGTCTCTCATCGACCGTCGAAGAGGTGCTCTATCCGGCGATGGAGGACTTCCAGCTCGACATCATGATCGGCGAGGGGCCCGCCGCGCGCTCGATCAAGCTGGACCTGCCGCGCTTCACCCTGGTGGGCGCCACCACGCGGGCGGGACTCTTGACCTCGCCGCTGCGCGATCGCTTCGGTATCGTCCAGCGGCTCGAGTTCTACGGCGTCGAGGATCTCACCTCGATCGTTGCGCGTTCGGCTCGACTGCTGGGCCTTGAAGCCGACCCCGAAGGGGCGCTCGAGATCGCCCGTCGTTCCCGCGGTACCCCGCGAATCGCCAACCGGCTGCTGCGCCGGGTGCGCGACTACGCTCAGGTCAAGGGCGATGGGCGCATCGATCTCGCCATCGCTTCGCGCGCGCTCGATATGCTGCACGTCGACCAGCATGGACTGGACCACATGGATCGCCGTCTGCTGCTGATGATGATCGAAAAGTTCGACGGCGGCCCGGTGGGGGTGGATAGCCTGGCCGCGGCGATCGGCGAGGAGCGCGACACGATCGAGGATGTGCTCGAGCCCTATCTGATTCAACAGGGCTTCATGCTTCGTACCGCCCGAGGGCGGATGGTGACTCGAGGCGCCTATCGCCATTTCGGTATCGAACCCGATGACCAGGGCGTGTTTAGTGATGGTGGGGCGGCATGAGTGCGTTTTCCTGGCCGGTGACGGTCTATATCGAAGATACCGACGCCGGCGCGATCGTCTACCATGCCAACTACCTGAAATTCATGGAGCGGGCGCGGACCGAGTGGCTGAGGCTGCATGGCTTCACTCAGCAGTCGCTGTTCGGGCAGGGGCTCCAACTGGTGGTGCGGCGGCTGGAGTGTCGCTACTTGCGTCCGGCCCGGCTCGATGACCAGCTCTATGTCGGGGTCGAGGTGAGTGCGTTCGGACGCTGCAGCCTGACTTTCACCCAGCGCATTTGCCGTGTGGATGAACTGCTTGGCGTCGCTGAGGTCGATATCGCCTGTATTGATGTGCGTACGCTCAAGCCGAGTCGCTGGCCTGAGCCGCTGCGTGCGGTGTTGGAAGAGGCGCCCTGCGGCTGAGGCCCGTTCGGGCGTGCCGCGAGGGTGAAATGTGACGAGCGTGCGCGAAGGATATCGCGCGCGGTGGATTGAGAGGATGGACGTGGAAGATTCGATGTCGATCGTCGCGCTGGTGATCAATGCCAGCCTCGTCGTCAAGCTGGTCATGCTGGTGCTGCTGGTGTTTTCACTGGTGTCGTGGGTGCTGATCTTTCAGCGCGCGATCAGCATGCGCCGGGCGGAGCGCGATTTCGCTGGCTTCGAGGCCCGCTTCTGGTCGGGGATCGACCTCAACGACCTGAATCGCGAGCAGCCGGAGACGACGGAGGGCGCAGCCCATGTGTTCCAGGCGGGATTCAAGTCGTTCAATCGCCTTCGCGCCCGGCTGCGCGGCAGCGAGGACCAGCCGCCGCCCACCCCCAAGCAGGCGGCTTCGATGTTGCTCGAGGTCGAGCGCGCAATGCGTGTCGCGCTTTCCCGCGAGGAGGCGAGGTTGACTCACCACCTGCCCATCCTTGCCTCGATCAGCTCTTCGAGTCCCTATATCGGTCTCTTCGGTACCGTATGGGGCATCATGGGCTCATTCCAGACCCTCTCCGATGCCGAACAGGCAACCCTTGCCACCGTGGCGCCGTGGATCGCCGAGGCGCTGATCGCCACAGCGATGGGGCTGTTCGCGGCGATCCCGGCGGTGATCGCCTACAACCGTTTCACCTCGTCCAGCGAGCGGCTGATCGCGGCCTACCGCGACTTCGCCGAGGAATTCCACACCATTCTTCATCGCAGCGTGGTAGCCCGCAGCGCCGCGAGCGCCAAGGTTTGATCATGATGGAACCTGCCGCAGGTACCAGGCGTCGAGCATGTTCGGTCGTTCGAGCGACCTCGAGGAAGAATTGATGTCCAGGCAATCCCAAGAAGCCAAGTTCAAGCTGCCTGTGATCCTTGCCGTGCTCCTGCACCTCGGCTTGGTCGCAGCACTCTTGATCCGCTGGCCGAGCTCGACCCCGGAGAACCAGTCGAGCTCCATCGTCCGTGCCACGCTGATCTCGACCGAGACCGCGACCGATCAGGCCCAGCAGCTCAGGGACTCCCAGCAGGGCGCGCCCCGGCAGAGCGCGCCGCAGCAAGACGATACCCAGCGCGAAGCCCAGCAGGAGGCCGCGGCTCAGACGGCGCAAGAGCAGGCCGAGCGCGAGGCCGCCGAGCAGGCTCAGCGTGAGGCTGCCGAACAGGCTGCCGCCGCAGCCGCTGAGCGTCAGCAGGAAGCCGAGCGCCAGCAGGCCGCAGCCGAAGCCGCAGCTCAAGCCGCTCAGCGCGAGGAGGCGCAGCGTCAGCAGGCTGAGGCCCAGCGCGCCGCGCGCGAGCAGGCGGCGAGAGAGCAGGCCGCGGCGGAGCAGGCCGCCGCTGAGCAGGCGGCGAGGGAACGAGCCGAGGCGGAGCGGGCCGCCGCCGCACAGGCGGAAAGGGAGCGAGCCGAGGCGGAGCGGGCCGCCGCCGCGCAGGCGGAAAGGGAACGAGCCGCAGCGGAACGGGCCGCCGCCGAGAAGGCCGCGCAGGAGCGGGCCGCCAGAGAGCGCGCCGCGCGGGAACAGGCCGAACAGCGTCGTCTTGCCGAGGCCGCTGCCGCGGCGAGCGAGTCCGATCTCGCCCAAGCGATCGGCAGCGAGGAGCAGTCGATCGCTAACGCACGGCAGTCCGCTGAAGCCTCGAACAGCATGATGAACATCATTCGCCATGCGGTAGAGCAGAGCTGGATCAAACCGTCCGGTTCCCCCCCGGCCTGGTCGCCACGGTGCGGGTGCGGCTGTTGCCGGCCACTGGTGAGCTGGTCGGTGCTACCTTGCAAAGCAGCAGCGGCAATGCGTCTTTCGACAACTCGGCGATCCAAGCGGTGCAACGTGCCGCACCTTTCCGCGAATTGAGCCAGCTGCCCAGTGCCGCGCAGCAGCAGTTCCGTAGCTTTGTCCTGACGTTCAATCCAGAGGATGTACGGTGATGAGACGATTAGTCGCCCTCACGGGTATGCTGATGATGCTGGTGGCGAGCGCTTATGCTCGCGCCGAGCTCAACATTCAGATCACGCGCAGCAGCGACCAGGCGATCCCGATTGCGATCGCGCCATTCACCGCCAACGGCCAGCAGCTGCCGCAGGACGTTAGCCAGATCATCGAGAACGATCTGCGCAACAGCGGGCAGTTCTCGCCGCTGCCGCGCGACCGGCAGGTCGGCAACCCGGCCCCCGGCGACCAGATCGACTACCAGGCCTGGCAGGCTTCGCGTGCCAACTACCTGGTGGTCGGCCGGGTGGAGCCCAACGGCAATGGCTATCGAATCACATACGAATTGCATGACATCTTCGGTAATGCCCGCGAGCTCGGCGAGGTGGTCACTTCAGGCCCCGACCAGCTGCGCTCGCGCGCGCACTATGTCGCCGACCAGATCTTCGAGAAGATCACCGGTATCCGCGGCGCGTTCCAGACCCGAATCGCCTACATCACCTCCCAGGGGATAGATCCGAACATCAGCTTCGCGCTCTATGTCGCTGACCAGGATGGCTACAATCCGCAGCAGGTACTGACCTCCAATCAGCCGGTCCTCTCACCGACCTGGTCGCCGGACGGCGGCAAGCTGGCCTACGTCTCGTTCGAGTCGGGGCGCCCGGCCATCTACGTGCAGGACCTTGCCACCGGACGACGCCTGCAGCTGACCTCGTTCACCGGCATCAATGGTGCGCCGGCCTGGTCGCCGGATGGACGCAAGATGGCGATGTCGTTGTCCAAGGACGGCACGCCGGACATCTATGTGATGGATCTGGCCACTCGTAACCTGGAGCGCCTGACCAATAACTCGGCGATCAACACCGAACCGGACTATAGTCCCGACGGTTCGAGCCTGATCTTCACCTCGGATCGCAGCGGCCAGCCACAACTCTATCGTTACGATTTTGCAGCAGGACAGGCACAGCGACTAACCTTCACTGGGAACTATAATGCTGGTGGACACTATTCGCCGGATGGCGAGACGGTGTTCATGGTGACCCGTACCGACAGGGGTTATCAGGTCGCCAAGCAGGACCTAGCCACCAATCGTGTCACTGTCTTGACCGATACTGGCTGGGATGAAGCGCCCGCTATTGCGCCTAATGGCACAATGGTGGTATATGCCACTCAGCAGGGAACCCGAGGGGTTCTTGGTGCTGTTTCGGCGGACGGACGGGCCTCTTTCGTCATCCCTTCTCCGGAAGGAAACGTCAGGGAACCGGCCTGGTCGCCGTTTCTAAACTAAACGACTAGAATGAAATTCGTCATTCGCACTCTTAAGAGCAAGGAGATTACCATGCAGTTTTCCTCTTACGCCAAGACGCTGGCTGCTGCGTTCTCGGTCGTTGTGATCGCGGGCTGTTCCAGCAGCGGCGGTACCCAGGATGGGGATCAGGGTGGTATGACTTCCGGTGCCCAGACTTCCGGCACTTCTTCCAGCACCGGTGCCGCTGGCCAGGGTTACGGCCAGGGTCAGCAGGGCCAGATCCCGTCCGTTCGTACCGTCTACTTCGACTTCGACCGCGATACCATTCGCGCCGAGTTCGAATCGGTTCTGAACCAGCACGCTGCCTACCTGCGCGCCAATCCGAGCACTCAGGTCGTGCTTGAAGGCCACACCGATGAGCGCGGTACCCGCGAATACAACCTTGGTCTCGGCGAGCGCCGTGCCAACGCTGTCCGCCAGTACCTGACCGTCCAGGGCGTCAACGCGTCCCAGCTCGAAGTGGTCAGCTACGGCGAAGAGCGTCCGGCAGCGTCGGGCCGCACCGAGGAAGCCTACGCGCAGAACCGCCGCGTTGTCTTCGACTACTAAGACTCGAGGTAATGCATGAAACACAGTTTGAAAAAACTGTGCGGCGCGGGAGCCCTGGTGCTCCCGCTTTCCGTATGGGCCCAGAGTAGCGGTTCCTTCTACAATCAGGCGGCCACCACACAGCCTTCCGCTTCGGGCAGTCTGACGCTATTCAACCAGCTGCAGACCCAGCAGGAAGCGATCAATCGCTTGGTAGGCCAGATCGAGGAACTTCAGCATCAGCTGGAGCAGGAGCGCCAGCTCGGCCAGCAGCGCTATATGGACCTCGACCAGCGGCTTACCCAGCTCGAGGGCGGTGAGCCTCCGGCGGGCGCGGCTCAGGGTTCCGGTGTGTCCAGCGATTCGGATGACCCGATCGCGCAGGCGGCGCGCGGATCGGCGATGGCGACCGCGGGAGCCGGCACGGGAGCGGGCAGCAGCGGTGGGGACCAGGCTGAGCAGAGCTATCAGCAGGCCTTCGCGCTGGTACAGAATCGGCAGTTCAGTGAAGCGACCTCGGCGTTCGAGCGCTTCAACCAGGAGTATCCCGACTCCAATCTCAAGCCCAATTCGCTTTACTGGCTGGGCGAGCTCTATTCCGCGCAGTCTCGGCTCGATGATGCCGCCGACGCCTTCCAGAGTGTGATCGATGACTATCCGAGCAGTAGCAAGGTCGCCGATGCGATCTACAAGCTCGGCTTGGTCAAGGCGCGCCAGGGGCAGGGCAGCGAGAGCCAGCGGTTGCTCAGGCAGGTAGTCGCGGAGCATCCGCAAAGCAATGCGGCCAAGCTGGCCCAGGATTTTCTCTCCCGGACCAGCGGCTGAGTGTCGTGGTCAGGCAGCCTCACCGCAGGCTGCGAGAATCGCCGCGGCCAATGACTCTGAGTCGGTGAAGCGCAGCTTCGCCGGCCAGCTCTCCGGGCGTTCGTCAGCTCCGAGATAGCCGTAGAGCGCGGCTACCGGCAGCATGCCGGCGTTGACCGCTGCCTGCATGTCGCGCAGGTGATCGCCGACGTACCAGCAGCGATCGGGATCCACCGCCAGGCGCCTTGCGGCCTCGAACAGCGGCGCGGGGTCCGGCTTGCATGCGGACAGATCGTCTGCACAGACCAGCACGCGTGGGTTCAGCGCCAGCTGCGACAGCAGCGGCACCGCGAAGCGCCGCTGCTTGTTGGTCACCACTCCCCAGCCCACACCCTGGGCGTCCAGCGCTGCGACCAGCTCGACCAGCCCGGGAAACGCCCGGCTCTCCGTGGCGACGTTGGTTTGATAGAGGGCGAGCAGGCGTTGCAGCCCGGCGTCCCGATCGATCTCTTGCCGCTGCGCCAGTGCCAGCTCGACCAGTGCCGCGCCGCCGTTGGATACCACCGCGCGTACCTGGGCATAGGGCAGCGGTGGCAAATCGTGCTCCAGGCGCAATCGATTGGTGGCAGCGATCAAATCCGGTGCGGTATCGACCAAGGTGCCATCGAGGTCGAACAGCACCGCTCCGGGGCGCGGGCGTGCCGCGTTCATGCGTCGATGGCCGGACGCTGGCAGTGAATCATGTAGTTGACCTGTACGTCATCGTTCAACCAATAGCGGCGCGTCACAGGGTTGTAGTGCAGTCCACGCAGCCGTTCGATCGAGAGTCCCGCCTGGCGTGCCCAGCGTGAGAGTTCGGAAGGGCGGATGAAGCGCTGATAGTCGTGGGTGCCGGTCGGCAGCAGGCGCAGCAGATACTCGGCACCAATGATCGCGAACAGGTAGGACTTCGGGTTGCGATTGATGGTGCTGAAGAACACGTGCCCGCCTGGCTTCACCAGTCGCGCGCAGGCGCGTACCACCGAGCTCGGGTCCGGCACATGCTCGAGCATCTCCATGCAGGTGACCACGTCGTAGCTCGCCTCTTCCCGCTGGGCGATCTCCTCGACGCTGATCATCTGGTAATCCACCTCCAGGCCGCTCTCCTTGAGGTGCAGCTCGGCGACCGACAGCGGAGCTTCGCCAAGATCGATCCCCGTCACCTGGGCGCCACGACGCGCCATCGCCTCGCTGAGGATGCCACCGCCGCAGCCGACGTCGATCGTGCGCCGCCCGGCCAGGCCGTTGCACTGTTCATCGATGAACGCAAGGCGAAGCGGATTGATGTCGTGCAGTGGTTTGAACTCGCCATCGCGATCCCACCACCGGTGGGCCAGAGCCTCGAACTTGTCGATCTCGGCCTGATCGAAGTTGCGCTGCGGCGAAGCTTGAGGCCCTGTGGCCGTGGTGGATTGCTGCGTCATGTCCCGCTCCATGTAAGGATCCATAGCCTTTGGTGCATCGTCCTTGGCGACAGCCCGGACAACGCCCGCCTGTCGTATCGCGGCGTCGTGATGGGGCAGTGTAACCCCCTCGCGGCTCGAACATAACCGCCGGCTCGATACCAGCCTTCGCCTCGGCGAGCGCGATGCGCGTATTCGCCAATCAACCGAAATCGGCCCTTGCCGATGGTCTCTTGAACCATCGTAGCGTATTGTTTTTGCTTCCGTTGATGCGCATGGGAGAGGCTGCGGGCCTCCCCTGGCGACGCCTTGGACCGAACACGAGATGGATGCGCCATGCCCGAACCTTCTCTGCACGACCGCGATACCTTCAGTATCGTTCCCGGAGAGGACGAACTGCTCGCCAGGCCGAGGTCCGGCTATCGTCCGCCCGCCAAGGCGGTGGCTTGGCCCGCGGTGCTGCTGTCGCTGATCGCCGTCCTCGGCGTCGCGGCACTCGCCGCCGTGTACTGGCATGAGCGCCAGGGGCTGCTCGAAAGCGCCCAGCGCAGCGCCGAGGTAGCGACACAGCGGCAGCACGACGCCGAGCAGCTCGATACAATGCGCCAACGCCTGGACGAACTATCAACGATGCTCGAGGAGAACCGTCGCGAGCTCGCCGCGCTGCCGGAGTTCGAACCGCAGCGTTTGAGCGCGCTTGAAACCAGGGTCGATGCACTGTCGCTGGTGAGTGCGCAGCTTTCGGGGTTGACCACCAGTGACCAGCAGCGCAGCGAATTGGTCGCTTCGCTCACCCAGTCGATGGACGCACTCGACCAGAGCGACCGGGCGCTCGATGCCCGGTTGAGCGCGATCGAGTCGAGGCTGGACGGCTTCGCCGCCCGCGTGGCGGGGTTGGAACGAGAATTGAATGAGGCGCGTTGATGATGGAGTTGGCGCCGCCAGCAAAGGGATGTGCGAGATGACTAGATCCTCCTGGGCCCTCAGGCTTTCTCCTTGGCTGCTCGGAGCCTTGGTGGCGCCCCAGGCCGCCCAGGCACTCGACGCCGAGGTGAGAGGGCTCGGAGGGCCGGCTGCGGATAACGTCGAGGCCTATCTCGACGCATTGGATATCCCGGCCAACGCGCGCCTGGATATCTACGACTCCGAGGTGATGAGCCGGGTCAGCGATGCACTGCGGGCATTCGGCTACTACGAGCCGCAGATCAGCGTGGATTTTCGCGATCGCGACAGCGTGGTGGTCGATATCGTGCCCGGCGAGCGGGTGATCGTGCGCAACGTCTACGTCCGGGTCGAAGGCGAGGGCGGCCAGGACGACAGTTTCCAGCGCCTGCTCGATGCCAGCGAGCTGCTCAAGGACGAGGGGCGCCCTCTGTTGCACGCCCACTACGAGACGCTCAAGACCCAGCTCGACACCTTGGCGCTGCAGCGTGGCTACTTCAATTCCCAGTATCGCGTGCACCGTCTCGAAGTCAGGCCCTGGGATCACAGCGCCAACGTCTACCTGGTGATGGACAGTGGCCGGCGCTACCACTTCGGCGAGGTCTCCTACAGCGGCAGCCAGATCCGCCAGGAGCGGCTCGAGGCGATGCGTCCTTTCCAGCCTGGTGATCCCTACCTGACCGATGATCTTGCGCTCTACAACAGTCGACTCGGCCAGGCGGGCTGGTTTCGCAGTGTCTCGGTCAGGCCGCGTCTCGAGCGCGAAGCCCAGCCCAGCGCCCCTGCGGGCGCCCAGGCGCCTTCGCCCGACGATACCAGCCAAGGTGGCGGTGGAGAACAAGAGGCGAGTGCCGCTGCGCCCGAGGTGCCGGTCGATGTCTCGTTGATCGCCGCCGACCGCCATCGCTTCGAGACCGGTATCGGCTTCGCCACCGATGTGGGGCCGCGGTTGCAGCTCACCTGGCGTCAGCCGTGGCGCAACGACCTGGGGCACAGCTGGGAGAACCGACTCTATCTCTCTTCGCCGCGTCAGACCCTGGGCGGCATGTACAAGATTCCCCTCGACGATCCGCTGCGCGACAGCTACGAGTTCGGCTACGGGTTCGAGAACCTCGATGACAACGATACCCGCAGCAGGCGGCTGTTCTTCACCCCGGCCCGGGTATGGCAGTTCGACAACGGCTGGAGCCAGCGGGTCTATGTGCGGGTCAGCCAGGAGAACTTCACCCAGGCGGACCAGAGCGACAACGTCTTCCTGATCACTCCCGGGGTGAGCTGGGGGCGCACGGCGGTCGACGACCAGCGCTTCCCGATGCACGGTAACCGCCAGGACCTGCTGATCGAGGGCTCGAGCGACCAGCTCGGCTCAGATATCACCTTCCTGCGCAGTGTGTTCACCACCCAGTGGATCGAGAGTATCGGCAACGACAACCGTTTCTTCGTGCGCGGCAACGTCGGGGCGATCGAGACCGACGATTTTCCGCGTATGCCGCCTTCGCTGCGCTTCTTCGCCGGTGGCGATACCAGCGTGCGTGGCTACTCCTATGAAACCTTGGCGCCGCGCAACGACGATGGCGAGCTGCTCGGCGGCCAGCAGATGTTCACCGGCACGCTCGAGTACCAGCGTCGCGTCACCGGAGACTGGTGGAGTGCCGCGTTCTACGATTTCGGTGACGCTTTCGACAGCTGGAGCGACTCCTCGCTCAAGACTGCCGCCGGGCTTGGCGTGCGCTGGATTTCTCCGGTCGGCCCGATCCGTTTCGACATCGCCCACCCGTTCGACGATGAGGACAATTCGTGGCGCATTCACTTCGCCATCGGACCCGAGTTCTGATGCTGTTTCCCCGCCTGCTGTTCTGGCTGGCGCTGTGGTTGGTCGCGCTGGTGATGCTGCTGGCCGGTCTGGCGCTGTCACCCTGGGGCACCGCCTGGCTGCTCGGCCAGGCGCAGTCGCGAGGGCTGATTTCCTATAGTTCGGTCGAAGGCGCGCCGCTGGATACCTTGGTCCTTCACGATGTCGCGCTCGATGCCGCTGGCGTGCAGCTCGAGGCGCGCCGCCTCGAGCTCTCTTGGTCGAGCGACTGCCTGCTTCGGGGGCGGCTGTGTATCGAGCGGCTCGCGAGCGATGGCCTGCATGTGCGCCTGCCCGCCGCCGGCGCCGAGCAGAGCGAGAGCGAAAGCGCGCCGCTGGAGAGGATTTCCACGCCGCTGCCGATCGAGCTGCGCGAACTCGTGCTCGATGACTTTTCGCTCGAGACCGAGGCAGGACTTGAGCTTGCCTGGCAGCACTTCGAAAGCTCGGCGAGCTTCGAGGGCAGCCGCTTCTCCCTCGGCGAGACCCGGCTCGTCTCGCCCCGGCTGCGGCTGTTTGATGCGGCCGAGGAGCCCGCCGCGATCGAGGCGCCGAGCCTTGAATCCGACGTCGATATCGCCGCCGCCCTGGCGGTGGTCGCGGCGCCGGCGGTGGCGCCCGGCAGCGTGCTCGGGGCCGACGGCGCGCCGATCGCCAATCCGCTCGCCGCGTTGAGCGCCACGCCGCTCGATGACCCCCAGGCGCGGATCACGCTGGCTCGGATCGAGCTGCCCGTGGATGTACAGGCGCCCTTGCTCGAGGTCACCGACTTCCGTCTCGAGGGGGAGCCTGCGCTGGTGCTCGATCGCATCGACCTGGCACTGCATGCCGAGGGCTCATCGGTAAGGCTTGAACGGCTTGCGCTGCAGGGGCCGGAGCTCGAGGCCGAGCTCGCCTTCGAGCTCGAGATGAGCGGCGATTATCCGCTCTCGCTCGATCTCTCCGCCCGCTCCGAACTGGCACCGCTGCAGGGCGAATCGGTCGAACTGCGTCTGCGCGGTTCGCTCGCGGCGCTCGAGGTGGATATGAACGCCGACGGGCCGGTGGCGGCGCGGCTTGACGCCGGCGCGGACCTGCTCGATCAGCAGCTGCCGTTCGAACTTGCGCTGCGCTCGCCGCGGCTCGACTGGCCGCTGCCAGGGATGCCGGGCGAGGATGAAAGCGGTGCCCCGGTCACCCGTTACCAGGTCGAGGAACTGGCGCTCGATCTCGATGGATCGCTTGCCGGCTACCGGCTCGACATTTCCGGTCGCGCTTCGGGCGATGAGCTTCAGCCGCTCGATCTCAGTCTGGTCGGCGAAGGCGATTTCGAACGCTTCGGTTGGTCGGTGCTCCAGGTGGTCAGCGGCGGCGGGCGGATCGAGAGCCAGGGCGAGGTGCGCTGGGCGCCGACGATCAGCCTGGATACCGAGCTAACCCTGCATCAGCTGCGCCCCGAGCGCTTCACGCCAGCAGTCAACGGGTTGCTCAACGGCAGCGCGCGACTCGCCTTCCAGCAGCAGGCGGATCAGCGCTGGGCGCTGCAGGTGCCGAATCTCGCCATCGATGGTCAACTGATGAACCAGCCGCTGTCGCTCGCCGGCCGGCTCGACGGCGATAGTTCGATGCGCTGGAACATCGAGCGCCTCGACCTGCGCCAGGGCCCCAATCGGGTTACCGCCAGCGGGGTGGTCGACCAGCGTCTGGCACTCAACGCCCATATCGACGCACCGAACCTGGGCGGGCTGCTGCCCGAGCTCGGCGGCCGGCTCGCAGGCCAGCTCCGTGTCAGCGGGACGCTCGAGCAGCCGCAGGGTTCGGTCACTTTGAATGGCGAACAGCTGCGCTATGGCGACAACCATATCGCCCGGCTGGCGTTGGAAGGACGCAGCGACGGGCTCGAGGATCCGCGTTTCGAGCTGCGCCTGGATGCCAGCGATGCGCTGGCCGGCGGCCAGGCGCTGGCGCGCCTTGGCCTGTCCCTGGAGGGGCGGCTGAGCGATCACCGTCTCTCGCTCGAGCTGAGCGGTGGGCAGGACGCGCTGGTGAACAGCGCCTCACTCGCCCTGCGCGGTGGGCTCGACCAGGCGAACAATCGCTACCGCGGCCAGCTGTCGTCGCTCGAGGCCGATCTTGAACAGGGCGGCGAGCTGAGCCTCGATTCTCCGCTGGGTTTCGTCGCCAATCTCGATGCCGCTTCGGCGACGGTCGAACCCTTCTGCCTGTCGCGGCGGGAGGGAGGCCGGCTCTGCCTCACCGAGCGGATGACCGCCAGCGCCGCGAGTGGCTCCGCGGCGCTGCGCCTCAGCGAGCTGCCTCTCGAGGCGGCCAACCCCTGGATGCCTGAGCCCTGGCAGGTCGCGGGAGAGGCCGGCGGCGACGTTCGCGCGCAATGGTCCAACGGTGGCCAGCGCTGGAACGTGGATGCCCGACTCGATGGCGATTTGCAGATAAGCGGCGAGGATGCCGCGGGAGAGTCGTTCTCGATCCCCGCGCTCAGCCTCGGGGTCGGCCTGGAGGCGAGCCCGGCGCAGGCGGATCTCACCCTCGACGCTCGCCTTAGGGATGCCGGCCAGCTGAGGCTCGAGGCACGGGTCATCGACCCGCTGGATAGCCGGCAGCTCGGCGGGCGGTTGCAGGTCGAGGGGCTCGATTTCTCCCCCTATCGGGCGCTGGTCGCCGGTTTGGATACGCTTGAAGGTCGCCTCGACGGCGATGTCACCATCTCCGGCGATCTCGAACAGCCCCGGTTCAACGGCCAGCTGGTGGTTTCGGGCGTACGCGCCGGTGGCGAGCAGCTTCCGGTCACGCTCGACGACGCCAGGGTCGCGCTGCGCCTGGAGGGGGACCATGGGGTGCTCGATGGCTATATCTCCTCCAACCAGGCTCGCTGGACGCTCGGCGGAGAGGCCAACTGGCCGACGACTGGCGACTGGCGGGCGACGCTTGCACTGCGCGGCGCCGATTCGCCGCTCGAAGTCGCCGCACTCGGCTATGGCCGAGTGCGGGTCGCGCCCAGCATCGATGTGTTGGCGACGCCCCAGCGACTCGACATCAGCGGCCGGGTGACGATTCCCTGGGCGAGGATCGAGGTCGCCCAGCTGCCCGCGTCGGCGCAGGCGCCGTCGAGCGACGAAGTCATCGTCACTCGCGAAGAGGCCGAGCGGATCGACGCCAGCATCGATCGGGCATTGGCGGCCCAGGCCGAAGGCGAGGAGTATCAGTGGGCCGACGCCTCGGCGCTCGAAGAAGCGGGCATCGATCTCAATTTGAATGTCCAGGTGGTGATGGGCGACGACGTGCGGCTTTCGGCCTATGGGCTCAACTCACGTCTCGCCGGGGCGATCAACGTACGCCAGAGTGGCGGCGCGCTGCAGCTGTTCGGCAGCATCTCGCTGCAGGAAGGGCGCTTCGCCTCTTTCGGCCAGAACCTGCTGATCAACCGCGGTGAGGTGATCTTCAGTGGGCCGCCGAGCCTGCCGAGGCTCGATTTCGAAGCGATTCGCAGCCCCGATACCATCGAGGACGACGTCACCGCGGGTATCCGCGTCACCGGCAATGCCGATGCGCCGCAGCTGAGCATCTTCTCCGATCCGTCGATGAACGAAACCACCGCGCTCTCCTACCTGCTCAGGGGGCGCGCGCCGGACGCGGAGGGTGACGACAATGCGCTGGCTTCGGCGCTGATCGGCCTGTCGGTATCGCAGAGCGGGCGCGCGATCGGTTCGCTGGGCGAAACCTTCGGTATCCAGGATCTGTCGCTCGATACCGCAGGCAGCGGTGACACCAGCCAGGTGGTGGTCAGCGGCTACATCTTCCCGGATCTGCGGGTCAGCTATGGGGTGGGAATGTTCACTTCACTGGCCGAGCTGACGCTGCGCTATCGCCTGATGCAGAACCTTTACCTGCAGGCGGTGTCTGGAGGCTACCAGGCGCTTGATCTGCTCTATACATTCAGCTTTGGACGTACGCCGGATCCACAGAGCGAGTAGGATGGCGATAGGCGCCGAGTCAAGGAGAATGCCGATGTCCAATACCGTCATGCCATCCGCCGATCGTGCCCTGCCGGGGCGCGATCGAGCGGTCGAAATCAGTGCGATCCACCAGATAAGCGGGCGCTCGATGATTCCGCCCTGGCCCGCGGGACACACCGAGATGGTGCTGGGTCTGGGCTGCTTCTGGGGCGCGGAACGACTGTTCTGGCAGCTGCCGGGAGTCTATGTCACTGCGGTGGGCTACGCTGGGGGCTTCACTCCCAATCCCAGCTATGAAGAAGTATGCAGCGGCCTCACCGGCCACGCCGAGGTGGTGCGGGTGGTGTTCGATCCCCAGGTGATCGAACTCGAGCGCTTGCTCAAGCACTTCTGGGAAGCCCACGATCCGACCCAGGGGATGAGACAGGGCAACGACATAGGCTCCCAGTATCGCTCGACGATCTACTATCTCGACGAAGCCCAGCGCGAGATCGTCGAGGCTTCCCGCGATGCCTACGCCTCGGCGCTGGCGGTGGCCGGCAAGGGCGGGGTGACCACCGAGGTTCGTCCGCTGGAGGTGTTCTACTACGCCGAGGAGTACCACCAGCAGTATCTGAGCAAGAACCCCGCCGGCTATTGCGGTCTCAAGGGTACCGGAGTGAGCTGCGCGATCGCCTGATCGATGATTCGACCGCCGCGCGGTGGGTAATCACGAAGACGCCCGGATATCAGAGATATCCGGGCGTCTTCGTTTGAGACGGCTTCGTTCACAACAGCCGGGCGCATGCCGCTCAGAGGCTGTGTCTGGCCATCTTCAGCTCGGGCAGCCTGGACCAGGCATCGAGCTGGGCGGCGATGCGACGCACCATCCACGAGCGCGGCAGGCCCTTGTGCTGTTCGATGAAGCCGAGATGCCCGCCGTGCTTGGCGAGTTCGATGCGCACGTTGGCGGAGGGCAGCGGCAGGCGCATGAAAATATCCGCAGGGACGAAGGGGTCGTCTTCGGCATGGAGGATCAGCGTCGGCAGCTCGATGCGGTCGAGCAGCGGCCCGGCCGAGGCACGGCGATAGAAGTCGGTCGCCGAGCTGAAACCATAGAGCGGGGCGGTGATTTCGTTATCGAACGCCCACAGGGTATCGAGGCGTTCGAGCTGCTGCTGGGTGATACCGAGCGGGAAACGGTCGAGCGCCTGCTTGGCCTCGATCTTGCGGCGCATCCGCTTGAGCAGGCGGCGCTGGTGGCCACGGGCGTGGCCGATGTTGAGCGCATCCGAGCGGCTAGCCAGATCGAGCGGAGCGCTGACCGCGATCGCGCCGGAAAGATCCAGGCCGTCGCCGCCTTGTTCGGCGACCAGCTTGAGCAGTACGTTGCCGCCGACCGAGAGACCGACGGCGACCTTGGGGGCGTGCGGGTAGCGCTTGCCGAGCATGCTCATGAACCAGTAGGCATCGGCGGTATCCCCGGCATGGTGACCGCGGGGATGGCGGCTGGGTACCTTGCCGCAGCCGCGAAAGTGCATCAGCACCCCGCGCCAGCCGCGCCTGGCCGCCATCGACAGCAGTGCCTGGGCGCAAGGCGAGCGACGGATCGATCCCTCCTCTTCATGCAGCACGACGAGGATCGGCGCACGCGCATCGCTCGGCGCCGGCACGGTCCAGGCGAGCTCGAGGAAGTCGCCGTCCGGCAGATCGAGCAGCTCGGTCTCGTGACGAGGGGTGCCCCGCATCAGCAGGTAGGGTGCCAACGTCTGCAGGTGTCGGTGCTTGAGCCAACGCGGCGGAGTGAAATCAGCGTTGAAAAGTGTCCTAGCCATCGGAGCGGCGACCGTCGTGTTAGAGGAAGCGAAACCCCGGGTGGGGTACCGGCTCAAGTAAGACAGCCCAGGCGCATGAGAGTTCTCCCGTCCGCCCGATTCTCGCCATTGAAGAGACGGCGAGAATGTCGGGCGAGCGGCGTACGCGGCGTCTAGTCCAGCCGGTAGAGCTGCGAAACCTTGTCGAAACCGGAAATGGTGCACTCGAGATCGGTGACCAATCCATTCTGGAGGCTATAGCACCAGCCGTGAACCGACAATGGCTGGCCATTCAGCCAGGCGCGCTGGATAAGTTTGGTGCGGGCCAGATTCTGCACCTGCATGCGCACGTTGATCTCGCACATCCGATCGGCCTGCTCCCGGAAAGGGAGGTGGGCGAGTTCGTCGCGATGGCGGATGTACTCGTCGCGGATCGGATGCAGCCAGTCATCGACGATACCGCTGTTGCCCGGTGAGGTCATCGATGCCTGCACGCCGCCGCAGCCGTAGTGGCCGACGACCAGGATATGGCGCACCTTGAGCACCTCGACCGCGTACTGCACCGCCGACATCGCATTCATGTCGCTGTGGTAGATCACGTTGGCGACGTTGCGGTGAACGAACACTTCGCCCGGGGGAACGTTGATGATCTGGTTGGCGGGCACCCGGCTGTCCGAGCAGCCGATCCAGAGGAATTCTGGATGCTGCTGGTTGGAGAGACGAGTGAAAAAATCGGGGTCGTCGGCCTGCATCTTGCTCGACCAGTCGCGGTTCTGGCGTAGCAGGTCGTCGATATTGAGCGACTTGTGAGGATGTCCATCGCACATGGTGGGCGTGACTCTTCAAATGATCGGGCGGGGGTGAGCGGTCGTTTTACCCTTCGGCTCGTCGATGCGTCAACCTGGCACTAGCACGCCCGGCGTTGATCGACACCTTCGTCAGGCCGGCGATTCGTCCAGGGATGGGGTGAGGTCCGGGGGCCAGGCACGGCGATGGGCTTGTCATGCCACTGTCTTGGCGCTGCGCGATCATCGCCGTCGCTGGCCCGGCGTTCGAGCAGCGTAGTACGCTGTCGGTTTCCCCCTGATGCCCCGGTGCATCGGGCACTACTGCGCGCCGGCATGGCCTTGGCCAAGGCTCGGTCGGGCGGTAGTGGCAACCAGGCGACTATTCGAGGAGAACGAGGGTGGCGAAGCATGATTACGACCTGGTGGTGATCGGCGGAGGTTCCGGTGGGGTGCGCGCGGCGCGGATGGCGGCGAAGCAAGGCGCGCGAGTGGCACTGGCCGAGCAGAGCAGGCTGGGGGGCACCTGCGTCAACGTTGGGTGCGTACCGAAGAAGCTCTACGCTTATGCATCCCATTTCGCCACCAGCTTTCGCCAGAGCGAGGGCTTCGGCTGGTCTCTGTCGCCGTCGCCGAGCTTCGAATGGTCTCGATTGCGCGACAATACCGCCCGAGAGATCGAGCGGCTCAACGGTATCTATCGCAATCTGCTGGTGAATGCCGGCGTCGAGCTGTTCGAGGCGCACGCCTTTATCGAAGGGCCGCACCTCGTTCGCATCGGTGAGCATCGGGTCAGCGCCGAGCGCATCCTGATCGCCACGGGTGGAAAGCCCTGGCGGCCGGATTTTCCCGGCGCCGAGCGAATGCTCGACTCCAATCGCATCTTCTCCCTCGAGCGCCTGCCAAGGCGGCTGGCGATCTATGGCGGCGGCTATATCGCGGTCGAGTTCGCGAGCATCTTCAGCGGCCTTGGCGTCGAGGTCACCCTGGTCTATCGCGGCGAGCTGTTCCTGCGCGGCTTCGATCACGAAGTGCGTGAGTTCGTTCGCGACGAGATGATGCGCAAGGGCGTCGATTTCCGCTTCGGTCACAGCGTCGCGCGGATCGAGGCGAGCGAGCAGGGTGATCGGGTGGTGCTCGATGACGGTGCCGAGCTCGAGGTCGACCTGGTGCTCGGCGCCACTGGACGGCGCCCGAACTTCGACGGTCTCGGGCTCGAGAACCTGGAAGTCGTCCTGGGTGAAGGGGGCGTGCTCGAAGTCGACGACGGCTATCGCACCGCCACGCCCTCGGTGCTCGCGCTTGGGGATGTGATCGGCACACCCGAGCTCACGCCGGTGGCGATCGCCGAGGCGATGCGCCTGGTAGCGATCCACTTCGAGCACACTGCCCCTGCGCCGATCGACTATCAGAACGTGGCGACCGCGGTGTTCTGCGAGCCCAACGTGGCCACCGTCGGGCTCACCGAGGAGCAGGCGCGCGAGCGTTGCGAGGCGGTGCGGATCTACGTCACCAAGTTTCGACCGATGCTGCACACCCTGGCCGACGATCCGGGGCGCTGCCTGATGAAGCTGGTGGTCGACGACGGCAGCGACAAAGTAGTGGGGGCTCATATGGTCGGTCACGATGCGGGCGAGCTGATCCAAGGGATTGCGATCGCGGTGACCGCGGGGCTCACCAAGGCGGACTTCGACAGCACCATCGGGATCCACCCGACCAGTGCGGAGGAGTTCGTCACCCTGCGCGAGGCCACCCGGCGCTAGGTCAGTGAGCGGCCAACGCAATGGCGCCGGCGGCTGGCACCCTGCGGCGCCGGTGCCGCTCCCATTCCTGGGCCTGGGGCGGTCGAAACGCCGGGACATACGAGCGATTTCCATCCGGGCGTCCATCATTCGAGCGTCTATAGTGAAGAACGTCGAGGTGGCATCGCAGACATACATCGCAGCGGGTGAATAACCTGGGTTTATCGAAGTATCCTTTGTCGATAACGCTTCATTTGAATGGGCCCGGCAATCCCGTTACACTATGGGCCCACTTATTCCGATAGGTGTCATCGACATGGATGCCATGAACTCGTCCTTCACCTCCTCAGCCCAGCTGGCGCAATCAGGTCAGGCGGAGCACGTGATCAATAGTGAAAAACCGATTTTCATTCGCCCACCGACCACCGACGATGGTTGGGGGATCTACGAGCTGGTGCGGGCTTGTCCGCCCCTCGACGTCAATTCTCCGTACGCCTACCTGCTGCTGGCGACGCAGTTTCGTGATCGCTGCGCGGTCGCGACTGACGAGGAGGGTGAGATCGTTGGCTTCGTTTCCGGCTATGTGAAAGTCAACGCGTCCGACACCTTCTTCCTCTGGCAGGTCGCGGTAGGCGAGAAAGCTCGCGGTACCGGGCTTGCACGGCGTTTGGTCGAAGCGGTGCTGAAACGCCCGCAGCAGGCCGAGATCCGCCATCTCGAGACCACCATCACGCCTGACAACGAAGCCTCCTGGGGGCTTTTCAAGCGCCTCGCGTCACGCTGGCAGGCGCCGCTCAACAGCCGGGAGTATTTCTCCGAAGAGCAGCTCGGTGGCGAACACAATCCCGAGCACCTGGTGCGGATCGGTCCGTTCGACCCGGCCCGCATCTGAGCTTGCCCATTCGGGCCTCGCGTCCAGCGGTCAGGGAAGACGACGCGGACGGTTGCGCCACACGGCAATCAAGTTCATCCGAGCAAGCGCAAGGCGCTTGCGACAGTGACTGAATCACGGCAAAGAGGGACATTACGTTGACCATGCAGACTGAGTATTTCGAGCAGATCGAGTCCAACGTTCGCACCTATTCACGTTCATTCCCCACGCTCTTCACCAAGGCGCGCGGTGCCGAACTCGAGACCAGCGACGGCAAGCGCTACATCGATTTTCTCGCCGGCGCCGGCACGCTCAACTACGGGCACAATCATCCGGTACTCAAGGAAGCGCTGATTCGCTACCTGAGCGAGGACAATATCGTCCATGCCCTCGATATGTGGACCGAGGCCAAGTTCGACTACTACAAGGCGGTGGAAGAGAAGCTGCTCAAGCCGCGCGGCCTCGACTACAAGATCCAGCTGCCCGGCCCGACCGGTACCAATGCGGTCGAAGCGGCGATCCGGCTGGCGCGCAAGATCAAGGGGCGGCACAACATCGTCGCCTTCACCAATGGCTTTCACGGTGTGACCCTGGGCGCGCTCGCCACCACCGGCAATGCCAAGTTCCGCGATAACGCGGGCGTGCCCTTGGTCGGTGGCACCTTCATGCCCTACGACGGCTACTTGGGTGAGGGTATCGATACCCTGGACTATCTCGAGAAGGTGCTCGGCGACAGCTCCAGCGGCCTCGATCATCCGGCCGCCGCGATCGTCGAAGTGGTCCAGGGCGAGGGCGGCACCAACGTCGCCTCTGCACCCTGGCTGCGCCGCCTGGCCGAGATCTGCCAGGCCAACGATATGCTGTTGATCATCGACGACATCCAAGCGGGCTGCGGTCGGACCGGCAAGTTCTTCAGCTTCGAGCACGCCGGGATCAAGCCCGACATCGTCACCAACTCGAAGTCGCTTTCCGGCTACGGGCTGCCGTTCGCCCAGGTACTGATGCGTCGCGAGCTCGATCAATGGGGCCCGGGCCAGTACAACGGTACGTTTCGCGGCCACAGCCCTGCGATGATTACTGGTGCCAAGGCGCTCGAGCACTTCTGGAGCGACGATTCGTTCGAGCTCGAAGTGCAGCGCAAGGGCGAACTGGTCAAACAGGGCTTCCAGGAGCTCGCCGCGCGGCTGCGCGATAAAGGCATCGACGCCCGCGAGCGTGGGCTTGGCCTGATGCGTGGCGTCGACGTCGGCAGCGGCGAGCTGGCCGACAAGATCACAGGCGCCGCGTTCGAGAAGGGCCTGGTGATCGAGACCTCCGGTCACGCGGGACAGGTGGTCAAGTGCCTGTGCCCGCTGGTGATCGAAGACCAGCAGATCGCCCGTGCCCTCGACATCCTCAAGGACAGCGTCGACCAAGTGGTGCGTTGATTCCCTCGCCGGGCGCCCGAGCGGCGCCCGTGTCTTCTTTATTTCCTCGATTCCCCCATCCTCGAAAAGCCAAGGAGCGCGCGTATGATCGTTCGCAACCTCGATGAGTGCCGTAAGACCGATCGTCATGTGGTCGCCGAAAACGGCAATTGGGAGAGCACCCGGCTGGTGCGTGCCGACGACAAGGTCGGTTTCTCCTACAATGTCACCGTGATCCATCCGGGTACCGAAACGCACATCCACTACAAGAATCATATCGAGGCGGTGTTCTGCTACGAAGGCGAGGGCGAGGTATTTACCATCGCCGATGGCAAGACATGGCCCATCAAGCAGGGCGACATGTACCTGCTCGACCAGCATGACGAACATCTGCTGCGCGGCAAGGAGAAGGGCATGACCGTGCTCTGCGTGTTCAATCCCCCGCTGACCGGCAATGAGCGCCATCTCCCCGACGGCTCCTACGCGGCGCCCGAACCCGCCTGAACGCGGATGTGAAGTCAAAAAAAACGAGAGGCCGCGCGCGAGCGCGGCCTCTCGTCGTTGATGGTGCTCACTCGGCCGCTGGGGCCGCCTCGAGCGAGTCGCTGGGTGCCTGACCAGGTGTCGGGGTGTCAGAAGTGCCCTGCGGGGTCGTATCGCTGGTCACGTTCCCTTCGAAGGAGCCCGTCTGCCCGCCGCTCGATTGTGCGTTCGTCGCCGTTGGCGCCGAATACATCGAGCTGCTCGAGCTGCCGGGCGAGTAGTCACGGCCCTGGCGTGCGTAGACTATCAAGCGCGTTTCGTTCTCGCAGTTACCGATCACCTCTCCCGGTGTTTGCGAAGCTTGAGTGACAGGCACTGCCTCCAGTGTGAACTCGGCAGCCGGTACGCCGTTGCCCTGGATCTGGGCGGAGAGCCGATCGATCAGTGCATCACAGCCGCCGGCGGCGAGCGCCTGGGTCGAGAGTGCGGTGGTCAGCGTGATAAGGCCGATGCCCATGAGTTTCTTCATTGCGTGCAGCTCCTTGTGTTTCCCTGCGTGTTGTTGGCCTCGATGGCCATCCTTGTCGTACCGTGCCATCCGGCCAGATACGCATCGCGCCCATTCAAGATAGCCGCTTATCGACTCCAAAGGGAGGGAATCGCCGTTGTATGGAACATCTAGGCAACCGAATGGGGTCGATTCCACCGACATTGCCAACCACACCGGGAGTATGCGGGCGCCCACCCCTCCCTCTATGCATGGGATGAGGATCCGCGCCCGCTGGGGCGCGCATGCTTCTCCCCTGGCCCTGCGCTACGCCGACAGCGCCAACTGGCTGTGGCGAGCCGGTGGGGAGGTATTCAAGCTCGCCCGTACCAGCGATCGCGACGATGCTTTCTGGCAGGGAGCGAAGGCGCTGTTCGGGCTCGACCGTTGGCGGGTCGGGCCTGGACTCGCGCGAAGCCTCGACGGCTTGCCGATGGACCTGCCGATGCCCCCGCTACCGATGCGTTGGCTCGGTCGGCTCGATGGGGCACCGCTCTGGGCCCAACCATGGTGTGCAGGTGCGCCCCCCGAGTGGACGCCGGGTTTCGCCGCACGACTGGGTCAACAGTGCGGTCGGCTGCACCGTCGCCGCGCCAATCACTTCGGCTGCCCTTTGCAGCCGCAGCACTCGCTCGCGCAGTGGCCATCTCGGCTGCAGCGCTATCTTGGTGAGCGCCTTTCGCACCGACGCCTCCCCGACGGCCTCGCACGCTTGATCGCATGCGAACCTGCCCGCGTCACCAGCGCGGTACCCTGCCTGCTCGACCTGCGTGCGGACCAGTTCGTGGTCGGCGAGAGCGGCGCTTTCTGGATCGATTGGGAGGCGCTGGTATGGGCGCCGGTAGAATTCGATTGGGCACTGCTGGAGATGGTGGTTCCCGCCGATTGTCGAGCGCCGTTCCTCACCGGTTATCGCCATCACGGCACGCCCGTACCGCTGGGCGAGCATCGAACGCACTGCCGCGCCGCGCTGTTCGCGATGGGCGCACTCGGTGAGCTCAGCTGGGAGCAGACCACCAGCATAGCGCCCTGGACCGACGAGCTTGCATGACCGCAGCGCACAGCGACGCCGCGCGGGACGAACGGGGTGGGTGGGTGCCGAGTTCCGCTTCCGTTCATGGTGAGCCGGCGAGCAACGAGCCGGTGGCTAGCGTGGTGATTTCGAATTCGGCACTACGCTTGCGAGCGCCGCGGTGAGTAGGGGGAGTTTGGGCAGCGAATTGATCACCCGTCCGACGTCCGAGAGTGACGGATGGCCGGCGAGAAAGCGTACCAGCGCATCGCTGGGGCAGCGTTCGAAGAGTTGGCAGAAGAGTGCGGCGGCGTCGGGGGGATGACGCTCCAGCGCGGTCATGAAGATGCGGTCGAGCGCCGCGATGGCGCGTCGTGACGGGGCCGGCCGGGGCGCTTCTCCGCGTGACAGGGCGCTGGCGCAGTGGTCGCTCCAGCGCTGGATGGCGTGGAAAGCGTATCCGGTCGATGCGCGCATGGCGCCGGCGTAGGCGCCAGCGAGGATGTGACGGCCGCCGGCGCGGCTGGGCCTGCCGCTCGGCGGCGCCATCGGCAGGCTGCCGTGTTCGTGGCGCAGGACGCGGTAGTCGCCGTCGAGCAGCTGGTCGAGGTAGCGGTGCAGGGCTTGTTCGAGCAGATGGGGGTCGCTTGCCGGACGGGCGAAGCGAGTCCATTCGAACAGTGTCCGGCCGGGCGCGATGGGCAAGCGATAGAGGAAATCGAGCTGGTCGGGTTCGGCGATCTCGCTTTTGATCGAGAAGTCCATCAGTGTCGGCTCTGTGTCCTCGAGGCGAGGCGACGACACTTCCAGTCCGGCGAAATCCTGCCAGCGCCAGGGGGCCACCAGACGCGCCGGGCGGGGCAGGGTATCCACTACCCAGCGTCCTCGCAGCCGCGACCCATTCTCCAAGCTCACCTCCAGGTGGCTGCGGTGGGCATCCACTCCCGCCACCCGGCCGACGCGCCGCTCGATGTGCCCCGCCGCATCGATTCGCGACAGGCAGCTCGTATAGAAGCATCCGGCGTCGATCATTTCATAGGGATAGTCGGCGCAGTTGAACTCGATCTCGCGCCCGGTATCGCGCAGTCGCAGCGTATGCCATTGGGTGACCAGGCAGTGGGCGAACGGATGCGGTTCGATGCGCCAGCCGCACCAGGTGCGGTCGTTGACGTAGCGACGTCGTGCTTCGATGAGTATCACCGTCGGCGAACCGGGCTGGTTCGCCAGGCGGTAAGCGAGGGAAAGCCCGGCGCAGCCGCCGCCGAGGATCAGCACTTCGGCATCGAGGTTCATTCGGGCGCTGCTGCGCATCCCGGCCTGCCCGCGATCACACGGTGCAACAGGGGATCATGGGGTACGCCGCGCGGACGTATACCGCGGCGCCCGAGCGTATCGCTCAGCGTGCAGCGCAGCTTGCCGGCGATGCCGATCCGCATGCGTCCCTGCCACCAGTTGTGCTGGGTGGCGGCGAGTTCGAGGCCGATCTGGCGATAGACCACCGCCGCGACCCTGATCGCTACCCGGTTGCGGCCTGGGATGGCTTGGATTCCCTCGGCGGCGCTGGCGTAGTAGCACTCCGCCAGGTCGAGCAGCCTTGCCATGGCACTGGAGACGATGGCGCGAATCGTCGGCTCTTCACGGCCGGTGAGTATGCGCTCGGGCGACAGCCCATCGACCCAGCTCGCTGGCAGGTAGCGGCGCCCCATCGCTGCGTCTTCTGCGATGTCGCGCGCGATGTTGGTCATCTGCATGGCAAGTCCCAGATCGACGGCGAACGGCTGCGCATGGCGAGGCGCGTCGACCAGCGGTGCCATCATCACGCCGACACTGCCCGCGGCTCCATAGCAATAGCGTATCAATGCGGCGCTATCCTCGATCAGCGCCGGTCGCTCGGCGTCCGAGATCATCGCCGAGATCAGATGGTCCGCCGCGTCGAGGTCGATGCCGCGACGCTCGGCGAGCTGGTGAAGGACCACTGCCAGCGGGTCGGTGACCGCTGCGCCGGCGGTCAACTCCTGGCGTATTCGTGCAAGTCGCGCCAGTGCGGCCGGCCGGGCGGTGGGCTCGGACTCGTCGGCGAGATCGTCGATGTGGCGGCAGACCGTGTAGAGCCGGGCGGCATCCTCGGCATCGCGCTTTGGCATCAGAAGGCTCGCGAAGCGAAACGACTTGCCGTGTCGTCCGAGCGTGGCCAGGGCGTCATCGGCATCCACTCTCTCTTGGTCGTTCATGATGCCTCCGGCAGCAGTTCACCGACCAGCTTGGCGCTCGACAGGACCCCCGGCACTCCAGCGCCAGGGTGGGTTCCCGCACCTACGAGGTATAGATGCTCGAGACCCTCGGCGCGATTGTGAAAGCGGAACCATGCCGACTGCCTGAAGCGCGGCGCGATCGAAAAGCCGCTGCCGTGCCGACTCAGGTAGCGCTGCTCGAAGTCCAAGGGGGTCATCGAGAACTGCACGGTCAGGCTCTCCCGCAGGCCCGGCAGCAGGGTGGCGTCGAGCGCCGCGATGATCCGCTCGGCGAAGCGCTCCTTCTCGGCGTGCCAATCGACGTTGCCCAGCAGGTTGGGCACCGGAACGAGCACGTAGAAAGCGTCGTGGCCTGCGGGAGCGAAACTGGCGTCGGTGGCGGTGGGACGATGCAGGTAGAGCGAAAAATCCGGTGCGAGCCTACGGTGAATGAAAATGTCGTCGAGCAGGCCGCGGTAGCGCGGGCCCAGCGAGATCGTGTGGTGGTCGATCTCGGGCCATTGGCGGTTGGTGCCGAAATAGAGCACGAACAGGCCCATCGAGTAGTCGGCGACGCGAAGTTTCAGCCTTGCCGACGGCGCCACCACATCGAGCATTTGGGTGTAGAGGTAGGTTGGGTCGACATCGCTGATCACCTCGTCCGCCTCTAGACGCTCGCCGTCCTCGAGCTCGACGCCAATGGCGCGGCCATGTCGTACCAGGATGCGCCGGACGGTGGTGCCGGTTCGTACCGTAATGCCCTGTCGGGTGATCAGTGATGCGAGCGCATCGACCAGCGCCCCGGTGCCGCCGCGCGGGAAATGCACTCCCCATTTGCGTTCGAGATAGAGGATCAACGCATAGATGCTGGTGGTACGAAACGGATGGCCGCCGACCAGCAGTGGGGAGATGGTGAACGCCTCGCGCAGTTTCTGGTGCTTGATATGGTCGGCGACCAAGCCCCATACGCTTTTGTAGCTGCGTAGCTTCAACAGTGCCGGCACTTGCGCGGTCATGGTGGTAAAACGGTCGAAAGGGCGTGCGGCCAGCTGCTCGAACCCAAGTTCGAATATCTCGCGCGATGTTTCCATCAGGCGGTGATAGCCCTCGACGTCTGGCGGAGAGATCCTCGCGATCTGTGCCTCGGTGCGGCTCATGTCGGCACCGTAGGCGAAGCGATCGCCGTCGGGAAACCGAAACGCATACCAGGTATCCAGGGCGATCATCTCGAGCGAATCTTCCAATCGTTCCCCGAATAGGGAGAACAACTCTTCGATCAGGAAGGGCGCGGTGATCACCGTCGGTCCGGCATCGAAACGATAGCCGTCCTGCTCGAATACCTGGGCGCGGCCGCCGAGCCGTTCACAGCGCTCGATCAAGGTCACCTCGTAGCCTTTGGCACGAGCCCTGAGAGCCGCCGCCATACCCCCGAAGCCTGCGCCGATCACCAGCGCTCGGCTCATGCGTATGCGCTCTGGTGGGTGCGATGCAAAGCCGTAGCCGCCAGCTGTTGTACAGCGCTTTTCAGTCCGCCGCCGATGCCGTGCGGCAGCAGGTCCGCCTCGGCGCTCGCTTGGCCCAGGCATTGATGCAGCAGCGTCGTCGCGTGCTCCTTGGCACTGCCCGGCAGTTCACGTTCGAAACTACGCACCAGGTTTCCATTGCCCCGCTCCGGGTCCAGTGCCATGTCGTCATCGTAATCGTCAAGATCATCGAGCAATTGATAGGCGAGGGCGAAGTGTTCGCAGGCACGGCGCGCGAGCGGTTGTGCCTTGCGTTCACCGGCCACCAAGAGGGGCAGCTCCAGCGCCAGGGAAAAAAGCGGCGCGGTCTTGGCGCAGGCCGCGGCAATCGAATGCTCGAGCTTGGGTTTAGAGCTCGACAGTGATGCCGATAGCTGGCCATGGATGGTCAAGGTGATGGCGCGATGGATCAGTTGCAGCAGCGCGGCCAGCGGCAAGTCGGCGCGCTCGAGCCGTGCGGCCATCGCATATGCCGCGCTGATGAAAAGATCGCCCAGGCAAAGCGCCGTATCCTCCCCGAAGGCATGGTTCACGCTGGGTACTTCGCGACGTATCTGGGCATGATCGGAAAGGTCGTCATGGATCAAAGAGGCGCTGTGCAAAAGCTCGCAAAGCGCGGCCAACCGCAGCGCATCAGGCTCTTCGATCATCAGTTGCAGCGCGCAGTGGTGGGCGAGGCGAGCGCGAATCCTGCTTCCCCCACCGTTGATATGATGAGTCAACGCAGCGATCAGGTGCCCACTGTCGATGGCTTCGGCGCCCTCATCGAGACCTAGCCACATGGTGGCGACGAGATCGTCTTCGAATTTCTGAAGCGGCAAAGGGCGGGCGGTTGCTCGCGCTGTCATCACGGCCTCTCCTTGATGGGTCTTCATCGGTGCTCCTTGCACCCGAGCGTGGATACAGCATAGCAGCGGCTCTGGAAAGCACGCTTTCTCAGCTTAAATCAGCTTGTAGTAGTGGAGTAGGAACAATAGGGCGTGGTAAGCGCTCGTTCATTTATCTTCGTCGGGTGGAACGATGCCCCTTACGCTCGATACGCAGGTTCTTCAGCAGCTTGTCGATCGGCTTGGCATAAATGAAACCGAAAGAGACGCAGCCCGTTCGGGTGTTCTTGACATGATGTAGCCGATGGGCCTGATAAATGCGTTTCAAGTAACCTTTGCGAGGTAAATAGACGGGTCCCCATCTGCGATGCACCAGCACATCATGCATGAGAAAGTAAATGGCCCCGTAGGCGGTGACGCCGATCGCTATCCACCAGATGACCCAGTTGTACATCCCGATGATGAACAGGACGATGGCGAGTGCGGAAAAGGCCAAGGCAAAAAGATCGTTTTTTTCGAATACGTGATCATGCTGTTCATGGTGCGACTTATGCCAGCCCCATCCCCAACCATGCATGATGTATTTATGAACCGCTGTAGCGATGCATTCCATGATCACTATCGTGAATATAACGATAAAGGCCGGAATCATTGCGTCGAACAGCATCGGCATGGTGGGCTCCCGTACGAAGAATGCGATGGCAGCAAGTGGGGATCGATCGTCGCGAGTGGCGATGTTTCAAATCGCTGTCGAGCCTTTCCATGGATCGAAAACCTGCCATCGACAGGCTGATAGCCGATGGCTTGGATCTACCATAGCCCAGCGGGCTGACTTTTTCCTGGCGCTGGATTCCGGCGCTCCCGCCGCGGTCGTCTGCCGCAGAGCAGCCGGGGGCGCTGCGGGATTCGCAACGCCCCCGTCGGTCCGGGTGCTGGTCGATCTGCGCTGAGCGACGGATGGCCCCGCTTTTGCGCCAGGCTCTGCTGATGGTGCGAGCAGCCGCGTAAAGCGGCCGATCAACGCTTGAGAAAGGTGAGCAGGTCCTGGTTGAGCCTTTCTTTGTGGGTGTCGGTCAGGCCATGGGGGGCGCCGGGGTAAACGATCAGCTCCGAGTCGCTGATCAAGGCGGCCGAGGCACGCCCAGAAGTATCGATCGGGACGACCTGGTCATCGTCCCCATGGATCACCAGGGTGGGAATATCGAACTTTTGCAGGTCTTCGCGGAAGTCGGTGGCGGAGAATGCGGCGATCGAGTCGTAGGTATTCTTGTGTCCCCCTTGCATGCCCTGGACCCAGAATGAATTTATCAGGCCTTGGGAGGGCTGCGCATCGGCGCGGTTGAAGCCGAAGAAGGGACCGGATGCCAGATCCAGATACAGTTGCGAGCGGTTCTCCAGCGACGCCTGGCGCAGGCCATCGAATACTTCGATTGGAAGGCCCTGCGGATTGTCTTCGGTTTTCAGCATCAGCGGTGGCACCGCGCTGACCAGCACGGCTTTCTTGACCCGCCCGGTGCTGTGACGGCCGATGTAGCGCGCCACTTCGCCGCCGCCGGTCGAGAAGCCGACCAGGGTCACGTCATTGAGATCCAGGTGTTCGATCACACTGGCGAGATCATCGGCGTAATGATCCATGTCGTTGCCATCCCAAGGCTGGCTTGAACGCCCATGGCCACGGCGGTCGTGGGCCACGACCCGATAACCTTGGGAGGCCAGGAACAGCATCTGGGATTCCCAGCTGTCCGAGCTCAGTGGCCAGCCGTGGCTGAAGGTGACGACCGGGCCGTTCTTGGGTCCCCAGTCCTTGTAGTAAAGCTGCACGCCGTCTTGGGTAGTGATGTAGTTGACGTTCATTTCGATGTCCTCGGGTGATGTGAGAGTCGCGGTGGCGGTTTGTGAATCGCCTGCCTGAGCACCACCGGCTGGTATCAAAGAGGCCAACGTGAGCGCCGACAGCAGCAAAGAGCGTTGCAGTGCATTCATGGGATTTTCCTCATGGAGGCGCTATTGCTAAGTGATCGCCAAGTGATGCCGGGATGGCAGTGCTCACTTTGCCGCTGTTTTATGTACGTTTGGTGGCTTAAAATGCTAAAAAATTGATCAGGAGTGTTTTCATGCCCGATCGACTCGAGGCGCTGCTCGCGCACTTCTCCGTCAGAGCGAAGACCTTCCACGCAGGCGCCCTGTGCGGCGTCAACGACCTGCGTCCTGAAGGCGACACCGGCCAGCTGCACCTGATCCGCGATGGGAAGGTCGATGTCAGCCACGAGGGCGGTCGGGTCGCGTTGCGCATCACCCGGCCCAGCCTGCTGCTCTACCCCCGGCCGATGGCGCATAGGTTCATCACTGACCCAGAGCGAGGAGCCGACTTCGTCTGCGCCCGATTGAGCTTCGACGCAGCGCCTGCGAATCCGATCGCCGCGGCGCTGCCGGCGTTCATCTGTCTGCCGTTGGATGAGTTGGACGGTGTCGCAGGCGTACTGGAGCTACTGTTCGATGAGGCGTTCAAGCACAACTGTGGCCGCCAAGCGGTGCTCGATCGGCTGTTCGAGGTGATCCTGATCCAGATACTTCGCCACTTGATGGAGAGAGGAGAGACTCAAGTGGGCATGCTGGCGGGGCTTGCGCATCCACGTTTGCGACACGCATTGGTCGCCGTCCACGAGCAGCCGGCGCAGCCGTGGTCACTCGATACCCTGGCGGCCCGTGCGGGCATGTCGCGCAGTGCGTTCGCCAACAGTTTCCGCGAGATCATTGGCTGTACGCCTGGCCTTTACCTGCAGCGTTGGCGGATCGGCATCACCCAGCAGCTACTGCGCCAGGGGCGTCCGCTGAAGCTGATCATCCATGAGGTCGGATATGCCAGCGAGGCCGCACTGTCTCGGGCCTTCAAAGCGAGCAGCGGCATGTCCCCACGACAATGGCGAGAAATGATCGAGCGAGTCGCGTAGTCGACGCTCACCCCGGCTTCCGAACCCGGGCAGAAGTGCCCGGGTTCCCACGTGCGTCCATGCCTTGGACCAAGGTCTATGGCCATCTGCTGCGGACTCCCTGAGCGTTAACAAAAATACAATGGTTATCATTTAGAATATATTTTAGTTTCCGCCTTGCCATGTGGCGCCCTCGGTGGAGGGCTGGGTATCCGAACGTATCTCAGCCCTCTTTGCGCAGGGTTTCAGGGACGTGACAGGGATAGGAAGTTTTTCATGAAAATTAGAATTCTGTGGCCAATCGTATCCTTGGCCTATCTGCCTGCAGCCCAGGCTCAGGAGGGGGATGCGCCCCAGCGCCTCGACGAGCTGGTGGTCAGCGCGACGCGTACCGATACCGAGGCGCGAAACTCCCCGCAGGTCGTGACGATCATCGATCGGGAGCAGATCCAGCAGCAGCTCAACATCACCTCGGACTCTTCACAGGTGTTGAGCAACCTGCTGCCTGCCTTTTCACCCAGCAGGCAGAAGATGAGCGGGAGTGGCGAGACGTTCCGCGGACGTACACCTTTGGTCATGATCGACGGTATCCCGCAATCGAATCCGCTGCGCCCCACCGGGCGGGAGATGCACACGGTGGATTTCTCGATGCTCGAGCGCATCGAGGTGATCCATGGCGCCAATGCCAGTAACGGTGTGGGTGCGACCGGGGGCGTGATCAACCTGGTCACTCGGCGCCCGGCCCCAGGATCCTTCAATCAGCATTTCAGTATCGAAGCCACGACGCCGACCTCCCAGGTCAAATCGGAGACCATGAGTTACAAGACGACCTACGGTGTCGATGGCAATTCAGGCAATCTGGACTATCTGTTCTCGCTCAGTTACGAGGATCAGGGGCTTTTTCTCGACGGCCGGGGGAATCCCGTGGGTGTGGATAATACCCAGGGTGATTTGATGGACTCGCGCAGCTACGATGTCCTCGGTAAATTGGGTTACTGGTTCGATGAGAATCAGCGACTGCAGCTGAGTATCAACCGCTATCGCATCGATGGTGATAATAATTACCTGAGTGTGATAGGGGACAGGGAGGCCGGTATCCCGACGGGCTCTGTTCGTGGAACGCCCCCGGGCGAAGCGCCGTTCAACAGCGTCTGGACGACGGGCCTGACCTACGATAACTATGATTTCTTCGGCATGTCGCTCACGGCCATGGTCTACTACCAGGACTATGAAGCGCTGTTCGGTGCCGACAATTCCGGATCGTTCCAGGATCCCAACATCGCCCCAGTGGGTACCTTGTATGATCAGTCCCGCGCGGTGACATCGAAGTATGGCACCAAGGTGGCACTGACCAACGACAGTCTTTGGCAGGATCGAGTCAAACTCACGGTTGGCTTCGACACGTTATTCGATGATTCCAAGCAGGACCTTTGGGGCACCGGCCGCACCTATGTACCCGAGGTTTCCTATACGGATCTTTCCCCCTTCCTCCAGGTTGAATTTTCACCGATCGACACCCTTAAACTTTCAGCCGGCGCTCGCTATGAATATGCCCGACTGAGAGCCGATGACTATCGCACCACCTGGGCTGCCAACAATGTCGATGTCGCCGGCGGAAAGCGCAGTTTCAATGAGACGCTCTATAACTACGGTGCGGTGTGGACGCCTATCGAGCCGCTGAGCTTCTTTGCAAGCTATTCGGAAGGCTTCGCAATCCCTGACGTAGGCCGCGCGCTGCGACTGATCAATACCGACGGCATGTCCTTCGCGGATTTCGATGACCTCCGCCCCATCGTCACCGACAATATCGAAGCGGGCGTGCGTTTCGAGCGTGGACCTTGGGACGCTGAAGTCAGTTACTACAACTCCTCCTCGGATTTGGGCAGCCGGGTCGATCGTGTCGGCGATGCTTATGTCACGCGTCGACAGAAAACCGAGATAGAGGGTGTCGAGGCATCGCTCGGTTATCGCCTGTCAGAAGCGCATCGATTTTCCTTGGCCTATTCCTACATGCGTGGCCGCTACGACAGCGACAACGATGGAAGTCTCGATGCCAAGCTCGATGGGTTGAATGTTTCGCCTAATAGGTTGATTGGTAGCTGGGCAGCGAATTGGTCACCGCAATGGTCCTCCTTCGTTCAGGCGAACTATGCGTTCGATCGTAGTTTCGATGATGCGGACAGGGAGTTCGATGGTTATTTATTGGTGGATGCCGCGGTGGGTTATAAATTGCCAACGGGGCGAATCAATGTTGCGTTGGCCAACTTGTTCGACAAGCAATACATCACCTATTACTCCCAAAGTGCGTTGGTCGAACCCCGGCGGTACTTCGCTGGTCGTGGAAGGACGCTGACGGTGGGATATTCCGTAGACTTCTGAAGTTCGTCCTTTATTTATGGTCATTCTGGCGCATGGTCGAGAGATTTTTGCGCCAGCTCATTGCTCACGCGCCGACTCGTCGTAGAAGGAGCGGATTTCATTGGAAATGCAGGCACGAATAGCGGCGGTATCGATCAGGCGATCTGATGTTGCTTAGGCACGCACGATGCCATTGCCCCAGCCCGTTCGTCCCGAGCAGCGTCCCACTCGCCAAGTCTTCGAGCCGGCATTACATGGGGGGACGCCTATCGAAGGGCCGGGTCCGGCGCTGGTGCCGTGGTTCGACTCGGCTCGTCCCTCGCCGGCTCACCACGAACGGGGAAGCGCCATTGCCCCAGCCCGTTCGTTCCGAGCGGCGTCCCACTCGCCAAGTCTTCGAGCCGGCATTACTTGGGGGACGCCTATCGAAGGGCCGGGTCCGGCGCTGGTGCCGTGGTTCGACTCGGCTCGTCCCTCGCCGGCTCACCACGAACGGGGAAGCGCCATTGCCCCAGCCCGTTCGTCCCGAGCGAGCGTCCGTTCGTCAGCCCGCTTGGACATTCGATGTCATCGATGAATGAAGCAACCGCCATCTCTCTAATGGCTACTACGGAGCAACCATGAACGACCCTGATCGCACCGCTGTATCTCGTGTGGTGAGCGAGCTGGCCGCCTCGCACGCCCTACTCAACTGCCTGATCAAGGAGTTCGCACTGCCGGAAAACCGCCTGAGCTATGCCTGGCCGTCGGAGATGAACGGCATCGCGCCGGGCAGCTACCTGGCGGGTGTCGATTGGAAAGGTCTTCCGCTGGTGATCGAACTGCCCCGCGAGCGCCAGTTCTTCGTCATGGTCGACCGGCACGATACGCTCGGGAGCCAGCGCTACCTCTCGGACGTCTATTCACGCAGCAACGGTGGTCCCTGGAGCTGCCCGTCGTTTTCCGAATTCGTCGAGCAGCTGCTGTGCGCCTGCCAGCACATGGCGGATGCCGAGAACCACGAACTGCTGGAGCAGATCCTGCAAAGCCAGCACCTAACCGCGGCGATCGTCGGTCACAACCTCCAGCCGCGGCTCGATGATCCCCTCAGCGACTACATCGCAAGCGAGCAAGGGCTGTGGTTCGGTCATCCGAATCATCCCGCGCCCAAGGCCCGCCTGTGGCCGGCCGAGCTCTCCCAGCAGGCCTATGCACCGGAGTTTCGCGTCAGCACGCAGCTGCATCTGATCGAGGTGCCGCTGGATGGGCTGCGTATCTCGGCCAATGAGCTGAGCGATGCGCAGGTACTGTCCGGCTTCGCCGACCAGCAGCTGGCGCGGCCCGGACACGCGATTCTCTGCCTGCACCCGGTACAGGCGCAGCTGTTCCTGGATGATCCACGCGTGCGCCCCTTGGTGGCGTCGGGCGGGATCATCGACCACGGCCAGCGCGGTGCGTGGGCCTGCCCGACGGCGTCGATGCGGACTTGGTACGTCGACGGGCACGACTACTTCATCAAGGGCTCGCTGAACGTGCGCATCACCAACTGCGTACGCAAGAACGCCTGGTACGAGCTGGAAAGCGCGCTGGTCATCGACCGCTTGTTCCGGCGCCTGCAGCGGCTGCACACCGCGACCCTGGGCGGGCTCACGGTGGTCGCCGAGCCCGCGTCGCTGAGCTGGGCGCCGGCGACGTCCGGGGCGGATGACGACCATTGGTTTCGCGAGCAGACCGGCGCGATCCTGCGTGAGAACTTCTGCCTGCGCACCGGCGCCGATTGCAGCCTGATGGCCGGCACGCTGTTCGCTCGCGACGAGCAGCTGAAGCCGCTGGTGCACGACTTCCTGGGTCGCTTCAAGCGCGGTGCGCCCAGTGATGGCCAGCTGCTCGAGTGGTTCGATCGCTACCAGACGCTGCTGCTGCGCCCGGTGCTTGCGCTGTTCTTCAACCACGGTGTGGTGATGGAGCCGCATTTGCAGAACTGCGTACTGGTCCACGACAACGGGCGTCCCGTTCAACTGCTGCTGCGCGATTTCGAAGGGGTCAAGCTGACTGAGGAGTGGGGAGTCCACCAGCTCGACGAAGATCTTCACCCTCGCGTCCGGCGATCGCTGAGCTACTCGCGCAAGCAGGGTTGGCAGCGCATCAGCTACTGCCTGTTCGTCAACAACCTGTCCGAAGCGGTGCTGGCCTTGAGCTGGGAGCGACCGCACCTGGCATCTCGGATGTGGCAGCGGGTGGCGAAACGGCTGGTCGATGTCCGCAACGAACTCACCCGCGCCGCGCCGGAGCTGGATGCGCTGATCGCCGGTCAAGCGATTGCGTGCAAGACCAATCTCAAGGTTCGCCTGGCGGCGCGGGCCGATCGCCATGCCGGCTATGTCGAGCTGTCCTCGCCCTGGGCTGGGGAGGTGTCCCATGGATAGGCTGCCGGCTGCCGTGCGCGATGCCATCGAGGCACAGAGGATGAGCGGCGGGGATCCGCTGGCGATGTTCATCTATGACCTGGACGCGCTGCGCCAACATATCGAGCGGGTGATGGCGGCGCTGCCCGCCGGCGTCGAGCTGTACTACGCGATCAAGGCCAATAGCGAAGCCCCGATCCTGGCCACGCTGGCGCCATGGGTGGATGGTTTCGAGATCTCATCGGGCGGCGAGATAGAGCGGGTACACGACTGCCCGACGCCCAAGCGCTTCGTCTTCTCTGGTCCCGGCAAGCTGGATTCCGATCTGCGCGCGGCGATGCGCCACGATGTCGAAGCGATCCATGTCGAGAGCCTGAACGAGATCGAGCGCCTGCAGCGCCTGGCCCGTGAGGCCGGGAGGATGCAGGCGGTGTTCATCCGGATCAATCCGCAGCTGCCGCCTTCGCTTTCGACCAGGTTGGCGATGGCGGGTACGCCAACGCCGTTCGGCATCGACGAGTCTGACCTGGCGCAGGCGGTGCGCCAGGTCGATGCCGCCAGTCACCTGCGCTTGCAGGGGTTCCATGTCCACGCAATGTCGCACCAGCAGCAGGTGGAGCGTCATGAGCGCTTGCTGGATGCCTATCTGCAACGCTGGCCGCAGTGGAAGGCGCTGTCCGCCCAGCCTCAATCGATCACCCACCTCAATGTCGGTGGCGGCATTGGCGTCGATTACCTAAGCGATGACCAGTTCGACTGGCAGCGGCTGTGCCGCCATCTTGGCCGGCGCCTGGCCGAGATCGACGATGCGCCGCTGGTGCGCTTCGAGCCGGGTCGTTTCATCACCGCCTTCTGCGGCTACTACGCCATCGAAGTGCTGGATATGAAGGCAAGCCACGGTACCCATTTCCTGGTCTGCCGAGGCGGTACCCATCAGTTCCGCCTGCCGGTGGCGCAAGGGCACGACCATCCGGTGATCCACCTGCCTCAGCGCCCGGTCGCCGCGGACGCGCCGAGGCGGCGATGGACCGTCGTCGGCCAGCTCTGTACGCCCAAGGACGTGTTGAGCCGCGATCGCCCGCTCGCCGGCATCGCCGTCGGCGACGTGCTGGCGCTGCCTTTGGCCGGTGCTTACGGCTACAACATTTCCCACGCGGACTTTCTCTGCCATCCACGGCCGACCCAGCTGTTCCTTCCGGCAGGAACGTCGCAAGGCCCAAGCGTGCGGAGCCATTGATGGTCGTGGCACCGCGCTGGCTGGTGGTGGTCAACGTGCTCTTGGGCACGGTCACCGTCAGCCTCAACAACAGCGCGCTGAACCCGGCGCTGCCCGCGTTCATCCACGCTTTCGAGCTGGGTCCGCTGATGGCGACCTGGATCGTCGCGGCCTTCATGGTCAGCATGGGCATGACCATGCCGCTCACCAGCTTCCTGAGCCAGCGGATCGGACGCAAGCGCCTGTATCTGTCGGGGCTGGCGCTGTTCGTGCTGGGTTCGCTGGCGGGAGCGGTGGCGACCTCCATTGCGCTGGTGATCGTTGCGCGGGTGGTCCAGGGCATCGCCAGCGGGCTGATGATTCCCCTGTCGCTGGCGATCATCTTCGCCGTCTACCCCAGGGGCGAGCGTGGCCGTGTCACCGGGCTATGGGGTGCTGCGGTAATGCTCGCGCCGGCGCTGGGTCCGCTCTGCGGCAGCCTGGTGCTGGAATGGTCGGGCTGGCGCTGGCTGTTTCTGCTCAATGTCCCCATCGGGCTGCTGGCGCTGCTGATCGGGTTCGCGGTGCTGCCGGCCGCCGAGGCGGGGGAGCGAAAACCCTTCGACGGGCTGGGCTACCTGCTGATCGCCGGCGGTATCGGTCTTTTGATGATCGCCATCGGCAGGCTGCATCGCGCCGAGGCGCTGGCGGACCCGCTCAACCTGGCCATGCTGCTGGCCGCGGCGCTCTGCCTCTGGGCGTTCGTGCACTGGGAGCTGCGCCGGCCGGCACCGCTGCTCGAGCTGCGGGTCTTCACGCTCAGGGGCTACCGGCTCAGCGTGATCATCGCCGTGGTGCAGTCGGTGGGTATGTTCGAATGCCTGGTCCTGGTGCCGCTGCTGGTGCAGATGGTGCTGGGCCACAGCGCCATCTGGACCGGCCTGGCACTGCTATGTACCGCGGTGTTCGCCAGCCTCTTCGGTCATCTCGGCGGCCACCTGCTGGATCGATACGGGCCGCGCGGCATCTTGACCGTCGGCCTGATGCTGACCGGTGCCGCTACGCTTGCGCTGGGTATGGCGGGCAGCGAAGCGGGGCTTGCGCTGGTGCTGGTACTGATGGCGATACGCGGCGCCGGCCTCGGGCTCTCCTACATACCGGCCACCACCGCCGGGCTCGAGGTGCTGCCCGAGGCGCTGGTGACGCAAGGGTCGGCGATGAACAACATCTCGCGGCGCTTGTCGTCGTCGCTTGCGATCGTGCTCGCCTCGCTGTGGCTCGAGCTGCGCCTCGACGGCGATGCGGGGTGGGGCGCGCAGCACGCGGCGACCGCCACCGCGATCAGTGAAGTGTTCATCGCCACCGGCATGCTGATTCTGCTCGCCTTGCCCTGTGCCTGGCGTTTTCCCGTGGCGACCCCCGATGCAACTCGCGAAGCGGCGCCGAAAGGCGTCGAACCACGTTGACTGGAGACACCGATATGACCACCACCACCTCACGGGCGATGCCTCGAGCATCGGCCGACATGCCCAGCCTCGCCTTGGCCAATGTCGACCCCGAGGTCTACCGGCAGGTCGAGCAGCGAGTGGTCGGCCAACTGCTGCAGACGCTTTGCTATGAAGCGGTGCTGGCGTACCGCCACGAACCGGTGGATGAGCACCTTCATCGCTTCATCCTGCCAGCCACCGACGAGCGGCGGGAGATCGTCGAGTACCACTGCAACGGCCTGCGCAGCGACAGTTTCGAGCTGATTCGCCTGGACCCGACCAGCCTGGAGCGGGTCGACGCCCGCGGCGAGCGCAGCCGGCCCTCGCTTCACCAGGCATTGTCGGAGCTGCTCGGTGAACTGCGCGACAGTGCGCATCTGCCGCGTTTCGTCCAGGAGCTGGAGCAGACGCTGCTGAACGATCTGCAGGCGCGCAGCCAGGGCTATCGGCCAGCCGGCGCCGCGCACGAGCTGGATGTGGATGAGCTCGAGCGCCACTTCATGGACGCCCACAGCTATCACCCCTGCTACAAGTCGAGGATCGGCTTCTCGCTGGCCGACAATCAGCGCTATGGCCCGGAGTTCGCCACGCCGATCGCGATCGTCTGGCTGGCGGTGGCCAGGTCCTGCGCTTCGTTCAAGCATTCGCAGCGGTTGGATTTCAGCGCCTTCATCCAGCAAGAGGCCGGTGCGCAGCGCTGGCGGGAAATGGCGGCGACACTGGCGGGCGAGGGACGCGCGATCGACGACTACCTGCTGATACCGGTGCATCCCTGGCAGTGGGAAGAGGTCATCGTGCCGGTGTTCCATGCCGAACTGCTGAGTGGGGAGATCGTCTACCTCGGCGCATCCGATCACCGCTACCAAGCGCAGCAGTCGATCCGCACCCTGGCCAACACCACGGATAGACGGCGCCCGTACGTCAAGCTGGCGATGAGCATCACCAACACCTCGAGCACGCGCATTCTTGCCCAGCATACGGTGATGAACGGACCGATCATCACCGACTGGCTGCAGCGGCTGATCGCCACCGACCCGACGGCGCAGGCGCTGGATTTCGTCATTCTCGGTGAAATCGCAGGTGCCAGCTTCGACTACGCCCACCTGCCGGCCACCCGTATGGCACAGGCGTACGGCACGCTGGGTGCGATCTGGCGCGAGAGCATCCATGGCTACCTGCGCGACGGTGAACAAGCAGTGCCCTTCAATGGCCTGAGCCACCTCGAGAACCGCTACGCACCGGGTGAGAAGACGCCGTTCATCGACGCCTGGATCCGCCGCTATGGCCTGCTCGCCTGGACCCGGCAGCTGCTGCGGGTCACCGTCTCGCCGATCATTCACATGCT